>OX638327.1:1947500-2346994 GCA_951812745.1 uncultured Nitrospirales bacterium
GGTACAGCGGTGTCGACGAGTGACAAACCAACCTGTTAGCGGAATGGTCTGGAAAGGCCAACCACAGAGGGTGACAGTCCCGTATGCGAAAGCAGGTTGGCTCGTTGAATGCAGGTCCTGAGTACCACGGGGCTCGAGAAACCTTGTGGGAATCTGGGAGGACCACCTTCCAAGGCTAAATACTCTCTGATGACCGATAGTGAACCAGTACCGTGAGGGAAAGGTGAAAAGAACCCCGGTGAGGGGAGTGAAATAGAACCTGAAACCGTATACCTACAAGCAGCGAAAGGGCTATGCCCCGCAAGGGGAATGCCTGATCGCGTGCCTTTTGCTTAATGAGCCGGCGAGTTATTCTGCGTAGCAAGGTTAAGTTGACAAGACGGAGCCGTAGCGAAAGCGAGTCCGAATAGGGCGCTCAGTTGCGTAGAATAGACCCGAAGCGAGGTGATCTACCCATGGCCAGGGTGAATCCGTCGTAACAGATGGAGGAGGCCCGAACCGTTGTTTGTTGCAAAAAGCTCGGATGAGCTGTGGGTAGGAGTGAAAGGCTAATCAAACCTCGTAATAGCTGGTTCTCCCCGAAATAGCTTTAGGGCTAGCCTTGGAGTAACCGTGGCGGAGGTAGAGCACTGGATGGGCTAGGGGCGTTACCGCGCTACCGAACTCAACCAAACTCCGAATGCCGCTACTGGATCTCCGGGAGTCAGACTACGGGCGCTAAGGTCCGTGGTCAAAAGGGAAACAGCCCAGACCGCCAGCTAAGGTCCCTAATTGTAAGCTAAGTGGGAAAGGTTGTGGGTGTGCTCAGACAGCCAGGAGGTTGGCTTAGAAGCAGCCATCCTTGAAAGAGTGCGTAATAGCTCACTGGTCGAGTGTGCCTGCGCCGAAAATGTAACGGGGCTTAAGTTTACAACCGAAGCTGCGGGCTTGTCCCTTACGGGATGAGCGGTAGGGGAGCATTCTCTGTGAGGTGAAGGTTGACCGACAAGGACAGCTGGATTGCAGAGAAGAGATTATGCCGGCATAAGTAGCGATAAACGATGTGAGAATCATCGTCCCCGTAAGCCTAAGGTTTCCTGGCCAATGTTCGTCAGGTCAGGGTTAGTCGGTCCCTAAGGCGAGGCCGAAAGGCGTAGTCAATGGGAAACAGGTCAACATTCCTGTACCACCGTGTTCGCGTTATCAACGAAGGGGGGACGCAGGAGGGTAGGCACCGCCGGGTCCCTGGAATACCCGGTCCAAGCGTGTAGGCGGGATTCGTAGGCAAATCCGCGAATCCATTAACGCCGAGGCGTGATGGGGAGGCCGCAAGGCCACAAACGGGCTGATCCCACACTGCCGAGAAAAGCCTCGTAGTGAGTGGGCATGGTGACCGTACCGCAAACCGACACAGGTAGGCGAGTGGAATACACTCAGGGGCGTGAGAGAACACTCCCTAAGGAACTCTGCAAACTAGCCCCGTAACTTCGGGAGAAGGGGTGCCTCGCGTACGTGAGAGGACTTGCTCCTTGAGCGGAACGAGGTCGCAGTGAACTGGCTCTGGCGACTGTTTACCAAAAACACAGGACTCTGCTAACTCGTAAGAGGATGTATAGGGTCTGATGCCTGCCCGGTGCTGGAAGGTTAACTGGAGATGTTAGCCGCAAGGCGAAGCTTCGAAGGGAAGCCCCAGTAAACGGCGGCCGTAACTATAACGGTAAAGTGCGCTACGACTTGGCCGTTGTAAAATTTGGCTATATGCTGGGACATCTGAGAATCCCTTGCTACCGAGGAGGTGACAAAGCATGGGTGCAGACAATCAGCAGGAAAGGCTGTCAAGCGAGGAAACGAAACGTTGGTATTTAGCGGGTGTAATTGAAGGAGAAGGAAGCGTTTGTATCTCCATAAAAAAGCATCCCACCGCAGCGTTTGGTTACTACGTCGATCCGGAATTTTTTCTGTACCAACACCGGAACCGTCGCAGGACCCTCGAGATCGCATCGGAAGTTTTCCAGACGGGTCGTATTTTCCCAAAACATGGGAATCCAGATGTGTTGGTATACGCCATCACATCGAGGCGGACGATTACGGAAAAGATTATTCCGTTTCTGAATCGGTATATGATCTTTTCTGCACGGAAGGAAGACTACGGGAAGTTTGGTGAGGCGTTGCGACTTTTTGAAGATGGTGCCCATCAAACCAAGGAGGGACTTGCGAGAATTGTCCAGCTTGCCTATGAGATGAACCATGAAGGCAAGCAACGACAGCGACCACTACAAGAAGTCCTTGACAGAATCCTCAGAGGCCATATGCCAAACACTTCAGTTGAGAAGTGAAGATATGGTCCGATCTCCATAGCGATATGGAGAGCTAGGCGGAACAGAAACGTCCTAGCCGCGCGGTTTAAGGCCGCGTCAGTAACAAGAATGCCTAAGGTAGCGAAATTCCTTGTCGGGTAAGTTCCGACCTGCATGAATGGCATAACGATTGGAGCGCTGTCTCGGGGAGTGACTCAGCGAACTTGTGGTTCCGGTGAAGACGCCGGGTGCCCGCAACTAGACGGAAAGACCCTGTGCACCTTTACTACAACTTGACATTGGGTGTTGGGCGACTATGTGTAGGATAGGTGGGAGACGGTGAAGCGGGGGCGCTAGTTCCCGTGGAGTCATCCTTGAAATACCACCCTTATTTTTCCGACATTCTAACCTGGCTCTGTCATCCAGGGCAGGGACAGTGTCTGGTGGGTAGTTTGACTGGGGCGGTCGCCTCCCAAAGAGTAACGGAGGCGCCCAAAGGTTCCCTCAGGCTGGTCGGCAATCAGCCGTCGAGTGTAAAGACAAAAGGGAGCTTGACTGCGAGACGGACACGTCGAGCAGGGACGAAAGTCGGGCTTAGTGATCCGGTGGTCCTGGGTGGAAGGGCCATCGCTCAACGGATAAAAGGTACGCCGGGGATAACAGGCTGATCTCCCCCAAGAGTTCACATCGACGGGGAGGTTTGGCACCTCGATGTCGACTCATCGCATCCTGGGGCTGAAGCGGGTCCCAAGGGTCGGGCTGTTCGCCCGTTAAAGCGGTACGAGAGTTGGGTTCAGAACGTCGTGAGACAGTTCGGTCCCTATCTGTTGTGGGCGTAGGAGATTTGAGAGGGTCTGTCTCTAGTACGAGAGGATTGAGATGGACGGACCTCTAGTGTGCCGGTTGTCGCGCCAGCGGCAGCGCCGGGTAGCTATGTCCGGTTTGGATAACCGCTGAAAGCATCTAAGCGGGAAGCCAGCCTCAAGACGAGATCTCCCGGAGGGTAACCTCCCTAAAGGCCACTCGTAGACGACGAGTTTGATAGGCTGGATGTGGAAGAGCTGTAAAGCTTGAAGCTAACCAGTACTAATCGGCCGTGCGACTTAACATCATTTTACTTCTGATAGACATGACCTCCCGAGAGCGGGACGTCGACGACGGGAACCATGAAGGATGTGGACCGGGGAAGAATGTCCGGTCCCGGGGCATGGGTTCCCGAAACCACAGCGATTACCACATTCCCGGTGACCATGCCGGAGGGGCCACACCCGTTCCCATCCCGAACACGGAAGTTAAGCCCTCCAGGGCCGATGATACTGCAGCCGCGAGGCTGTGGGAAAGTAGGTCGTTGCCGGGTTCTTCTGAAGCCCACGGATGTGCGCATCCGTGGGCTTTTCTTTTTCGAGACATTCCGTGTGCCCTACCACCATGAAAAGGGGTGGTCTTCGAAAACCATGTTTGCTACCCTTGGGGGAAATTTCATCGAGCGTCCCTCTAAAGTGAGCGCGTAAATCTGCATGAGACACATGACCTTTGGGACCTCAGGGTGGCGAGCCGTTCTGGGGGAAAATTTTACGTATCAGAACGTTCGAATCGTCAGTCAAGCCATCGCCCACGTCTTGAGACAACAAAAGATCGATCAGCGAGGCCTGATTATTGGCTATGATTCCCGATTTCTGAGTGAAAGATTTGCCAGGGTCGCGGCGGAAGTGTTTGCAGGGCATGGCATGTCGGTGATGCTGTGTGATCGGAAAACCCCCACTCCGACGATTTCGTACCACGTCCTCCAGCACAACTTGGCCGGCGGGCTGAATATTTCCGCCAGCCACCATCCTCCTGAATATAACGGAATCAAGTTTACACCGGAGTCGGGAGGTCCTGTGCTTCCCGAAACCGCCCAAGCCATCGAACAACGTATTTTTCCCCTCCTGCATGGAGAGCATGTGAAGTGGCTCCCGTGGGAGAAAGCGGAAAAAAGGGGCATAGTTCAACTGTTTGATCCGTGTCCCGAGTATTTGGCTGCGTTGGAGAAGCATATCGACGTGAATGCGATCCACAAGGCCAAGCTGCGCGTGATTATGGATCCTCTCTATGGCACAGCGCACGGCTACCTCGACGATTTCCTGAGGAATGCCGGTGCGAAAATGGCGGTCCTGCATTATTGGCGCGACCCCTATTTTGGGGGAGTCTGCCCTGAGCCCACGCGCAAGACGACGGCGGAGTTGCAAGAAACGGTGAAAACAAAAGGAGCCCATCTCGGGTTGGCCACCGATGGGGATGCCGATCGATTCGGGATCGTCGGCCAGGACGGCAGCTTTATCGACCCGAATATCGTCTTGGCGTTACTGGTGGATTATCTGGCGACGACCAGACAGTGGACCGGATCCGTGGGCCGATCCGTTGCCACGACGCACCTCATCGATCGTGTGGCACACAAGCACGGCTTGGGCGTCCGCGAAACCCCCGTGGGGTTCACCCATCTCGCGGACCTCTTGGTCAAAGGAGAGATCCGGATGGGCGGAGATGAAAGGGCGGGTCTGTCCATCCACGGGCACGTGCCGGAAAAAGACGGGATTCTGGCTTGCCTGCTGGTGACGGAAATGATTGCCCGAACCAAGAAAACGCTCCACGAACTCACGGAAGCGCTGTTCGATCGAGTGGGCGCGGTCGTTTCGAATCGTGCAGATCTGGTCCTTACGGAATCGATGCGAGAAAATTTGCTCAAGGTCCAAGAGTCGCCGCCGTCCGCTCTCGCGGGGAAATCGATTCAGCAGGTCAACACCCTTGATGGATGCAAGCTCCTGTTGAAAGACGGGAGTTGGTTGCTGTTCCGTCTTGCCGGGTCGGAACCACTCGTGCGCTGTTACGCGGAAGCGGCGACTCGTCAGGAGTTGGAGGCACTGATGGCAGCCGGGCAACAACTCCTGCTGCGCAACTCCTAACGTGGCGGGTGACGCGCCAGGTCCGGCCCACCTCGAGCCTTTGCGTGTGATCCTGCCCCGTCGTGCCCACGTGCTTCAATCAATTCGATCTCGTCCACGCATCAGGTGCGCGTGTTTCCCTGTCACCGCCACGTGGCGCAGTGGTTTCGCAGGCCCCTCGCTGACGTCTCGGTTCGCCCGATGGCTCGATGTGTGGAGCTGGAGGAGCCGACGATCGTTGGTCGCTGGCAAGCCGAGGACGACTGTAAAGGTTCACTGATTCGCTGACAAAGAGACCCCCTCTCCCCACGTGGGAGAGGGCTGGGGTGAGGGGGAAACGGTCAACGAAGGGAAGGAAGGAACGCATGAACAAGGAATTGTCAGTGGCCGTGCAATTGGCGCGCCAAGCAGGCCAAGTCGTGATGGACGTCTATGCCACGAACTTTGCCGTGGCGTCGAAAGGGCAAAACGATCCCGTGACCGAGGCCGACCGGCAAGCAAACGACCTGATTGTGAAGGGCCTGCAAGCGGCTTTTCCCCGGGACACCGTGGTGGCCGAGGAAAGCCCCTCTCCTGACGGCCTCCCGGCCTCCGGGCGCGTCTGGTACGTGGATCCGCTGGACGGCACAAAAGATTTTATCGCCAGGAACGGAGAGTTCTCCGTGATGATCGGACTCGCCGTCAACGGGGAAGCGAAACTCGGTGCGGTCTATCAACCGGAGGGAGACGTGCTGTATGCCGGAGCCGTAGGCCGTGAGGCCTGGATGGAACGACAGGGCATCCGGTCGCCCTTGGTGATCAAGGAACAGGATGCCGGAAGACCGCTCACTTTGACGGTCTCCCGGTCGCATCGCCATCCCATGGTCGAAACGATTGGCCGGGCACTCGGCGTGGGGAACGAAATTCCATCGGGAAGCGTCGGATTAAAAATCGGCCTCATTGCAAGAGGAGAAGCCGACGTGTATCTCGAGCCCGGTCCCTATACCAAACGCTGGGATTCCTGTGCCCCGGAAGCGATCCTGCGGGCGGCGGGTGGAGCGTTTACCACGATCCTGGGCCAGCCCCTGGTCTATGGCGGGAGCCTGTCCTCGAGGGTGTTAGTCGGGGATCAACTCGCCAACAGGCATGGCCTGCTGGCGAGCAACGGGTTCTGTCATGAACGCGTGGTGCAAGCGTTGCGGCCGCTTGTGGAAGCGTTAGGGCTGAGCACACAGAAAGCCAGAGGGTCAGAATCGATTGATGGTCAGGCTTGAACCGCGTGCCTTCCTCCCATCACTCACCACCTTGTTCTTCGCCTCTGCCGCCTCTCCCAAGTCGAGAGACGGGAAGGCGCGAAGCAAGCCTAGGGGGTTGGGGAGCCGTCATGGTAAGGCGAACGTGGAACATCGCCAACCCGTTCACCGAACCCGAAGACTTTACGCGCACGACCCACGACGTGCTCGCCGCGCTGAAAGAAAAAGGCATCCTGGCGAAAACCATCGGCAACCAACCCGTGTTTCAATTCTCGATTTAGAGCTGATCTCCTCTCCCTCGATGGGAGAGGATTAAGGTGAGGGTGAAAAACCCGCCTACGCGGGCGTAGACAGTTTCAACCCCACAACTCCCGAAACGATCAACACGATAAACAACAGCCGCGCGACGTCGCGGGGCTCATTGAACAGCATCATGCCCATGATCGCCGCGCCCGCCGCGCCGATGCCCGTCCAGACCGCATACGCCGTCCCGATCGGAATAACCCGCACGGCCAGCGACAGACACACCATGCTCACGGCCATCGCCACAACCGTCCCCACACTCGGCCACAACCGCGTAAACCCGTCCGCATATTTGATCCCGGTAATCCAGACAATCTCAAAAACCCCGGCCACAAACACATACACCCACGCCATACACGCCTCCTATTCGCAACAGGAACACCCGAAGGCCTCCCTTGTAGCACGCCACGGCCTGGGATGACCACTCCTGTCATCCGCGCTTCCGGTCGTTCTGAGGGAAGCGAAGAATCTGCAGTTTCTTTTTTCCTGTCATTCCCTATCGAGTCGGGAATAACAGAGGGGAGAGCAAAGCGCCATCTTATGGCGCTATTTCCCGGCGCCTGCGGGCGTGGCTGCGCCCCAGTCCCGCAACCTTTTTGGGGGCGAGGACTGTCTGAGCGAAGCGAGTTCCGCAGCCCTAGCACTCGGGACTGGGGCAAAGGCACCCCCTGGGGGCCACGCCCGGGCGCCAATGGTTTTGGGTCCTTTTGCCGAAACAAAAGGACCTCGTCGTGCGGGGGCGAAACCCCGCGAGAACCTTTCTCCTTCTGTCATCCCCGACCTGATCGGGGATCCAGTGTCGTTGTCTTTGGGCTTCCTAACCCTCTCCCTCTGGGAGAGGGCAGGGTGAGGGGGCAGCGAAGCTGTCGTGTTACGCTTCGCGAACCCAACCTCCTGCGCTCAACCCTCCTATGATGCCACAGAGATGCCGTTTGTTCCCTGAATGGATCCATTAAGGACCATTTTATGCCCATGAATGATCCATTAATGCTTTTTGTGTCATCATCAGTGCATATACTGTCACCCTGAAACCCTGTTACGCACTAGGCACGAAACACCAACGTGGTCATCCTGAGCGAAGCGAGGAATCTTTTTGCTTGTGCCTTTGCAGCCGCGCCATCCATTGGCGGCACAAGATGCCGCCCTACAAATACCGCGTGTAGACTAAAAATCCAGGCTGGCGCATACGGCAGAGGTTAGGATATAGTACAGAAAAAGGCAGCACAGAAACCGACCATCACACAAAGGGGGTGACTAGCTTCGACGGGGATCAGGAGGTCAACGGTGCGTGTCGAGCTCTCGGAGTCTCGTTAAACCTTCGGGAAACCAATAATTGCCAATCAAGACTTGGCTCTCGCAGCTTAATTGACTGCGACGTCTCCCCATTCTTTGTCTGCGGGCATGGATGAGGCGCTACTTCAGCAGGCTGGTCCAATGTTGGTGCTCAGCAACGGCGGATGAGACTTTTCTGGGCTAGCGAACGCTCTAAGCCGGTCAGTGGGCGTGGGCGGTTGCGAATTCTAAATCATTGGCTACACACGTAGGACCGTTGTGCTGAATATCTTCGGACGCGGGTGCGAATCCCGCCACCTCCACCATAAGGGCCTCTGGACTATTTGATCCAGAGGCCTTTTTTATTCAAAGTTGGTGTGTGCATTCATTCGTTGACAATTCCCCCTCACCCCAGCCCTCTCCCACCGTGGGGAGAGGGAGAAATACGATGACCGCCACCGAGACTACCCTGCGTAAAGGTATTCGCTACCAGCCTGATGAAACGCCGCCGGTGCCGCTCGCCTTCGGGCTCGGGCTGCAACTCGTGGTGCTGTGCGTTGCGGGCATCGTCCTGACTCCGGCGATCGTCATCCGGGCGGCCGGCGGGAGCGAAGCCTTCCTGTCATGGGCCGTGTTTGCCGCGATCCTGGTCAGCGGTGTGACCACGCTGATCCAGGCCATCCGGTTCGGCCGGTTCGGCGCGGGGTACGTCCTCCTGATGGGCACCTCCGGGGCCTTCATCGCGGTCTGTGTCGCGGCGATCGCCCAAGGCGGACCGGCGATGCTCGCCACCCTGGTGGTCATTTCCTCGCTCTTCCAGTTCGTGTTTTCCACGTGGCTGTCGCTGTTCAGGCGTCTCCTGACCCCGGCCGTGTCCGGCACGGTCATCATGCTGGTGGCGGTCACGGTGATGCCGATCATCTTCAACATGCTGAAGAATGTCCCGGAGGGCGTCCCCACGTCGGCCGCGCCGGTCAGCGCCCTCGTCACCTTGCTCGTCATCGTCGTGATCGCGCTGAAGGCGACCGGCACGTTCCGTCTCTGGGCGCCGGTCATCGGCGTGGTCGTGGGTTCGGTGGTGGCGGCGTTCTACGGGCTCTACGACGTGGACCGTGTGGCCGAGGCGTCATGGATCGGACTCCCGGACGGTGCATGGCCGGGCTTCGACCTGGAATTCGGATCGGTCTTCTGGGGGCTGTTGCCGGCGTTCGTGTTCGTGACCCTGGTGGGCGCCATCGAAACCGTCGGCGACGCCGTCGCCATCCAGCGCATAGCCTGGCGCCGTCCCCGGGCCGTGGATTTCAGGGCGGTGCAGGGCGCCGTGGCCGCGGACGGCGTGGGCAACCTGCTGTCCGGTCTCGCGGGGACCGTGCCGAACACGACCTATTCCACGAGCGTGTCCGTGGCCGAACTCACCGGCGTCGGCGCCCGCCGCGTGGGCGTGGCCGTGGGGATCCTGTTCCTCGCGATGGCGTTTTTCCCCAAGGTGCTGGCCGTGATCCTGGCGATCCCGGGTCCGGTGGCTTCGGCGTATCTCACCGTGTTGCTGTCGATGCTCTTCGTGGTCGGCATGCGAGTGGTCTTCCAGGACGGGATCGACTACCGCAAGGGGCTGGTCTGTGGCGTCTCGTTCTGGATCGGCGTCGGGTTCCAGAACGGCGTGATTTTCCCCGAGTACTTCTCGGAGTTCGCTGGCGGTCTGCTCGAGAACGGCATGACGGCGGGCGGGCTCGTGGCCATCCTGATGACCCTGTTCGTGGAGTTGACGGGACACCGGCGCAGCCGGATCCAGGTGGAGTTCGATATTTCTGCCCTGCCGAAGATCAGCGAGTTTCTGCGGGCGTTCGCCTCCCGCATGGGGTGGGACGCGGCGATGGCCGACCGCCTCGACGCCGTCGGGGAGGAAGGATTGCTGACGCTGCTCCAGGACAAGAGCGAGGCGGAACGCGGGCAACGGCGCCTGCTGCTGGTCGCGTACGAGGAAGACGGCGGGGCGCACCTCGAGTTCATTGCCGGCACCGGGGATGAAAACATTCAGGACAGGATCGCGCTGCTCGGCGCGCGGACCGCGGGGGAGTTGATCGAGATCGAGCAGGAAGTCTCGCTCCGGCTGTTGCGGCACCTCGCGTCTTCGGTCCGCCACCAGCAATACTATGACACGGATATCGTAACCGTCCGCGTGGACAGACCCTCAGCCTGAAACACGCCGGGGGCTTTGGCGCAGCACGAACAACCACGGGGGTTGGTCCCTATTGGATGTGGAGGAACTGGGACAAGACGTTGCGGAATCGGGGATTGAGGCTTGTCCAATTGCGTAGGATATAAATCCCAAAACTATTTCTTCATCACATCAACCACGCGCCCAGCAAATCTGTAGTTGTCGTTCTCGTGAATAAAAATTGGAAGATGTTCCTTAGTCGATTCCGATTTAAGAATAATCCTTTTGTTTTTCCGATCGTGAACAAATCGCTTAATGTTTGCCATTTCATCTATTACCGAGATTATGTAATGTCCCGGTTCTGGATTCGATTGCTCTGCGTCAACTATGACAAAATCGCCGTCTTCAATATTCCTCCCATTGATATTCGCCTTGTTCATGGAACTACCTTCTGCGCGCAATACAAATAACTTTCCGCCCCGAGGAACCAATTTCTTTGATACCTTCAGGTAGCCAGTAACATTTTCGTCTGCAAAGATCGTTGCGGGCCCGCAATTGGCAGAACCGACGATAGGCAGGGATACGAAACCTTCTTTGGAAATTTTTTGTACTCTCCTGATTTCCCGTCTTGCAGGATTGTAGGCAATAAAGCCATTTTTAGATAATTGTGTAAGATGGTGTTTGATCTTCTGTGCGGATTTCTCACCTACAAGGCCACCGATATCGCGCAGAGTCATACCTGAAAGATTTTCCCGCCCGATTGCTCTTAATAGTTTTTCTTGCAATTTATGCATGCTTTCGTAGTATAGGGGTTCTGTCAATGTTTATCAAGAGTTAATAAAATTCATTTTATCTCTTGACAGAGTTGACAAATAAAGCGACATCGATGTACGATCGATCCTATCAAAAGGAGAAAGTTGAATGGCACATAAAAAAGCCACTAGCCCGAAGATAGCCAAGATCGCAAGCCGTGCACTTCGTAGCCACAATACGAACAAGAACACGAAAAAGATTGCTGGAAGCGCATTGTCACAAACTCCAGGCAAACATCGTGACAAAAAATAGGGGCTTATTCAGATTGCTAGACCGAAAGTCCTGGACCCACGGGCGACAGTGATCAAAACAAGGGGTATCGTGGTTTGAGGGAAAAAGAGTATACTCATCAAGCCGTAAATCACTCCGTCGTGGATATTACAATACCTATCACCAAACGAGTTCCAAGCACCTGCCGCGCTACGTTGACAAATTTGCCGGTCGGCATAACATCCATGAAGAGGACACCGTAGACCAAATGGCCTTCATTGCCAAAGGCTTTGTTGGGAAGCGGTTACGGTAACGGGATTTAGTCGCATGATCGGACCGCCAGCCAGACACCATCTTTTTGAAAACTTTACGTCGTGCTTGTCAGTTGAACCAGCATTTGACCGAACTGTTGTGTCGTATCAGGGCAATAGAGGTGTTCCTGGTTTTCGTTGGATGAAGTACAAAGAAGGGTTTTCGCGGCGCCTTGTGGAGCAGTTCATACAAGCATACCGTCCGCACTCAGTCCTTGATCCATTTTCTGGAATTGGGACTGTCCCAATCATCGCGACAGGACACGGCGCGTTGGGAACGGGCATTGAGATCATGCCTATTGGGGCTCGTGTTGGTGAGGGTATTGTGCAAGCTGCAAACGGTGTTTCAGCTACGGACATGAGTCGTGCCACAGACGCTCTTTTGCGCCGAATCAAGACCTCACGACCAGCCCCGAAACGCTTCTCATTTCCTCATGTTCGGATTACAGAACAGGCGTTCTCTGCTGAGACTGAGTTGGAGATAGCCAAGGCTCGCCACTTCATTAGCGAGGTAGATCGACCAGCGATTCGGTTGTTGTTGGACGTGGCATGTATGACGGTATTGGAGTCCGTGAGTTACACAAGAAAGGATGGACAGTATTTGCGATGGGATTGTCGATCTGGCCGTTCCCTCCGTTCAAGAGTAGACAAAGGTCCCATTGCGACTTTCCACGACGCGATTGAAGCTCGTTTGTGGGAAATGATTGAAGACATGGACAGCTTAAAAGATGCCTATGGACGTGGCTATCCACATTTGATGATTGGCTCAAGCCTCAATCTGCTTCGGAAATTTTCCGCCGGTCAGTTTGATATGGTCATTACATCGCCGCCATACGCCAACAGGTATGACTACACCAGAACGTATGCCCTTGAATTGGCTTGGCTTGGATACGATCAAGACGGTTTCGCAAAACTTCGGCAGCGTATGTTATCCGCGACGGTGGAAAACAAGCCAAAACTGAACTGGTTACATAGCGTCTATGCCGATGATCGTGTATTCCTTGATACCGCATTCACCATGTACCGGTCGCAGTCAGTCCTTCACGACATTCTCAATGCTCTGAGAAACAAAGCCCATGAATTGAGCAACAAACACGTCATTCGACTCCTAGAAGGGTATTTTCAAGAGATGGCGATTATCATCAAAGAATTGGGACGGGTTGTCGCTCCTGGTGGGACGGTCATTATGGTCAACGACAATGTTCAGTATCACGGCGAAGAGGTGCCTGTTGATTTCATCCTCTCCGATTTTGCCGAACAATCGGGATTCGTTTGTGAGAATATATGGGTACTGCCTCGTGGCAAAGGCAATTCGAGCCAACAGATGGCCCGGTTTGGTAGACGAGAAATCCGAAAATGTGTGTATCGTTGGGTACGGACTGATGAGAGATATTAAGGATGCGAAGTTCCGTTCCAATGTCTTATCGGAACGGATTCGCCAACGTACCGATCAAGCGATGCTTCGGTTGATACAACGATACCAGGGCGAATTGATCTTTCGTCCGTTGAGTGATTTGATGATCAGCAATGGAGCATGGAAGTATGTGAATCGCTCTGGCATCGAACCGAAACTCGTGTTCGCCCATCCGAACATGCTTTCCGCACACCCTGAAACATCCCAATATTATCGAGGCATTGCTCTAGTGTCTCAAAAACGCGCAGGCGCGCAGGTTACGAAATGGGAAAACGGCTCTCAAAAGAAACCTCCGTCCCGTCAGAGTTGCAAGAAGGTTGCTCGTTTATACAATGCCGTCATTTCTTCAATAATTGAGGGGGCAAGCGACTGGACGTTGGAGAATGGTTATAGAAACATTCTTGCAACAATGGGGATTCGACTTGATGGATTTTTCCGAAACAAAATCGGACAAGATGCGGAGAAGTTGATAAAGAAGCGCATTTTGAGGTGGTTGAAAGACCGGAATCTCATTTCCAAAACCAGAGGAGGCAATGTCTACGAATTACCTAAGCAGACGGTGATGCGTTTTGGGTCTGAACCAGACATTGCATTATTGAGAGATGATGAACGAATCGCAACGATTGAGATCAAAGGCGGGAAGGACCCTGCTGGGGCCTTAGAACGCTTGGGGGCTATGCAAAAGAGTTTTGATGAAACGCCGCCCAGTTGCGTGAACTTCCTGATTGCTGGGGTTGTGACCAAAGAAATGGAGAAACGGTTGAAACAGATTGGCAGGGTGAAGTTCTTTGTGTTGGGTGATATTGCTGACAGGGAAGAGAGTTGGGAAGCCTTCATGCAAGAGGTATTTCATCACGCATTAAGAGTAGTCTGATCCATGCCCCCCCAAATCCCCCAAAAAGTCCCAAAACCCAGGCGTCCCTGTGGCCGTCCGATTGTCCGGATGATCAAGTTGAAAGCCACGCCTGAACAGGTGGCTCAAGCCATTTTCAAGGCTGGTCGGAAGCCAGCCATGCCCATATCCTCAAGTTTGGGCAGCTTTCCGTATAAGTCCCACCACGAAGCCTAACTCTCCATCATTTCCAGGCGGGCGTCGAATTCGTGGCCGCACGACACACAGCGGATGCAGTCCGATTCGACCATGGGTTCGTCGTCGCGAATCCCCATGCCGCCGCAGTCCGGGCATCGCGCCAGGTGCAGCACTTCGTCCTTGAGATTTTCGTACCGCGTGCCCCGTAGACAATAGACGGGTTCGCCGTCGAGAAGCCAGGGTTCGCATTGCTTATTCACCACCGGGAGGACAATGTAATGGTGATCGACATAGTCCCGAATCGCTTCATGGGTCGTGAGCCCATCCTTGAGCAACTTCCCGGTCTTGGCATCGTAGAGGGCTCCATCTTTCACAATGGCTTTGGTCGGTCCCATGTGACACCTCCTTGGAGTAAAGGAACGATCAGGGCTTTTTGGCTACGACTTTGCCGTCCTTCCAAATATAGATCGGTGTGTTATGCATACGCGCGGTTTTCCGGGCAACTTTAGCGGCCCGACGCAACGCACGGCCAACGCCACGTGCAAATGCTTGCGCCTCTTTTTGGGCTTTCGAAGATTTCATGGTCCCACCTCTAAGAGTCGATGGATATTCTTTGCTCAGCAGATTATCCGTCTTTGAGATTGAAAAATAAAGCCTCAACTCCCTCACCCTCACCTTAATCCTCTCCCATCAAGGGAGAGGAAATCAGGGGCGAGGGTAAGAGCGGCCAAGAGAATCTTTGAAGCCGCCCCATTTGTGCCTGGCCATTTGGGAGACTATAATTCTTTTCTTATTACACCCTCACCTTAATCCTCTCCCATCAAGGGAGAGGAGACTGGGCTGAGTCACGGAACAAGAGGAGGACTTTCATGAGTTTGGCTGATAAGCAATGCGTGCCGTGTCGCGGGGGGGTGCCGGCGCTGGAACCGGCGAAGGTGCAGGAGTTGTTGGGGCAATTGGACCAGGGATGGGCGTTGAATGCCGAGGGGCACATCGAGCGCCAGTACGAATTCAAGGACTTTGCGGAGGCCCTGGCGTTCGTGAATGCGGTGGGCGCGATTGCCGAGACAGAAGGCCATCATCCCGACCTGTTTTTGGCGTGGGGCCGGTGCAAGGTGGAAATCTGGACGCATAAGATCCACGGGCTCACGGAAAGCGATTTTTACCTGGCGGCCAAGGCCGACCGGGTCTTCACGGGCAATGGCTGATCCTCTCATCACGATTGAGCCGTCCGCTGAAGCCGGCCCCGCGCTCGCGGAAGAACCCTGGGGCGATCCGGACGGCATCCCGCAGGTGGCCCTGGTCACCATGCCGTTCGGGTATTCCAAATTCCCGTCCATTCAACTCGGCACGCTCTCCCGGGTCTTGAAGAACCACGGCATCGGCTCCAGGAGTTATCACTTCAACCTGCTGTTTGCCAATCGCATCGGTGTCCCGCTCTACGAAGTGTTGTGCGAAAAACGCGGCATGATCGGCGAGTGGTTGTTCTCGTCGATACTCTTCCGGGACAACCCGAAGCACGCCCAGTACCCCGACGTGTTCAAGCCCGTGTTTGAGAGCACGGCTCAAGAGGCCGGATGTTCCACGGGGTACCTGGAAGAGATCGCCCACACCATCGCGCCGCAATTTCTCACCGAGCTGCTGACCTCCTACGACTGGGGGCAATTCAAGGTGGTGGGGTTCACGTCCACCTTCGACCAGAACGTGGCGAGCCTGACCCTGGCGAAATTGATCAAGGAACTGTATCCCGCGGTCCGCATCGTGTTCGGCGGGGCCAACTTCGACGGGGAGATGGGCCTGGAGCATTTCCGGGCGTTTCCCTGGATCGATTACGTGGTGGTCGGCGAAGGCGAGGAGGTGTTTCCCGCCTTGGCGAAAAACGTGTTGCGCGGTCAGGAGAACGCGCTCCCCTCCGGGGTGGCCTTTCGCAAAGATGGAGAGATCCGGTTCCAGCCCAACACCACGCTCTTTTCCGATTTTACCGGGGTCGGGCCGCCGGACTACGATGATTATTTCGACATGGTGCGGGAGCTGGAGGGCCAAGGCTCGACCGGGCTCAACCGGATTTTGTTGTACGAAGGGTCACGCGGTTGCTGGTGGGGCGAAAAACATCACTGCACGTTCTGCGGGTTGAACGCGCAGGCCATGAAGTTTCGCGCCAAGTCTTCCGACCAGGTGGCCCGGGAAATGGACGGGCTCTCCAGCCGCTATAACACGACGCGCTTCAGGCTGGTGGACAACATCATCGACCTGAAATATATCGACACGCTGTTCGGCCGGTTCGCCGCCGGGCACTATGACCTGGACGTGTTCATGGAGACCAAGGCCAACCTGACCAAGCAGCAGATCCGGACCCTGGCGCAAGGCGGGGTGAAGTGCATGCAGCCGGGTATCGAAAGCCTGAGCGCCGCGCAGCTCAAGGAGATGGATAAAGGCGTCAGCCCGCTCCAGAACGTCCAGTGTTTGAAATGGAGCCGGTATTACAACCTGGACATCAACTGGAACATCCTGCTGGGCTTCCCGCAGGAGACCGACGCGGACTACCGGCGCCAGATTGCGCTCATTCCCTCACTGTTTCATCTCCAGCCGCCTGAAAGCACGGGCAAACTGTGGCTGGAACGATTCAGCCCCTATTTCATGCGTCCCGAAGACTACGGCGTGCGCATTACCGGACCGGGCGCGGCGTACGAATACGTGTACGACGCGAGGAAAGTGGACCTGAACAAGATCGCGTACGATTTCGAATACGAGATCGACTGGAAGGTGGACCCGGGCCTCTACGAACGGTTGTGCGCGCTCGTGCAGGAATGGCGGGCCCGGTATTTCTCGCAGGACCGCCCGTTTCTGTTCTATGCCAAGGCCATGAGTTACGTGACCGTCTACGACGGTCGGACCGATCAGCCCACGAGCGAACGGTTCGATTGGCCGCTTGCGTTTGTCATCGAGTATTGTAATGAGGCCCCGAAAACGCTCGAGCAAATCCGGCGGGCTTCAGCGGACGATCCGGCGGCGTTGACATCGGCGACTTCCATTGACGACGCGGTCGCCACCCTCGTGACGAAACGGATCCTGGTTGAGGATAAGGGGCGCTTCCTGACCCTGGCCCTGCCGGTCAATCCGCATCTGTAGGTTAAGGGTCAGCGCACAAGCGCCGCGGCTGAGGGACGATCTGCGTGCTTACGCGGTTCCGCCGGTTTCCGTCGGACCTTGGGCCAGCATTTCCGAAAACCGTTTGCCCACGATGTCGGTGACTTTCCCCATGATGTCCGTCACCTCTTGCCATTCCTCGGGAGTCAATTCCTCTTTCAATCTCGGATTCAACCCCCATTTGGCGCTGACTTGCTGGCCTTCACGCTCGACGTGGACCGTCAGGATTTCGGTGTCGAGGGGTTTTGTGGATCTGGAGGAGCGTTTCCGCGGTGAGGCTTCGTCTGCCACAATGTACGCCTTTCTGCGTGTGGTGGAACATCCTGGACAATGAAATATTACTGTGACGGGTTGTTGCGTCGAGTGTCAAATTGACCGGCAATATGAGGATCCGACAAGAAGGACTCTTTCCAATGCATCCGGAAAGCCCTTGTCTCAAGGCCTTCTCTCCGGTTAGAGTCAGGGAATTGAGCGATTGAACCGGAGGCAGGACCCATGAGTTTCGACTGGAAAGAAATTCTGAAATCCCTCAAGGATGCAGTCATTCCCAAGCGCTGGGACACGCAAGAATTTGTGCAAAATTTCTTTGAAGGCCTGTTTCTCGTGGTCCCGGTGGCCGTCACCATCTACGTCGTCTTCCTCGTGTTCAATTTCATCGACGGCTGGCTGAATATCCCTATTCCGGGGATCGGGTTCATCCTCACCATCGGCATGCTCGTTCTCGTCGGCCGCCTGGCCTCGAACGTGTTCTTCCGCGGCGCCCTGGGTTCCCTGGAGAAAGTCCTGACCCGCACGCCCTTTGTCAAATTGGTCTACACGTCGCTCAAAGATCTCATCGAAGCGTTCATGGGCGAGAAAAAGCGTTTCGATCAACCCGTCCTCGTCTCGCTGACCCCGGGCGGCCATGCGGAAGCAATCGGGTTCGTCACCCGCCAGAACCTGGACCTGCTGGGGCTGGAAGACCGGGTCGCCGTGTATTTTCCGCAATCCTACAATTTTGCCGGCAACCTGCTGGTCGTGCCTCGCAGTCAGATCCGCCCGCTCCACGCCGACAGCGCGGACATCATGACCTTCATCGTCTCGGGCGGGGTCTCGGGCGGCGCCGCCAACGGAAAAACACCGCCTCCTCCCGGCGACACCCCAGCTCTACCCTCCCCGGCCGAGTCGCACAAGCCTCCCGATTCCTTTCAATAACCGGCGGATTGCGTATCCCTTTGTGGCGGGAGTTGCAAAGACCTGACGGCGTGTTCTAATTTTGACACGGGGTTTTCATATAGTAGAATATCCTTACTATTGACTGAGAGATATGATTATCGGCTTCGTTGATAGATCCTGTTATGATGATCCCGCACCCGTTTCAGCAATTGTTTCGCAGGGCCTGCCGGCCCCTCTTCGTGATCCTGTGCCTGATCACCCTCCCGGCATGTAACGAGCAACAAGCCGCCCCTCCTCCCCCGGCTCCTCCACCCGCGCCGGTACGCGTCGCGCCGGTTCTTCAACGGGAAGTGAAGCAAACCGCCACGTTGGTCGGGACCGTCGAACCCTGGAAACGAAGCGTCGTGGCCAGCGAAGTCGAAGGGTTGGTCCAAGCCTTTCCCGCAGAAGAAGGCATGAAGGTCGCACGTGGGCAACTCCTGGCACGTTTGCGCACGGAAACCTTGCGGATCCGACTCGATTCGGCCGTGGCCCTCTATCGAGAGTCCGGCGCTCGCTATCAACGAGCCAAACGTGATCTGAAACGAGTCCGCGTCCTCTTTAAAAAAGAACTGGTCACGCAGAAAGACTTCGATGACGCCCTGGCCGAGGAAACGGCGCTGAAAGAACACCTGTCTCAAATGGAGGCCGACATCCGGCAGGTCAGAGACTCCCTGAACCAGTCTACAATCGTCGCTCCTTTCGATGGATGGATTACGCAGGAATTTACGGAGATCGGACAGTGGGTGGAAGAAGGCGGGGCGATTGTCGAGATGGTCGACCTGTCGCACGTGCAAGTCGAAGTTCCTCTGCCGGAACGCTACGTGAGTCACATTCAAATCCGTGATCCCGTCACCGCGACCTTCGACGGCCTGCCGGAGTTCGAGGCGCGGGGCCGTGTGTTCTCGCTCGTCGCCCAGGCCGATCGAATTGCGAGAACCTTTCCGGTCAAAGTGGCCATCCCGAATCCCGACCTGGCGATCAAGAGCGGCATGGTGTCCCGCGTCACGTTTCGGATCGACCGGCCTCACCAGGGGATCGTGATCCCGAAGGACGCCCTGGTCCTCCGAGGAGGCAAGCAATTCGTGTTTCGGGTGAACGAGGGGATCGTCGACCAAATCCCGGTGACCCCCATCCTGCACGTCGAAGACCTCGTTGAAATCGAAGGGCCGATCCGGGAAGGGATGACCGTCGTGGTGGAGGGCAACGAACGCCTGTTCCCCGGTCAACCCGTGCGTGTGTTGGACGCTCCCGTAGAGGCTCCGGGCAACGATCAATGAACATCATTCAATTCGCCATCCGGTACCCGGTGACCACGACCGTGGTCGTGATCCTCGTGTCCCTCTTCGGGCTCGTCTCGCTCATGAAGCTGCCCATCCAGCTCACGCCCGACGTCTCCAAACCCGAGATCACGATTGCGACCCAGTGGCAGGGGGCCAGCCCCAAGGAAGTCGAACGCGAAATCGTGGACAAACAGGAAGAGCAACTGAAGGGGGTGGAAGGGCTGGAGAAAATGTTCGGCGAAAGTTCCTACGACTCCGCTGAAATCATCCTTCGGTTTCCGGCCGGAACCAATACCGAGACGGCGCTTCTTCGCGTCTCCAACCGGCTCAATCAGGTCAAGGAATATCCCGACGAAGTCGACGAACCCGTGATCAGCAGCGCCAATACGCGCGGCAGCGCCATGGGGTGGTTTATTTTCGAACCGTTGGAAGACAACCCCATCGAAATCGACACCCTGCGGGATTTTGCGGAAGACGTGATCAAGGCGCGGTTCGAGCGCATTCCGGGAGTGGCCGCGTCGAACGTGTACGGGGGCCGCAAACGGGAACTGCGGGTGCTCGTGGACCCCTTGAAACTGGCCATCCGTTCCCTGATGGTTCTGGATCTGGCGCAGGCGCTGGATCAGGAAAATCGCGATTACAGTGCGGGTGATTTCGATGAAGGTAAACGATCGTACGTCGTCAGAACCACCGGTGAATACCAAAGCCCCGAAGACGTGGGGAACGTCATTATCGCCAGACGGGACGGCGCGCCGGTGTATGTGCGCGACGTGGCGACCGTCAGCGTCGCGTATCAGGAGCCGCAACACGTCGTTCGGGAAATGGGGCGCAATTCCATTGCCGTCAACGCCATCCGCGAGACCGGGGCCAATACCTTGGACACGATGCAGCAGCTTCGAGAAGCCGTTCAGGAACTGAACGACGAAATTCTCCAACGACGGGGCTTCAAACTGTTTCAGGTCTATGACGAAACGGACTACATCTACAGTTCCATCAACCTGGTGCAAAAGAATCTGGTCATCGGCGGCATCCTCGCCGTGACGATTCTCTTCCTATTCCTGCGTACGGCGAGCACGACCTTCGTGGTCGGGTTGGCCATTCCCGTCAGCATCATGGGCACCTTCATTGCCCTGTGGGTGTTGGACCGGAACGTGAACGTGATCAGTCTCGCCGGCATGACGCTTGCCGGGGGCATGCTGGTCGACAATTCCATCGTCGTCCTGGAAAACATCTATCGTCACCGGGAATCGGGCAAACCGCTGTGGAAGGCCGCCTATGACGGCACCTCTGAAGTCTGGGGCGCGGTGCTGGCCAGCACCCTCACGACCATCGCCGTCTTCGTACCCATCGTGTTCATCGAGGAACAGGCCGGACAACTGTTTCGGGACATTGCCATTGCCATCAGCGCCGGAGTCGGGCTGAGTCTCCTGGTCTCCATTACCGTGATCCCGTGCCTGTCCGCGCGCATTCTGACGACCACGAACCGCGGTCGGCGCCGGAGGGCCGGCCGGAAGAAAAAAACAGCCGACCGGATCGGCGATTTCGTGTACTGGATGTGCGGCAGTGCCGCCTGGCGCGTGGTGATCGTCTTCGGACTCACGGCGTTCGCCCTCGGCATCATCACGCAGTTGTTGCCGAAAGCCGAATACCTGCCCAGCGGGAATCGAAATCTGATCTTCGGTGTGGTCCTGCCCCCGCCCGGCTACAACACGGAGAAGTACGTGCGGTTGGGAGAGTCCATCGAGAGCGTCCTCACTCCCCATTGGGACGCCGAACCCGGGTCCGCGGAAGAAGCCGCCCTGGATGGTCCCAGTATCCGCAATTTCTTCTACGTGGCGCGTGGACGCGGCGTGTTCATGGGCGGCCGCACAAATGACGATGCCGAAATCCGCGACCTGATCCCGGTGTTTCGCCGGGCCTTGGCCGATCTCCCCGGGGTCATTCCGATTGTGACCCAAAGCAGTCTGTTTCAACGAGGGTTGGGGGAAGGGCGGAACATCGACATTGAAATTACCGGGCCGGACCTCGACAAGCTCCTCGCCCTGGGCGGACGGATCTTCGGACAAATTCAAGCCGTCCTGCCGGGCGCACAGGTTCGGCCGAAGCCGAGTCTCGACCTGGGAAGTCCCGAAGTGCGGGTCCATCTGAGGCGGGACCGGGCGGCGGACGTGCAAATGACGAATCAGGCGCTCGGCTTCACCATCGACGCCCTCGTGGACGGAGCCAAGGCGAGTGACTATCAATTTGAAGGAGACGAGATCGATCTTACCATCCGGGGCATCGATGAGTATGCCAATCGAACGCAAGACCTGGGGAACCTGCCCATCTTTACACCGGGCGGCCGCATCACCACGGTCGGTGACATTGCCGACGTCACGCTCGTGGCAGGCCCGGAACAAATCAACCACATCGAACGGGAACGGGCCATCACCATCCAGGTCATTCCGCCGAGCCAGATCCCGTTGGAGACGGCCATGGACCTGATCCAGCAGCAGGTGGTTCGTCCGATCGAACAAGCGGGGACCCTCGGGCGTCTCTACAATATTCACCTGGCGGGCACGGCGGACGACCTCACGAAAACCTATGACGCCCTGAAATACAATCTGCTCATGGCCGTGCTTATTACCTATTTGCTCATGGCGGCCTTGTTTGAAAGTTTCCTGTATCCTTTTGTCATTATCTTCAGCGTGCCGTTGGCCGCGGCCGGCGGCCTGCTCGGGCTGTCCGTCGTCAACCGCGTCATTGCCCATCAACCCATGGATGTCCTGACCATGCTGGGGTTCATCATCCTGATCGGCGTCGTGGTCAACAACGCCATTCTGGTCGTGCACCAGGCCCTGAACTTTATGGATCCGCAACGGCTCAACCTGTGGGCGTCCGGTGAAGACCAACCGACGGGCGGCATGCCGGCTCGTGAAGCCATCGCCGAATCCGTGCGGTCCCGCGTCAGGCCCATCATGATGAGCATGCTGACGACGACCTTCGGCCTCCTGCCGCTGGTCCTGGCCTCGGGCGCCGGATCGGAATTGTACCGGGGGATCGGCAGCGTGGTGCTCGGCGGGCTCATGCTCTCGACCATGTTTACGCTCCTCCTGGTCCCGGCGATCTTCAGCCTCATGATGAGCTGGAAACTCAAAAGACGGACCGCGCCGCCGGAAGCGGTCCTGGGCCCGGAAATCCGGGAGACGTGATCGGGAGGGTTATGTTACACGGCGTTGCAAGACCATCAAACCCGTTTCAAGAGGCCGTCATGATCGTCATCATCTTCGCCGGCATCGTCTGTTTCTCAGGAACGACGAGCCTGGCTTGGGCAGAGGATCAGGCCGCCTTCCGTCAACACCCGCTCGAACTCCGGTTGAGCATGCAGGACGCGATGCAAGCGGCCGTGGATAACAATCCCACGGTGCAGATCTTCAAGGAGCGCGTGACTCAGGCCGAAGAGCAAGCCGTGACCCGGCGCGGAGCCCTGCTGCCGAATCTCTCCGCCCGGGTCAGCGGAGCGAGACGGCGGTTCTTTCTCGGCGCATTCGCCCAACGTGCCGGGGTGTCCGACCCCATCAATTTTTACGAAAGCCGTATCGCGTTGACCCAGAACATCTTCAGCCTGAGCCTGATCCAGAAATGGCGCGCGGCCCGCACGAACATCGAAGTGGCCGGCCTGGACTCGGCAACCCAGCAAATGGACACCATGGCCCTCGTCGCCCTGGCGTACCTGGAAACCTTACGGGTCCAAAAATCCGTCAAGGCCCGCATGGCCGACGTCAAGCTCAATAACCAACTGTTGCGCCTGGCCATGGAACGCAAGTCGGTCGGCATGGCCACCAGGCTGGACGTCACCCGTGCGAAGGTGCAACTGGAAAACGAAAAGCAGCGCCTGCTCGTCGCCCGCAACGACTTCGGCAGCGCGAAACTCAACCTGAGCCGCGGCATCGGGCTCTCCTTCGACGTGAAGCTGATCCTCACGGACGACCTGAAACTCGTCCCCGTCACGCCCCAGACCGTGGACGAGGCCCTGCAGGTCGCCCGGGAACACCGGGTCGAACTCAAGGCCCAACAAAAGCGGGAACGGCTGGCCGCGCTCTCGCTCAGTTCGGTGGTGATGGAACGCGTGCCCTCTCTCACGGCCAACGGAGACGTGGGCCTGATCGGGAATCAACCCGGCAAAGCGTTGACCACGGACAACGTCCAGGTCCTGCTCTCCATTCCCCTGTTCGACGGAGGCCAGCGTGAAGGCCGCATCTCCGAACAGCGCAGTCTGGTTCGCCTGGAGTCCCTCAGGACGCGGGACGTCGAACGGCAAGTCGGGTTGGAAGTCCGGGACGCCCTGTTGACGATGGAATCGACCCAACAACGGGTGGCCGTGGCCAAGGAAGGGCTCCGGCTGGCGTTCCAGGAACTCGGCCTGGCCAAGCGGCGCTTCGCCGTGGGCCTGGCGACCAACATCGAGGTCACGAACGCCCAGACGCGGGTGGCGCAAGCCCGGGACAACCTCATTGAGGCGCTGTTCAATTTCAACGCGTCGCGCGTGGACCTCGCCAGGGCCCAGGGCCGGCTCGAAGCACTCTAACCCACCGGCATCACCCATGGTCACATCCGACCCGCACATGCAGAACGACGTCCGGGCCCAGGCCAAAAAGCGCCGGACCTTCGCCATTATCAGTCATCCCGACGCCGGGAAAACCACCGTCACGGAAAAACTCCTGCTCTATTCGGGCATGGTCCGCACGGCCGGCATGGTGGGAAGCCGCAAAAGCTCCAGGACGGCGACCTCCGACTGGATGGAAATGGAACAGGAGCGCGGGATCTCGATCACGGCCTCGGCCATGCAGTTCCAATACAAACAGGCCGTCATCAACGTCCTCGACACACCGGGTCACCAGGATTTCTGTGAAGATACGTACCGGACGCTGACCGCCGCGGACAGCGCCGTGATGGTCATCGATGCGGCGAAAGGTGTTGAGACCCAAACCCGGAAGCTGTTCGAGGTGTGCCGCCTGCGCAAGATCCCGGTGCTGACGCTGATCAACAAAATGGACCTGCCGGGACGCCCGCCGCTCGACCTCATGGCGGAGGTGGAAGACGTCCTGCGCATTCACGCCAATCCGATCGATTGGCCCGTCGGGTCGGGACAACAATTCGTGGGCGTCGTGGATCGCGCCACGCGCCGGGTCTCGCTGTTCAAAAAAATGGCTGCGCAAGGCGCCGCTAAAGCCGACCGCACGGAAATCGCTTTGGACAGCCCTGAAGCCAAGGCATTGATCGGGGAAGACGTGCTGCAGGAAGTCAACCACGATCTGGAATTGTTGGATGTGGCCGGGAACCCGTATTCGCAGGAGGCCTTTCTCAACGGGGCGGTCACGCCCGTGTTTTTTGCCTCCGCGCTCACGAACTTCGGTATCGAAAATTTCTTCGACGCCTTCGTGGACATGGCGCCGGCCGCCATCCCGCGAACGGCCGACCGGCACGACGGCACGCAAATCGTCGTGGACCCGGTGGAGCGGCCGTTCAGCGCCTATATCTTTAAAATCCAGGCGAACATGAATCCCCGGCATCGCGACAGCACGGCCTTCCTGCGAGTCTGCTCCGGTCGATTCGAGCGCGACATGGTGGTCAAACATCACCGCCTGGGAAATGACGTGCGCCTGTCCCGACCGCACAGTCTTATCGCCAAGGGCCGCCACACCGTGGACGTGGCGTATCCCGGGGACATCATCGGCGTGATCAACCCGGGCCAGTTTGCCATCGGCGATACCATCTCACTGAGCGACGGGTTCAATTATCAACCCCTGCCCCAGTTTCAACCGGAAGTCTTCGCCAGGGTTCAGCCCACCGACGTGGGCAAACGCAAAGCCTTTGACAAAGGCATGGAACAGATGGCCGCCGAAGGCACGGTGCAGATTCTCCGGAGCCTCGACGACCTGGACTTCCTTGCCGCCGCGGTGGGCCGGCTCCAGTTCGACGTGCTGGAATTCCGCCTGCGCAACGAATACCGGGTGGAGATCCGGCTCGAACCGTTGAGCTATGCCTGCGGCGCGTGGTTGGCCGGAGACCTCGACACCTTTCGCGCCCCGAGCGACGCCATGATCGTCAAAGACCACCGGGACCGTCCCATCGTGCTCTTCCGCTCTTCCTGGTCCAAGAACTTCGCCAAAGAACACAACCCCGACCACGACCTGCTGGAGATGGGGTAACCTTTTTCTCAAGAGCCCTGTTACGTGTGTGAACGCCTGATCTAGGAAGATCTGGTATGATCGACAATGAACTGGAGCTTTTATCTAGACAAAGGAGATGAAGAAATGGCCGTTCAAGTCTATGGATGTAATCACGTCGTCATCGAAGTGGACGACGCGCAGAAAGCCGTGGAATTCTATTCAGACGTATTCAACCTGGAAATGTTGCGGGGAGGAGAGGGAGCCGCCTGGTGTAAACTCGGGGAACATCAGTTCCTGGCCATCTTCGAAGTCGAAACCCTGCAATCCGATCGCATGAAACACTTCGGCATCATGGTCCGGGACGACGCGCAAATCAACGAAGTGCGGGACAAACTCGTCAATAAATACGGCCTGACGCTGGAACCGCCGTTCCGGTGCGACTTCCGCGACCCCTGGGGAAACCGCATCCAGGTGGTCGACATCCACGACGAGTCGCTCGTGTGGTTAATACCCTACCGCGAAGTGCAGGACACGGGGGTCACGTTTTCACAATGATTTCGGAATCGGGGGCCGTAGATACTTATATCGGAGAATGCAGACGTTTGGCATGATTGGTCAGGCAACATGAACTTCCACTTGCGTAAATTCGCAATGAGGCTTGGGTATGGCTTCTCCATCTTCTTTTAAGCCCGTCAAATAAAAATCTATGGCCTCCTGAATTAATTTAAGCTCTTCTTCCCTGGTTTCCGCTACTGCGACACAACCCGGAAGATCAGGCACAAACGCACCGTAACTTGTCGCGCCTTCTTCAACAACGACCGTGTATTTCATGAGACTTGTAATTCGCCGACTCTCCGGACGCAGGGAATGGTGCCACTCGTCAGTTCGGTGTAAATATCCGTCAGATTTTCTTCCAATTCTTCTCTCGTTTCGCCTTGCGTCCAGTAGTCGGGATACTCTGCGAAGAATCCGAGCCACATGTCCCCATCTTGCCAATAAACGTACTTTTCCGTTTGCATTGTTTTAGCCCTTTTCTTTACAGACAATCATCTCAATCAGCGACGGCCCACGCGAACACCCGACTCATTCGTCATGCCTCGTTCGGCGACCTGGTTTTTCTGAATTGCTCGATGGATTGAGCCAAATGAGCAGCGTTGGCCGGCGACGTCAGCAAATGGAGGGTTTCCTTCAAGCTATTGTAATAATCCATGGACATCACGACAACATCCTCTGCATCCCGGCGCGTGATGACCACACAGTCGGCCTCATTCGCGACCCCGTCAAGCACTGATTTCAGGCGATTTCTTGCTTCGGCGAAGGAGAATACCCGCATATTAAAACCTCATTCAGCGAAAACGCTCAAACTTCCCTGCCGCGTTCGAGGACCGAATCGAAGGCTGGAGGGCATTGATGCGCACAAGTTGGCCGTATTATCGGAGTGGATTATAGTTACCTATGTACCTCGTGACGTCCAGCATATCTTTTCCAGAAACGTACATTAAGAAGCGGGCAGCGTCTCTTTTAACGTTGAATTTTACTCCTGTATGGCTCCTGCTGAGCACACTCCACCCCTCAGGTAAATCCGAGGCAGGCAGTACAATATCGTGGAGATTACCTGCCAAGGGTTTGCATAAAAGGACAATGATGTCTGTAGGCTCGTCGGGAAGGCCAAGGAACCACTTGTTTTTCGATCGAGCGAGTTCGTTCGCGAACGCCACTCCTACAGACAGCCCACTCATGGTTTGATACTTTTTGCCATACCTATTTAAAGAGATGCCATGAGTGGTGAGCCTGCCAATCCATTCTAAGCGTACCTGCTTGCCGACCTCTCGGCCTGAAAGAGGAGTAGATCTTGTTGAATACGTGGGCTTTGCAGACACCGTTGACTTAGATCTAGAGCCGTTGAGAGAGATCTTGATTGCCTGGACACGACGATTGAGTAACGTCCATTCAGTCTCAATCCTCTCACACTCTTTAGCGAGACCGCTAAGCTCGGCAACTTTGGCAACGTCACGATTTGAGGCAGCAGAAGATATCTGCTCCAGCAAAAGGGATTGAATGTTTTTCAATTCTGTTTGAGTATTCACGTCTGCCTCCCTTATGGAATAGTCTAGTAAAATTTTACCTATACTATTACTTTACTATACTATTGTCAAGCTAGAGACTTTCCCAACAGAGTTTTCGGCAACAGGCATTAAGGCTCTCGATAATGCTTGAACCTACTTGACTGAAATATCAAGGGAATGGGATGCGTCGCCGCAGAGAACAGACGTGGACTGCGTCCAGATATTCAACCAAAACGGATGGGAACCAGGTTCTGGTTCGAGACGCTTACTTGCCGAATAATTCCTTCAACAACTCCTTGCCCATCTTGCCGATGGATTTGCCGAGTTGCTCCACACCCTGGGGCAGAAGGACACCCGGTTTCATGACGGTCTTGTTAATGGCCTCGTAGATCTTCTCGAAGATGACGGCTGAGGCTTGCGAGAACGTGGTGCCGCCGGAAGGGTTGCCGATATCACGCAAGTCGAGATCGGGCAGCGGCAACTGCGTGACTTCGTCTTGTCCACCGATGAAGCTCACGTTGATGACCGCGTCCTTGACCGTCACTTTTTTGATGTGAACGGTTTTATCGGATTCTTCTTTCTCGTCCTTTTCTCTGCCATGGCGGTCGGAACCGGATCGCGTATTGCGTTTGACGTTCTCGTGAATCGCGCCAAGGTTGCTGCCTTCTAACGACCATTCGAACGTAATGGCCGGTGAGACGATCAGCATTTCTTCGACGATCACGGTGTCAGTCAACAGAGAATTCCTATCGACTCGCACTCGAATCTCCGGCAAGGACACGGCGTACGCCGTCTTATACCCTTCGGGGTTCTTGACGACGAGTTGAGCCAAACCGGCTCGCACGCTCGTGCCGGACAACAGCGCAATCTCCACGTCCTCCACAGTGACCGGCACACCCAATATCCGGGGTCCCATGGTCTCGACCCCGCCCTTGACCAGGGCATCCAACGACAGGCCGACCAACACCACGGCGACGATCCCGAGTACCCCGATGAGCACGAGGAATCTCACGAACACTTTCATGGGAGTCGCGCCTTTCCGGCTCACGATTCAAACGGAGAATTTGTGATCAAACCGAAGTGGATGTGTTGATCCGCCCGCTACAATTCACGGCGACCTTCGATGGATTTGGTCAGCGTCACGTCGTCGGCGTATTCGATATCCATGCCGACGGGAATGCCGTATGCAATCCGCGAGACCTTGACCCCGTAAGGCTTCAGGAGCTTCGTGAGGTAAATCGCCGTGGCCTCGCCTTCGATGGTGGGATTCGTCGCGACGATGACCTCCTGTACTCCCCCGTCCCGGACGCGTTCTTCCAATTCCTCCGCGCGGATGTCGGATGGCCCCACCCCGTCCAGCGGCGAGATTGAGCCCATCAGGACATGATACAGGCCTTTGTACCCGCGACTTTGATCGATCGCATGTAAGGTGCTCGGTTCTTCCACGACCAGGATTCTGGTCCGGTCCCGTGCCGGGTCCTGGCAGATGTCGCACAATTCGCTTTCCGCAATATTGCGGCATCGCTCGCAAAACACCACGTGTTCTTTGACGTCCCGAATGGCATCGGCCAGGCGCAGGGCATCGTCCTTGTCGACCTTCATCAGATGAAAGGCGAGTCGTTGCGCGGTCTTTTGCCCAATACCGGGCAACCGCACAAATTCCTTGGCCAGCTTGGCCAACAATCCTTGCCGCTGTTGCACGCTCATAATTGCATTTTTGATTGTGGTTTGTGGATTAAAAATCCAAAATCAGAAATCCACAATCAGCAATTCCTTACATTCCGGGGATGCCGAGCCCTCCGGTCAACCCCTTCACTTCTTCAGACACCAAGTCTTTGGCCTTGCGCAAGGCTTCATTCGTGGCCGCGACGAGGAGATCCTGCAACATGTCGGGATCCTCCGACTTCAGCACTTCAGGCTCGATCTCCACTTTGGTAATTTGCATCCCTCCGTTGGCCGTGACCGTGACCATCCCGCCCCCGGCCGATGCCTGGACGGTTTTCGCGGCTGCTTCTTCCTGGATTTTTCCCAGTTTCTCCTGCATGGCTTGGGCTTGTTTCAACAGATTTCCCATATTGCCAAACGGACTCTTGGACATACTTAGGCCTCCTTCTCTCCTTTTGCCCGACTTGCCTTCACCACTTCTCCACCAAACAGTTCCATGGCGTGTTTCACCATGGGATTCGCTCGTGCCTGCTCCAACAAGGCCTCGTCATCCTGCTCCTGCCGTTTGGCCCGCATCTGCCTGATCGTGGGCCCGTCACCGGCTTCTCCGGTCAATTCAACCACGCGAAGGTGAATCGTGACGCCCGCGACTTCCTGGCAGGCCCTGACGATCCGTGCACGATTATCTTCTTTCTGGATTCTTGAACAGGCCACTGACGCGGTTTTGGGAAACCCGACGATGACCTGGTTGCCTTCGATTTTCACCAACCTTCCCATCTCCAAAAAGCTTCCGATGTTGGGGGAATGCTGAATCACGGATTCGACGACCCGCTGCCAGTCTTCCTGCCGAAGAGCCGGCGGACTCCCCGGGGCTGCCGGCCTCGGTTGCGAGACGGATTTCGTCTCGACCGCCGGCGGTGCGGTGCGAGGAACACTCACCACAGTTTTGGGCTGGGGGGGTTCTTGGGGCACGGGAGGAGATGGGCCGCCCCCCTGACCTGACACAGGAGCCGAGGGCCGCCCGGAGGTGCCAGGGTCCGGTGATCGTACCGGTGTCGGCGATGCGACTGACGCCTGGCCGCTTTTTTCAGCCGGCGTTCGTGAAACGGGTGATTGTGGACCCCTTGCCGTTTCAACTGGCTGCGGAACCTGCGCACTGCGTTCAAGCAACCGCGCTGCGCGTACGGCGGCCACTTCAAAGACAAAACGGGGATGCGCCGTCGACCGCAGGCGATCTTCGGCTTGGGCAAAGAGATGAAAGACCTCTTGTAACTGCTCCACCGAAAGCGACTTGGCTTCCGTCAACAGGTGTTTCACGTCTTCATCGGGCAAATCCATCAAGCCTTGCGCCTGCTCGAACCCGGGAACGACTGCCGCGATCATCAGGTGGCGCATGCGTTCCACCACCGCTCCGCAATAGGCCCGCAAATCGTACCCGTGATCAACCACCTCGCCGACAAGGGCGACGGCCGCGGCGGGATCCTGGGTCACGACCGTCTGCACGATTCGCCCCACCAGTTCGTCGGGCACGGCCCCGAGCATCTCGTCCACGTCCTGCTCGGTAATCGTGTTGCCGCCGAACGCCACGGCCTGATCCAACAAACTGAGGGCGTCGCGCATACTGCCTTCACTCGCCCTGGCCATCGCTCCCAGGCTTCGTTCGGCGATCTCCACGTCAACGTGTTTCACGACTTCCTGGAGACGGGCAATGATCTCTCGCCGGGGAATCCGTCGAAAGTTGAAATGTTGACAGCGTGATGTGATGGTGGGCGGGATCTTATGGACTTCAGTCGTCGCAAAGATGAACACCGCATGCGGCGGAGGCTCTTCCAACGTCTTCAACAGCGCGTTGAACGCCGAATTGGAAAGCATGTGCACTTCGTCGATGATGTAGATCCGATAGGTGCCCCGGAAGGGGGAAAATTTGACGTTTTCGCGAAGCTCCCGGACGTCGTCCACCCCGGTGTTCGAGGCGCCATCGATTTCGATGACGTCAACCGAGTTGCCACGCGCAATTTCGAGACAACTCTCGCACTGCCCGCAGGGTTCCGGGGTCGGACCCTTTTCGCAATTCAGCGCCTTGGCCAGTATACGGGCGGCCGTAGTTTTGCCCACCCCGCGCATGCCGGAAAAGAGATAGGCATGGGCCACCTGTTGCCGAAGGATGGCATTCCGCAGCGTTTGAACGACGTGCGGCTGCCCGATCAACTCTTCAAACGTGCCCGGACGAAATTTTCTGGCGGAAACCTGGTATTCCATCACTCGTCCTGCGTCACGCGTATTATCCTTTACTGCACCGCCGCGTGGTCACTTTTCACGCATGAGGATCGTCAAAACCGGGGCCGGGTGATCCTGTAGCACACAGACTCACCTGCTTACCGTTGCTTCCTTCCGGACCTGGCGGGGTTCACAAGAGTCTGCTGCACAGGGCCCAGCCCCTTTCCGTTGCAGTGATGATCTCCGAACACCAAACGGAGAATCGAATTGTTTCCGAGTTGCTGTCGGTGTTTCTTGGACGAAATTTCGAACGACTGTTGAGAGATATCCAAAGGATTCCGCGTCGTGACCCTCGCCGTCACCTCTCTGTCCAGGCAGTGTGGCACTCCCCCTGGGGAGTGGACGGTTCTTGGTGTTTGGGATACTGAGTCAAGGGTAATCACACCGCCACTCCCCTGTCAAGAAAAGCGCCATGCGGCCTGTCTCCAACAGGTGGAATCGGGGAGTGTGGACCTATACTCAGGAACGCAACCTCTTCGGTGACAGCCAAAATTTCCAGAGAGCCTACGGAGAGCAATGATCCGGCCGAACCCGACGCGGCATCTGGTTGCCAGCGATGCGCATTGTCAGGAGCGTTCGATGCAAAGACCGGCTTGTCTTGGGTCAGTGCGTCTTGGTATCGCTTCTCGGGCGTGCCGCCTTTTGCGGCGTGGGCGATGAAGGGATGGCCGCCGGCACGTACGATTTCCCGGCTTTCGCTCTCACAGCCGCCGTACGTCGGACAAGGCGGCCATCTTGCGGTCCAGCGTCAGGGTCTCCACCCCGGCCCGCAAGTAGTCATCGGCGATGAGTCTGTCGAAGAGTCCGGAACCGCCTGAGGCTGAAAGGGCTTCAATGACGGCCGGACCATTCAGAGGGGCAACCAAGCCGCTGTCAAAGGCCCGCAGCAATCCTGTGCAAGCATCGTCCCCGGATGCGCCGTAATGATGTCGCAAGGCAGCGTAGGGTTCCCCAATGACCTGGTTCGAGACATAGACCGTACCCCCCTGTTCTTCGATCAAAGTACGAAGGCCGTTGACACATTGCTGGAAGGTCTCTTCCGGGTCCTGGGCAACCAACCTGACCAGGACAGAGGTATCAATCCCGATACGCCGCTGGATCATATCCCTCATCCCGAAACTTTCGGACGTCGAATGGCGGGGTTCCAGGCAGTATCTTGTCCCGTAGATAGCCGAGCTTGGAGAGGTCGATACGCCTGGGTCGCAGAATGAAACCGTCGGGACTTTCTTGCAGTTCGAGCTGGTCGCCTGGGCCTACGCCCAGCGCATCCAGCACCCGCGCCGGGAACGTGACCTGTCGCTTCGATGTAATCTTGACGATCATGGCGATCCTCCTTACCAAATCGTATATGAGTAAGGCGAAAGAACCAAGCATGGTTCCGCTTATCCGGCGTTGGCCGTTGTGGCCGCGGGACTCAAGGAGTGGAACATAATACAAAATCATCACTCTGCCAAGAGTAGACGGTGGCTACGGTTGCGGGCAGCCATGCAAAGGCCAGCTTCACAACGCGCAGCCAGCAAGCAGATCTCATCCCGGCATCACGCGCATCTTATTCGTTGTTTGCCTTTGTTATCGAGTTCCGATAACATGTAAACATGATTCTGGCATTTGGTAATGTTTTGGCAAAAGATCTGTTCTACGACAAGCAAAGTAAAGCGACACGATTATTTCCTCCTGAGTTGCGACGGACGGCGAGACGTAAGCTGCTCTATCTCCACGATGCCGCAGACATGAGAGATCTGAGAATACCCCCCGGCAACCGGCTGGAGAGTCTGAAAGGAAAATGGAAAGGGTTTCATTCCCTCAGGATTAATGACCAGTGGCGCTTGGTGTTTCCATGGAGTGGAGGCCATGCGTATGGCGTGCAAATTATCGACTATCACTAGAGGAGCAAAAAACTGTGGACAAACAACCGAAAAATCCTTTTCATCCGGGTGAGATGCTGCTTGAGGAATTTCTTGAGCCCATGGGAATGAGCCAGGCGGCTTTCGCACAGAAGATCGGCTGGAGTCGAGCGCGTCTGAATGAAGTGATACGAGGCAAGCGGGGCATCACCGCCGATGCGGCGCTCGATCTTGCAGAAACCCTGGGGACCTCGCCAAAGCTTTGGCTGAACTTGCAGGCGACGTATGACTTGGCCAAGGCTGTCGAGGCAAGACGGGTGGCGTAAATCATTTGTTCTCTGCCAACGCAGAACACCGTTACGAAGAATTCACAAGGAATTCAAGCGGCTGGAGCCATTTCGCTTATCTACTGAACGCTTATCTTGTCGCCTCTCCGCCGCTGTGGTACATTTTTTCTTCATCCCAGGCGCGGGACGGGCATTGCCTGACCGCGTTCATCCGGCCCATGTCCAAATTCTACGATCACCAGGCCATCGAAAAGAAGTGGCAAGCCTACTGGCGTGAGCATCAGCCTTTTCGTTCTGACATCGACCCTGCCAAGCCCAAGTTTTATATCCTCGATATGTTCCCGTACCCGTCGGGAGCCGGACTCCACGTGGGCCATCCCAAAGGCTATATTGCGACCGATATCATCGCCCGTTACAAACGGATGCGGGGCTGGAACGTGCTGCATCCCATGGGATGGGACGCCTTCGGCCTGCCCGCGGAACAATACGCGATTGAAACCGGGACCCATCCGCGAGAAACCACCAAACGAAACATTGCAAACTTCAAACGACAATTCCAGGCCCTGGGCATGGATTACGACTGGTCACGGGAAATCGATACCACGGATCCTCGGTACGTGCGATGGACGCAATGGATCTTTCGGAAACTCTATGAAAAGGGGCTGGCGTATCTGGCGGAAGTCCCGGTGAACTGGTGCCCGGCCCTGGGCACCGTGCTGGCCAACGAGGAAGTGATCGATGGCAAGAGCGAGCGAGGCGGGCATCCGGTCGTGCGGGTACCCATGCGGCAGTGGATGTTGCGCATCACGGCTTATGCCGAGCGGTTGATCGACGATCTGGATCTGGTGGATTGGCCGGAGTCCATCAAGCGGATGCAGCGGGAGTGGGTCGGTCGTTCGGAAGGCGCCAGAATTTTCTTTGAGGTCGCAGGGCATGCGCCACGATCGATCGAGGTGTTTACGACCCGGCCCGACACCCTGTTCGGGGCTACCTATATGGTCCTGTCCCCTGAGCATGCATTGGTGACGACCATCACGACGCCCGAGCAACGTCCGGCGGTGGAAGCCTACGTGGACGAGGTCTCCCGCCGGAGCGAACGGGCGCGCATGGCCGAACTGGGTGAGAAGACCGGGGTCTTCACCGGAGCGTTTGCCGTGCACCCGGTCACGGGCAAGCCCATTCCGATCTGGATTGCAGATTACGTGTTGGCGACCTACGGAACCGGCGCGATCATGGCGGTGCCGGGACATGATACGCGGGATTATGTCTTTGCGCAGCAAATGCACTTGCCGATTGTGGAAGTCGTCTCCGGGGGCGATCTTTCCACCGGCGCGTATACGGGCGACGGCACGAACGTGAATTCCGACTTCTTGGACGGTTTGGCCACTGCCGAAGCCAAGACCCGCATGTGCGACTGGCTGGCGCAACACGGCAAGGGTGAGCGGACCGTGAACTATAAACTGCGCGATTGGCTTTTCAGCCGGCAGCGGTATTGGGGGGAGCCGTTTCCCGTGCTGCACCTTGAAGACGGCACGACCAAGCTCGTTCCCGAATCGGAGTTGCCGGTGGTGCTGCCCGAGTTGGAGGATTTTCGCCCCAGCGGGGAGTTCGAAACGCCCCTGGCCCGCGTCCGCGATTGGGTGGAAGTGACGGATCCCGAGACCCGGCGCAAGGCCCTGCGTGACACCAATACCATGCCCCAGTGGGCCGGCAGTTGCTGGTATTACCTTCGCTTTTGCGACCCCCGCAATGACCGGGAGCCGTGGTCCAAGGAAGCCGAGCAGTATTGGATGCCGGTGGACTTGTACGTTGGCGGAGCCGAGCACGCTGTCCTGCACCTGCTCTATTCACGGTTTTGGCATAAGGTGCTGTATGACCTCGGGCTGGTGCATACGCCCGAACCGTTTCAGAAGTTGCTGAACCCGGGCATGATCCTGGGGCACAGCTATCGTTACTTCGATAACAATCTGTCGGATGATCCCGGCTTTGCGGTGCAAGCGTACCCCGCATCGGAAGTGCGTTTTGAACACGACACCCCGGTTCACAAGCAGACGGGCGAGGAAGTCAAAGCCCGCTGGGTGGCTTCACAAGACGTGCGGTGGGAAGAGGGGACGCCGTTGCATCCGACGCTTGACGGGTTGGCGTTGGAGGAAGTCACGGAGAAAATGTCCAAGAGTCGCGGCAACGTGGTGAACCCGGACGAGATCATTGCCGAACACGGGACCGATGCGTTGCGGCTGTATGAAATGTTCATGGGGCCGTTGGAGAAAGGCGCTCCCTGGTCGTCCGAGTCCATCCCGGGTGTGGCGCGGCTTCTGCAGCGCGCTTATCGGCTGGTGTTGGGTGAACACGAACCCGTGCCGGTCGTGGAGGGGAGTGGAACGCCAGACCAGGCCCGGCTCACGGCCCGGACGATCCAAGGCGTGACGCAGGACCTCGAGGAGATGGGCTTCAATACGGCCATATCGAAACTGATGGTCTTTGTGCGGGATATCACCAAAGACGGGCCTCTGCCGCGCGCGTCAGCCGAATCCTTTGTCCTGTTGCTGTCGCCGTTTGCCCCACACCTGGCGGAAGAGTTATGGGAAGCGTTGGGGCACGCGTCGAGCCTTTCGCACCAGGCATGGCCGGTATTTGATCCCGCCCTGGCGGTCCGCGAGGAATTGACGATACCCCTTCAGGTCAACGGCAAGCTGCGCAGCAAGATTCAGGTGCCGGCCGGCGCGCAGAAAGACGAGATCCTCGAACTCGCGCACAGGGACAAAAAATTGGGAGAATGGTTGCAGGGGACCACGCCTCGCAAGGTGATCTACGTCGAAAAGAAGCTGGTCAATTTTGTGGTCTAAGTGCTCTCTCCCCTTGGGAGGGGGCGGGCAGGGAAAAAGGGACATGCATCTGATGAACAGATTCGTCTCGGCTCTGGTTTTCGTCTCGATGTTGCTCGTCGTTCTCCCGGGATGCGGCTACCAGTTTTCCGTGGAAGGGCCGGGTCCGCGGGTGGGGGGAGGTCCCGACCCTGATCAAGCGGGACCGCCGGTGAGATTAGTCATTCGAGACCTGCTCAACCGCACGTTCCAGAGCAATCTGGAATTTGCGTATACCAGATACATGCGGGAGCAATTCGCCGTCAGCAGCGGAGCGCAAGTCGTGGCGGATGACGCCCAAGCCGATTACGTCATGACGGGCGAGATCGTCTCGGTCACGGTCCCGTCAATCACGTTTTCGGCCGGCCAAACCCGGGAACGCCGCGTGAACGTGGTGGTGCGCGTGACGGTGGCCCATCGAGAGACGGGCCGGAGTCTCTGGGCGGAAACGGCCACGGGCACCGGAGAGTTTTTTGTGAATCGTGCGCCCGACGTCGAAGCCCGCCAGGATCAAATTCAGTTTAACCGGGTCCTGCAAGACCGGGCCTTGGAGCGGGCCGGCCAGGACGTCGCGGAAATATTGGCCGCAGCCTTCTGGCACGCCAGAGACCAAGGAATCTTTTCCGGGGCGGGCGCCCAGTCCCCTACTTCCGAGGATTCCCTCTCCCTCTGGGAGAGGGCTAGGGTGAGGGGAAAAGAGCCAGGGTGAGGGTCTGGTGATCAAACCTGCCGAACTCGGTCCGTCTTTACAACAAAAGAAGAGGTTGTTTCTGGTCCTTGGGGAAGAGGACTGCCTGCGCGATCAAGCGATCGAGACGATCCAGGGCGCCTCGCGTTCCAAAGGCGCGAATACGGGCGACGGACAAAGCAACGGTGACGAGTTTTCCTGTGACGTCCTGTACGGCGATGACACGAATGCCCAGGAAATTTTGGCCCGTGTCCAGGAAGTGCCCTTCTTTTCAACCCACCAGGTGGTTTTGCTGAAATGGGCGGACAAGCTTCCCGCCAAAGAGGGGGAAACCCTCATCCCCTATTTTTCCGCGCCGTCCGATTCGACAACCATGATCGTCTCCGCGGGAAAACTGGATGGCCGGCTGAAGTGGGTCCAGGCCTTGAAAAAACAGGCGGTGGTGGTGAACTGTGCGCCCTTGTATGACAATCAACGATTGGGGTGGGTCCGCCAGGAAGCCGGGCGTTTGGGGATTCGGCTGGATGCCGAAGCCGCGGGGTTGTTGAAAGAACTGGCCGGCGAAGGGTTGTACGTGGTCCGGCGGGAATTGGAGAAGTTATCGCTTTACGTATCAGCGAAAGAAGCGGTCACCGCGCATGACGTCGTTGCCGTCCAAGGAGCGGAACCCGGCGCGTCGGTGTTTGATCTATCGGGCGCCATTATCCAAGGCCGGGTGTCGCAAGCCCTACTCATTCTGGAGAAAACCTTGGAGGCGGGTGAGGCCCCGCTTCGGATTCTCGGCGCGTTGCTGTGGCAGTACCGTCGTCTGTGGAAAGCCAAGGACGGGCTGAGTCGTCGGGTCAGTGAGGCAGCGGTCGCGAAGTCCCTGGGGATCCCTCCTTTTCGGCAGGGCGAGTTTTTTGCCGTGCTCAAACGCGCTCCCTTGGCGCATTTTCCCGAGGCGTTTCAAGCCTTTTCGGTCACGGACCGGGCGCTGAAAGGGGCAGCCGCCGCTGCTCCTCACCGGATCATGCATGCATTGATCATGGATTTGTGCCAGTCGGCAAAACCGCCGTCGCGGCCCCAATTACGACGTGAACGTGCGGGGTAGGACCGTCTCAGGGCATGTCACGGAACTTGATTGTTGCCGCTTGTTCCCCTCCTTTGTAAGGAGGGGTGAAGGGGAGGTAGAGGGCAGTTTATTGGGCCTTGAGGGCGTTGAACCGGGTCGAGAGTTGAGAAATGCGTCGGGAAGCGGTATTCCGATGGAGCGCGCCTTTGGTCACGGCCTTGTGAATGGCTGAGGTGGCTTCGCGGAGCAGGGGTTGAGCCGCTTCGGCATCGTGTTGTTGGACGGCGGCGGCAAATTTTTTCATAACGGTTTTGGTGCGATGCAAGGTCGCGTGGTTCCGGGCGTGACGCTTCTTGGACTGACGGGCACGTTTAATGGCTGATTTATGAACAACCGGCATAATGCTCCTTCTTCTTTAGCTTAAGCGGATAATGGCTGTTTCTTAACACAGCCTCTTCGCGCTGGTCAACGGGAAAGATGCCAGAATGGATCGAAACATGAAAGGCGCGGGGATTCAAGCCAAAGACCGGCTCGTGTTTGCCTTGGACGTGCCGACGGCACAGGCTGCCGAGTCGATGCTGGATCGTGTCCGGGAATCCGTTGGCGTGATCAAAGTCGGGTTGGAACTCTTTGCGAGCGAAGGGCCTGCGGTCGTCCGGATGGTGCGGCAGTATGGGAAACCCGTGTTTCTCGACTTGAAGGTGTTGGATATTGCGGAGACGGTGCAACGGACCACCGCGCGGGTCGCGGACCTGGGCGTCTCCTTCCTGACCGTGCATGCCGAGCGCAAGGCGTTGGCTGCCGCGGTGAAGGGACGGGCAGGTCACCCGGAGATGAATATTCTGGCGGTGACGGTGTTGACGAACGTTGATCAGGCGGATCTTCGGGAATCGGGATTCGACGGGACTATCGAGCAAGCGGTGGTGGCTCGTGCAAGAGTGGCTGCCGAGGTGGGGTGTGACGGGGTGATTGCCTCGGGGAAGGAACCCACGGCCATTCGATCGGCCGTCGACTCGCCGTTGTTGATTGTGACGCCCGGCGTACGGCCGGCCGGGAAGGACGTGGATGAGCATGCTCGTGCCGCGACGCCCCGCCAGGCCATTCACGCAGGAGCGGATTACGTGGTGGTAGGCCGGCCGATTCGGGATGCGCCTGATCCGTGCGCCGCGGCCCGGGCGATCGTGGACGAAATGCAAGCAGCCTTTGATCAGCAATCACTCTCCCCTTGAGGGAGAGTCGGGGAGCCATGCAGGGGACGGCCTATGTGCCGTCCCGCCGGTGAACCGGTGAGGGGCAGGGAACGTCGGATTACGCCACACCTGTCCTGAGCGAAGTCGAAGGGCGAACCCGACCTGCGGCTACCGACATAGGCGTTTGTCTTGCATCGTCTCAAGCCTTTTCAGTAAAATCGCTCTACGTTCGTGAAACGGTTCTTATCACGACTCGTCGGGTGGTGGGTGTAGCTCAGTTGGTTAGAGCGCCGGATTGTGGTTCCGGAGGTCGCGGGTTCAATTCCCGTCACTCACCCCATTTCCCCTTTCAATGTCCAGTCTTCCCGCTCCGTGCCACTTTTCCAACCCAGTGATGCTTCACGGTCAGTTGAATGGTGTGGCGTGAACAGAAACATTGGTCAGCAGTGAGGCCGTCTCGCTCATGGGGCCGTCGTGGGACCCTCCTCCTCGTTGTTCTGTTGACGAGTGTCTCTGCATGGTGTCAGGCCGAGGCTCGGGACGTGGCCTGTGCATCGGCGGAAGCCTGTTTTCGACAGGCCGCGTCTTTTTCCGACGAGCATCCCGATCGAGTGCTTCTACAGGCCGACCGTTTTCGCCACGTGCAGGAGGCGTATCCGGGCACCCTGTGGGCCCGGCGCGCAGGATTTCGCATCGGATGGTCCTTGCTCGAACATGATCCTGCCCGGGCCCTTGACTATCTCCGTACGGCCCGCATGGATTTCCCGCTGCTCGAAGATTACGTGTTGTTGAAACTCGGTCGGGCATTGAGGCGGATGGGTTCATTTCATGCATCCGCCCTGACGTTTGAATCGGCGTTGGAGTTGTCCGCTCCTTCCGCCTTGAGCAACGACACGTCGTATGAAGCGGGATTCGCCTGGTTCGAGAACGGGCAATGCCAGTCTGCCATCGCCCACCTTGAGCAAGCCACGTCCGGTGATCCGGATTCTCCTTCTGCTCCCCGAGCCTTCTCCGTCGTTGCCGATTGCGCAACCCGGTTGCAACGAGTGACCCGGGCGAAACACGCGCTGGGCGAGATGTGGCGGGAATATCCAGAATCTCCGGAGGCCCAAGCAGTGGACCAAGTCGTGCAGTCCGGTCAGCCGGGTGCGCTGCCTTGGACTCCTTCGCTGGAAGATTATTTTCAGCGAGGCCAGACGTGGTACGCCCTGGCACGCTTTGACGCCGCCATACGGGATTTTCAGAAGTTTTTGGCCGGGCGACCGCATGGCCCGCGCTCCGAGCAGGGGAATTTTCGGTTGGGGTTGGCCCACGTGCGATTGAAGCAGTATGCCCAAGCCGAGCCAATATTCCGCCGGCTGTTGACCACCTCTTCCGCGTATACCGGCAAAGCCGCAGTGTGGTTGGCCAAGGTGTACTTGCGACGGGATCAGGGCCGGCTGCTTCTCACGTTTCGCAATTCGGTTCCTCACGGCTTGAGTGCGAATGAACGTAGCCGGATCGGATGGCTGAGTGGCGTGTGGGCTGAAGGGGCACACGCGATTCAGCAAGCCGTCCTGGCCTATACGGACGCCTATCGTGTGGCGGAGCTTCCTTCAGTCAAAACAGATGCGTTGTGGCGTTTGGGATGGCTGCATTATCAACAAGGCGCTTGGGAAGATGCGGTTGAAGCCTTTCGCTCTCTTGCGGCTATTGCTCCCGGCCGGAATCGGCAGAATCGGGCGCACTATTGGACGGCACGGGCGCTTGAACGGATGGGCCGGGTCGATGAGGCGCAAACATTGTATGGGCAGGTGTCTGCCGAATGGCCCATGACCTATTATGGGCAATTGTCCGCGTTTCGTCTGCGGCGTCCACTCCACGTGGAACGCGAGCAAGGTGACAACCGTGCGAACCAAGTGCTGAACGGTCCCGTGTCGTCTTCATTCCGAATCAACCCGCATTTCCAAAAGGCCATGGAACTGTCGAGACTGGGGCTTCGCCGGGAAGCGGCGGAAGAATTGTTGGTGGTCAAGGAGCAATACGGCGATCAGCCGGAAACCCTCTATGCCCTGGCGCGGCACATGCTGGCAGTCGGAGATCATGAATCACCGATCGTGATCGCCAAACGATATTTTCGGGAGCCACTTGAGCGTCGCCGGATTTCTCTTGATTCCCCGCTATGGCGCATGGCGTACCCAACGGGTTATATCCCTAAGATACGGCGCTATGCTGCTCAGCACGTGGACCCCTTGTTGATTGCAGGGATTATCCGTGAGGAAAGTTTGTATAATCCCGAGGCCTTGTCATCCGTCGGTGCCATGGGGCTGATGCAACTCATGCCGGAGACGGCGAACCGCATCGCCCGCCGCTTGGGCCTCGGCTCCGTGGACCGGGAGGATTTATTGCAAGGCGAGTTGAACGTCCGGTTAGGGGTGGACTACGTTGGTGAATTGTTACGTGACTATCAGGGCAATCTCATTCGAGCCGTCGCGGCGTATAATGCCGGTCCCGATGCGATGAACCGTTGGATTGCCAGGTTCGGCAATCGAGACCCGGACGAATTTGTCGAACTGATTTCCTATAGGGAAACCCGTCGCTACGTGAAACGGGTGCTTACAACTTATCGTATCTATCATGCCCTCCATGGCACAACATGTAGGGCTCTTTCTCTTGACAGGGCCTGTTAAAGAATTGATTCATCGTCTTTGTTCGGGTACGGTCGCGCGGTTCTTCACCACGATGATCTCTGGTGGCGGCGATGGGGGCATGGAGCCGAGTGCGGTGAGGGCCGCAGGATTTTCCCCAGCCTCATTGAACGTTTGAGCACGGTGGTTCGCGGTTCCCCATCGGGACGAGCCGACGCGCTTTTCACCTGTCCGAAGCAAAGTGGTTGGGCTGTGACGGAACCTTAATAGGTTTGGCGTTCCACAATGGGTTTAATCTCGACGTCTCCCAGCAATTCCATGCCGAAGCGAGTCCCTTCACTCATTTCGTTGGCATAGAGTCGGCCTTTCGGCGCATCGATCTCGATCGGTAAGTCCGTGGTGCCGTTGGGGGTGATCGTCACGGTATATTCTTTCTGAACCATGGGATGCCAGATCTGGACCTTGTAGGTCCCCGGCGGTATGCCGGCAATAGAATACGAACCGTCTTTCGCACTGAGCGCGTAGTAGGGGTTTTTGACCGTGAACCCCCAACTTTCCATGTAGGCGTGAAATCCGCATTGCATCACGAACAGGTTGCGCTGTTTCCCCATCTTGATGTGTTGCGTCAGGACCTTGCCTGCCCGATTTTTGACCGTCTTGCCGGCCAGCAACACTTCCTTGCGCAGTTTTTTGCTCATCGGCAGGGGCACGTTGAAGAGGACACGGGCTCCGAACTTCGACGTTTCATAGCCTTGAATGTCGTGAAACACCGGGTCCATGTTCACGACTTCGATGTCGTGCCTGTCCCGGACAATGGTGATGTACGGCTCGAATTTGCAGTCGACCGCCGCAATCCGTGGTGGGTCGTAATGGAAGGGTTTCCCCTTGTGGATTTCTTCGATGTAGATGACGACGTTTTTGAATCCGCCGTTGGGGCCGATGACAAAGGGTTGCAGGAGACGCCATCCCGTTCCGGTCGAGATGCGGCCGCAATACACGGCGTCCGGTAAGGTGACGAGGTTGTACCCCTTGGGTTTGGGGACTTTCCCGATCAACTTGACCATCCCCTGCAAGGTTCCCCCATCGGAGACGGGGATTTCTTCATATCCCCAACTCGGGCCGGCACTCAGTCCAACCGCCAATCCCAAGCCAAGGAGCAATTTCACCGGTTTCATAGAGAACCCTCCCATAAAGAAGCCATGCACGTGCCGATGAAAAAAATATATTTTAACATTCACGAAATCAAGATGAAAGAACCGGGTGTCAAGACTATGTGGCCGGATCCGCGGCCCGTGTGACGGGACTCCTTGACCTCTCTGAAGGAAACCCACTAGACTTAAAACATGACTTTCAAGACTAGGAGCGTGTGGATGAGAGCGAGTCTCGTTTGGCTTGTGGTGGGATGGGGTCTCCTTTGCTGTGCATCGGCTTCATTGGCAGGCGCCGACGCACCTGATGCTCCACCGGCGTATCTTGTTCCGGTCCAAATCCCCTATAATGCCCCGCCCGAGGCGGAATTTCCGGAAGTCGAACAGGCCACGCCTGCCCCGGACGTCCTTTCTGAAAAGGAATTACAGCGGGCGGAAGCCTTGTTGCCGTTATTGGAAGGACGCCAGGAACTGTACATCATCGCCGAGTTCGTCCACTTGGGAAAACCGGTCGTGCCCGTCCTGGTGAAAGCCCTCAAGATGCCGGGGAGCCGGCTTCGCTATAACGCGATTGAAACGTTGGAGATTATCAAGGATCCACGAGCCGTGCCGGATTTACTCGACGTGGCCGGGGACGACGAGGAAGTCACGAGGGTGCGGGCTCACGCCCTGCGCGTGGCGGTGCGGTTGGCGCCCAGGGAGGCGCTGCCGACGCTCCAAACGTTGGTGAAGGATCAGGCGGACAGCATTCGGCAAGCCGTGGCGTTTGAGAGTCGTCACGTGAGACGTCCGGAATCGGTGTCGCTCCTCATCGAGTTGCTGGCCGATCAGGAGAAATACGTTTCCGTGACGGCCCGCGAATCGCTCTGGCTGTTGACCCGACGGGTGGGGCCGCCGCATGATTGGCAAGGTTCGACCCATGAACAGCGGGTTGCGTGGGCGAAGGAATGGAAGGCTTGGTGGGACAAGACCCTCAAGGAGCGCGAGGCTGCGCCGAACAAGCCACAATCCGAACCTGTTTCCTGAAGACATGATGTTCGAGACTCTGACCGATACGTGGTACTCGTGGTACTACCAGGGGAGTACAGCATGGCAACGTTGCCGGTTGCAAAAGTAGGGAATCCCGTCTTACGGAAAATGGCCGGATCGGTTGATCCGGCGGTCGTCCCCACGCGCGCCTACCAACAATTTATCGACGACATGTTCGAAACGATGGATGCGTACGAGGGGATCGGGTTGGCGGCTCCTCAGGTGTCACGGTCCGAACAACTCATCGTGATGCGGTGTGACGGTCAGGATGGGTTCCCCGAGACGGTCCTGATCAATCCCAGGATCGTGTTTTACGGCCCCGTTCAAGCCGAAATGTGGGAAGGCTGTTTAAGCGTGGACGGGCTGCGCGGGAAAGTGACGCGGCCGTCCTCCATTCGGGTCCAGGCATTGGACCGGGAAGGGCGATCTGTCGATTTCGAGGCGGCGGGTTTGTTTGCCGTGTGTATCCAACATGAGATGGACCATCTGATCGGAAAACTCTTTTTGGACCGGATGACGGATCTGTCCACGTTGACCCAGTTGAAAGAATTTGACGCATATTGGAAACAAGAACCCGCGACCGTCATTTGATGATTTATTGCGCTATCGGGCGCATGGCGGCGTTGTGTCCTCGCTCAACCCTCGCCTATCTCTGTTGATAAGCCTCGGATTTCGCTGCGGGACGGCTTGCCCTGCATCCCGCTATCACAATAAAACTGTCCTTGATGTCCTTAACCGGGGTTCCTAAGTTCATGGGAGTTCGTTCCCCCTATCACTGGGTCTTGTATCCTCCCACGCGGCCGTATCTGAAATCGTCATGGTGTAAAACACGGTGAACGTGCTCCTTCGCATTCTCGGGTATTTGCGGCCTCACCGTTCCCTTGCCCTGACGACCCTTTCCTTCGCCGCCATGGCAACGGTGTTCGATCTCCTGCCGCCCTGGCTGCTGAAGGTGATTATCGACGACGTGATCCAGGCGGACCAATTTTCCCTCCTGCCGTGGGTGCTGGGCGGATTGGTGCTGGCCTATGCGTTCAAGAACGTCGCGAACTCCCTGCGAATCCGGTTCAACAATGTTCTGGAGCAACGCGTCGTGTTCCAACTGCGGCAACAGGTGTTTCACGCGCTCCAGCGGCTCTCGGTCGGGTTTTACGAGGATCGATCGACCGGAGAAATCATGTCGCGCATCATGAATGATACCGAACACGTCGAGCGTATTTTCATCGATGGGCTGGAGGGCATGTTGACGGCCTCGTTGACGTTGATCGGCATCACCGTGGTCCTCTTCGTGGTCAATTGGCAATTGGCGCTCCTCGCCCTGGTTCCCATCCCGATTTTGATGGTGTCCGCGGTGAAGTTTTCCCGCCGGGTCCACGGGTACTACCATGAAATTCGACAGAATACGGCCGGAATGAGCGGCTACCTCCAGGATTCCCTTTCGGGCATTCGAGAAACCATGGCCTTCAATCGTCACGCGTTTGAACGGGAACGCTTCGAAGCCAGAAATCGCGAGGTCAGTCGGAGCAATCTCAAAGCCATGTTTCTGTGGTCCATCTATTCACCGGCGATGATTTTTCTCGGGGCCCTGGGCACGGTCCTCATTTTGTGGGTGGGATCGGTGGAAGTCGCGCAGGGGAACTTGAAAGTGGGAGAACTCGTGATGTTCGTGTCGTATCTGGCGCTGTTCTACGTTCCGGTGAATCAGATCCATTCCGTCAATCACATGCTCCAGCATGCTCTTGCGTCGAGTGAACGCATCTTTGAAGTGTTGGATGCCGAACCCGACGTGCAGGATCGCCCCGGGGTGGTGGCTCCTGTCGCCCGGTTTCGCGGAAGCGTGCAGTTCGCGGCTGTGGACTTTTCCTATAAGCCGGAGATGGAGGTGTTACACGACGTCTCCCTCGGCGTGGAGGCGGGAGAGCGTGTTGCCCTGGTTGGTCCGAGCGGCGCCGGCAAGAGCACGATCATCAAACTCCTGATGCGGTTTTATGACGTCTCGGGAGGCGTGGTGGCGTTGGACGGCATTGACGTCCGGAACATGCCGTTGGCGTTTCTGCGATCGCAAATCGGGTTGGTCCAACAGGAACCGTTTCTCTTTAATGGGACCGTGCGAGAAAACATTATTTACGGCGACCTCCAAGCTACCGACCACGCCATCGAACAAGTCGCCGTCGCGGCGCGGGCTCATGAGTTCATCATGGAACTCCCGGAACAATACGACACCTGGATCGGGGAACGGGGTGTGAAATTGTCCGTCGGGCAAAAACAGCGCGTGGCGATCGCCCGGGTGTTGTTGAAAAATCCCCCTATCGTGGTCTTCGACGAAGCCACGTCGAATATCGATACGGAGACGGAAGTCAAAATTCGCGAAGCGTTGGCCGTTCTGACTCGCGGCCGCACCACCGTTTTCATTGCGCACCGCCTGACGACCCTGCAACAGGTTGACCGCATCATCGTGCTTGAGCAGGGACGGGTGGTCGAAGAGGGCACTCACGCCGAGTTGATGGGCGAAAAAGGGCTGTATGCCGATTTGTATGACGCGCAGTTTCAGATTTGATTCGTCAACGGGGTGACGGCTCTCGTGCCGTGCCTTTTTCAGGGAGACGAGACACGGGATACGGAGAGGCATATAATGTTATTGACAGATTGCATGCTCTTATGATAGGGGATAAAAAATTATCACTTCAGCTAGGTCTTCATACATGATGTTTATATTATAGATCTTCCGCAGGAGGCGAAGAGTCTGTCTGCGGTTTTTTTTAGGGCCTTTTGGGGGTAAAACTGTGTTTTTCCCTGGTCCGTGAAAAGGGAGGCGCACGTGAGTGATCGAAAGTCGGGGACAGTCAAATGGTTTAATGATCGAAAGGGCTTTGGATTCATTCGAGTCGAAGGTGAACAAGACGTCTTTGTGCACTATTCGGCTCTTCAGGGTGAGGGATTTAAAACGCTGAAGGAGGGCGAACCGGTGGAATTTGATCTCGTGGAAGGAGCCAAAGGGCCACAGGCGGCTAACGTGGTGAAAACGGCTGCGGCTCAACAGTCAGCCTAAACCGAACAGTTCCGACACCAGCGAGCCCGACCGGCTTCAGAAACGTGGTGAAACCCAAAAGGGGGGCAAACACCTCCCTTTTGGGTTTTTTATTGAGGCAATCCGCTGTGAGGGGTAGGGGGTTCTTCCCGTTGACGGGCTTTTTCCGGGAAGCGTATACTATTTTCTTGTTTTAAAAGTAAAAGCGTCGAATCGCTTTTACCGGTAACGACTATCCGATAGCTTTAAGAGGAGGGAAAACATCATGGCACTTCGCTTAGGGGATGAAGCCCCCAATTTCACTGCCGAAACAACAGCAGGAACGATAAATTTTCATGAATGGCTCGGTGACGGATGGGGTATTTTGTTTTCCCATCCCAAAGATTTTACCCCGGTGTGTACCACGGAACTGGGAACCGTGGCGAAAATCACCGAGGATTTTGCAAAGCGCAACGTCAAAGTCCTTGCCGTGAGCGTGGATCCATTGGACTCGCATAAAGGCTGGATCAATGACATCAATGAAACGCAGCAGTGTACGGTTCAGTATCCGATCATTGCCGATCCCGATCGGCAAGTCGCGAATTTGTACGACATGATTCATCCCAACGCGTTGGACAATATGACGGTGCGTTCGGTTTTTGTCGTCGGGCCTGATAAAAAAATTAAATTGACCCTCACCTATCCGGCATCGACTGGAAGGAATTTTGATGAGATTCTTCGTGTAGTGGACTCGTTGCAACTGACGGCCAAGCATCAGGTGGCTACCCCCGCCAATTGGAAGGACGGGGAAGATTGTATCATTGTCCCTGCGGTGAAGGATGAGGAAATTCCCGCCAAGTTTCCCAAGGGCCACCGGGCGGTTAAGCCGTATCTTCGGTACACGCCACAGCCTAACAGATAAGGCCTTCTCGCAGGCCTCGTTCATTCCGCAAGAGCCGCCCCTTCTCTATAGAGGGGCGGCTCTTTTTTTCTTAGGGTTCCTCGGAGCGGAGGATTCCCGGGCGGGATTCGAGGGAAGCTACGGCTGGTAGGTTTCGAACAAGGAGACCGTCGTCTGAAAGCCGGAGCGACACGCGCGGCAACGAAATTGGACGATGTCTCGCTCCACGCTGACTTCCGTGACGTGCAGGGCTTCCTGATGGTGGCCGGCACAGGCCTCGAGCTTGGTGCTCGCGTCTTCTTCACTCAACTCCGAATCCCCGATGATGCGAGTAATGGTTCCAACGGTCAGGCGATGCCGGGATTTGCAGTTCATGCAAAAGATACCGATGGTGTCGGGCATGGTGAACAGTTTCACATTCAGCGACAGGGGGTGGACGGAAAAGCATTGTTGCAAAAATGCGCCGGATTGAAAAACGTGACCCATGCCGTTATGCCTGTTGTTGACGTTTACTCATCCGGGACCCAGGTGCCGGAAACGAGGTCGGATCGGGACAAGCAAGCGTTGGCCGCCCGGATGAGAACTCGTTTGCGTCGTGACGCGGTCACAGATCAGTGTCAGCGCATGCTTCCCGCACCCAACGTTGGAGGATCTTGGTGGCTTCATCGAACGTGAGGACATAGTGAAAACAGTGCGGTCTGATGCCTGGATCCAGCGGATTGCCGGAGCCGCCGCCGAGTCCCATCATGGCTGTGACGCTTTCGGTGGCCTGGAACACGCTCCGTCCCAGCTTGTCGACGCCCATGGGGTCGAGTTCATCCTGGGTGAGCGCATAGCGATAGACCCACCTCGTTTGACCTCTTAACAATGAACTCTTTTTTTTCCACGGTTCCCCGAGTTGTTCAACGACTTCTTCTTGCGTGGCGTTCTTGAGTGCGCTCTTGAGATATGACTCTCGCGAAGAGCTACAGGCCGGAAGCGACAGGAGAAGGAACAGCACGAGGGGCCAGACCACCCGTGCCGGCATGGGTCGTGAATGGATGTTTCGGAAGAAAACACTCATCGGTCCTGGGGATTCCGCGAGGGCATTCTGGACATAATAGTTCGGTAGAATGCATAGACTTGGGCGCATAAGCCCGTCACGATCAGGGTGAGCGCAATGGGCAACCAAATCGAATCCGGCTGATTCAGGCCTTCGATCCCGAGCAGGAATCCTGCCGCGATCGCAATAATGCCGATGACGCGCGCAATGACGATATTGGGTTGGGTCAGGAACGGCACACTCGGGCTCCCATATCCGTGCGCGGTATTCTGCCACAACTCGTATCCAGCGGCAACGAGTCGGAAAACGCGTCGCTCGGCCATTCGGTTTGAAACCCATGCCGCCAATCTTTTAAAAAGGGGTTGTGTCATCCCGGCACCCGTGGGAATGTGTGTCCGATAACAACGAGTACCTGTGACCGTGAAGATCAGGAGGCTTTATGGCTGAACCGGATTGGGTCGACGTAGGAAGCGTCGATGAACTGCGTACGTCGTCTCTCCAGCAGGTCACCGCACGTAAAACCAAAATTGCTCTTTCGTATCAGGATGACGAGTTTTGTGCCATTTCCAACGCGTGTAATCACGTCGGTGGACCATTGGGCGAGGGCACGTTGGCCGGCGAGTTTGTGGTGTGCCCGTGGCACTACTGGAAATTTCACAGGAAGACCGGGAAAGGGGAGCCTGGATATGAGGAAGATCAAGTGCCGTCATTTCAGGTCAAGGTGGAAAATAATCGAGTCTTGATTGACGTGTCCTCTTCAACCAAGCGCCGGCAACAGCCTCATGTTCCTCATCCGTTGGCTCGTCCCCCTCAAAGGGAAGAGGGACAGATTCGCGTCGTGGGCATTTCCACGACCGTGATGGACCCGGCTCATCCCCGCTACAGCACTTCCGAGGCATTGCTGAAACATGCGTTAGCGCATGCCCAAGACACCCTTCAGGTGGACACGCAGTGCATTGCATTGCGGGAATTGCAGTTTCGACCGTGCGAAGGGTTCTATTCGAAGTCCGCTCGCGCCTGCACGTGGCCGTGCTCCATCACGCAAATGGATCCTTCTGATCAACTCGATCGTGTCTATGAAGCGTTCGTGCATTGGGCTGACGTCATTCTCGTGGCGACGCCGATACGGTGGGGTGCGGCGAGCAGCCTGTATTACAAGATGGTCGAAAGGATGAATTGCATCCAGAATCAGGAGACCATTGCCAACAAACATTTATTGAAGAACAAAGTCGCCGCCTTTCTCATCACCGGTGGCCAGGACAACGTGCAGGGCGTGGCCGGTCAATTGCTGGGCTTCTTTGCCGAAGTGGGGTGTCAGTTTCCACAGTTTCCATTCATTGCCCATTCTCGTGGGTGGAGCGCCGAAGACATGGAAAACAACGTTCGGTACGTGCAACGGAGCAAGGCGTTGCGTGAAGGTGCCGAGGCCTTGGTTGGCCGGGCAGTCGACATGGCCAGATTGCTGGTTGCCGGGCACGTCCCCGAACGCCGGCTTCCACGTGGAGGCCGGAAAGCGCATGAGTTGGACGTGAAGGCGCAGACGTGAGTGTCAAAAATATCAGCGAAGGATAGGACAATGGACGGGCATGGAAAGCTGTTCGAAATCGGCGTGAGTTTCCGATACGCGCAAGAGCATGAATGGGTCGTGCAGGCGATCACGGGGTTTTTGTCGGCCTATTTCATGGAAGATGCCGGGTTCCGACTGAAGCGGCATCTTCATGAATTGGAAACGGGCATGTACGTGTGGATTTGCGAAGCCCCGGGGGAAAAATTCATACGCCGGTTGTTGAAACGGCTACAGGTCGATATCCCGCCGTTCGAGGTGTATCAGCGCAATGCAAACTCAGGTGGGCCGACGCGTCACGTCATTGATTTGCCGGCACTTCAGTCCGCGCCGGAAGAACCGGCTGCCTCTTGAAGTATGATCACCAAGAGCGAGCGTGGGTTCGTCGCGTGAGCCGTCAGGTTTCGGCCCCGTCTTCGGCTGTTTGTGCTTGCTTGATTTGGCTGTTGCTGTGTTCGAACGCGGGTGCCGTAAATCAGGAATTCGCGACGCAAGGCCCCCGCCTCCAAGCATCCAAGCCGACGTTGTTGGATGGTTTCGGCTTTGCCGTATCCAGTCAAGGAGATCAGGTCCTCGTCGGTGCACCCCATGCGGCAGGGACTCGTGGTCAAACGGGAAAGGCGGTTTTATTCGATCGTGAGTCCGGCAGACTCCTTCGGGAATTTGCCCCCTCATCGCCTCTGGGCAATGATTTATTCGGCCTGTCCGTGTGCCTCACCGCGGACCACGTGCTTGTGGGTGCTCCCAAGGGAAAAGCGACGTCGCGTCGACCGGTGGGCTCGGTCTCCGTATTCGACAGAAACACGGGAGCCTTACGGCGGATGATCGTCAGTCCCAATCAATCGGCAGCCGCGTTCGGGCATGCCGTGGCCGCACAGGATCTGGTGGTGGCCGTCGGAGATCCCGGGGCGAGCACAGCCACGGAATTCGAGGTGGGGGAAACCTATCTGGTGGACGTGACCACTGGGGAGATCCGCCGGACCCTTGTCGCTCCGCGTGCGGGAAACCGCAGTTCGGATGGGTTCGGGCATGCGGTGACGTTTCTGGGCCCTATGCTGGCGGTGAGTGCCCCGCTTGGCGGGAGGGACCCGGTTGATCATGGGCAGGTGTTTCTCTTTGATCGGGAAAGCGGACGTTTGCAACGCATCCTTGAACCGCCCGAACCTCAGACGAAGGAGTATTTCGGATGGGCGTTGGCAAGTGACGCGGAGCTGTTGGTCGTCGGTGCCTTGGGACGAGGGACCACGCAACCGGACGCCGGAGTCGTGTATCTCTATACGAAGAGCGGCGAATTCCTGAGAACGTTGGAAGCCCCTGAACCCAAGAAAGGCGATCATTTTGGAGAAGCCGTGGCCCTGCTGCCTGAGGCCGTCATTGTCGGCGCGCCCGGACATGATGCCGCCGGAGTCGATGCCGGGGCGATTTTCGTCTTTGACCGAAAAACCGGAAAGCTGCAAGCCATGATTGCCAATCCATCGGCAATAACCGGCGTGGCCGACCTCTTCGGACTGTCCTTGAGTGGAACAGGAAATCACGTGGCCGTGGGTTCGCCCTATGGAGACCTCGACGCGATGCCCGATGCGGGGCTGGTTCATCAGTTTCACCTTTCCGTGACCCGGGAAGGAAAGTAAGGCATTCCGAGATGTCGAACCCCATCTAGGCGCTCCAGATTCGTGGCCCGCCGCCGGCAGCCTCATGATAGACAGGGCCGGTCTTCTTCGCTATGATCAGAAATATGTCTTTTTCATTGCAAGCGTGGCGGAAGGCTCGACAATACTCTCTCGTCAAGTTGGCCGCCGAGTCCGGCGTGGAAGGTTCCATGATTGAAGCCATAGAAGCCGGAGAGATGGATCCCTCCGTCTCAACGGTGGAGGCTTTGGCCAAGGCCCTCGCTCTTCCTCCATCCTGGTTATATAGTTCCCCCCAATCGATCGATTTATTGTTGGGGGATCCCGACGAAGAAGGTTCCCTCTCTCCCAACCTGGATTCTCCTGATCCCGTGACCGAACGGATTCTCCGGGGGAGTCGGACCGAGCGGGATTTGTACGTGCTCCTCACGGCCTTGCTTCGCCATGGTGAACCCAAACTCCTCCGTGCCGCCGAGGTCAATCTCCGAAGTCTTCTCAAACAGGCCAAAACGACGACGGTCCCTTGGCAAAATCGTCCGTCTGGACATTTTGAACCGCCGAGTGATTGAATGAAGACAAGAGTGCCCCACGATCAAGCCGGGGCCGTGCACCCGTTTCTCGTATCGTAGCGTTTCTTGCAATAGTCGTTTCCTTTTCAATACGATAGAGTATTCCGGTTTTTCATACGGTCTCTCCTGTGCAGCGAGAACGAAGTCATTATTCATTGCCAAAAACGTGGAAGAGGAATAAGAGATGCCCAAATACAGTGGCTTCCGGAACGTGAAACCGATTGTGGGTAGGAAGAAAGAACCGATCAATTTTGAAGGGATCAGAGAGCCCTTGCTGGCGGAGAAGGGATCTTCGGAGGAGTTTTCCACCTTGTTTGTCACGTTGGAAGATGAGACTGCCGAGCAAACGGGCACCTTCCAAAATGAAGGCCCCGATGCCCAACTGAAGCCGGAGCCCGTGACGCCGGTCGATGAACTTGGCGAATCCTTACCGGATGCCGAGAAAGAAATCGATCTGACTCCCGGTACGGTCAACAGGATAGACGACCCCGTTCGTTTATACCTCAACGAGATGGCCGGTGTTTCGCTACTCAGTCGGGAAGGGGAGATTGCGTTGGCGAAGAAGATCGAAGAAGGGAAGGAAGAGATGACGCGGGCGATTGCGGGGCTGCCGATGACGTTAGAGACGCTGGAGGTCTTGCGGGGGCGGCTGAAGAAGCGGGAGGTCAGCGTCGGGGAGGTGGTGCTGGTGCATGATCCCGGGGATGAGGACCTGGACGACGCGGAGGTGGCCGAAGCGCAAGAAGAAGAGGAACTGCGGGCGCAGGCGTTGGCGGAATTGGAGCAGGTGCGGCGGTTGGGGAAGACGCTGCTGCGGCTGTATGGGCGGCGGCGGGCGGCGCCGGTGGCGCAGCAGGCGCGGTGGAGCACCAAAGTGCGGGGCGTGCAGGAGCAGTTGGGGGCCCGGGTGGACGGGCTGCATCTGCAACCGGCGGTGCGGGAGCAGGTGGTGAGCCAGATCAAAGACGCGGGCCGGGCGGTGCGGAGTGCGGAGCGGGTGTTGCGGGACTGTTGCCAGCGGGTGGGGCAGGCCCCGCCGGAGGGGCTGAAACTGTTACGGCGTTTAGGGCGGGCGGGGGTGCAGACCGGGCCGGTGCGGCGGCAGACCGGGCTGAGCGAGGCGCTGTTGCGGCAAGTGGTGGCCCGGAGCCAGGAAGCGCAGGCGAGGTTGAAGCAGGTGGAGCGGGGCGTGACGTGGCTGCCGACGGCGGAATTCAAGAACGCTCTGGTGGGGTTGGAATGGGCGGAAGAGAAGATGAAGCGGGGGAAAGCGGAATTGATAGAAGCGAATCTGCGGCTGGTGGTGAGTATTGCGAAGAAATACACGAACCGGGGGCTGCAGTTTCTGGACCTGATCCAGGAAGGGAACATCGGGTTGATGAAAGCGGTGGATAAGTTTGAATACCAGCGGGGGTACAAATTCAGCACGTATGCGACGTGGTGGATTCGGCAAGCGATCACGCGGGCGATTGCGGATCAAGCGCGGACGATCCGGATTCCGGTGCACATGATCGAGACGATCAACAAGCTGGTGCGGACGTCGCGGCATCTGGTGCAACAGTTGGGGCGGGAGCCGACGCCGGAAGAGATCGGGGTGCGGATGGAGATGCCGTTGGAGAAAGTGCGGAAGATCCTGAAGATTGCGAAAGAGCCGATCTCGCTGGAGACGCCGATCGGGGAAGAAGAAGACAGTCATTTGGGGGACTTTATCGAGGACAAGAAAGCGGTGTCGCCGTTGGAGGCGGCGGTGCGATACGACTTGCAGCGGCACATTGGGAAATCGTTGGAATCGCTGACGACCCGGGAGGAGCGGGTCTTACGGAAGCGATTTGGGATCGGGGAGGCGACGGATCATACGTTGGAGGAAGTGGGGCAGGACTTTGAGGTGACGCGGGAGCGGATCCGGCAGATCGAAGCCAAGGCCCTGCGCAAACTCCGCCACCCGACCCGGAGTAAAAAACTGCGCAGTTTTGCCGAAGGGGTTTAACGCGTGACTGAACGTGGGCCCATAGCTCAGTTGGTCAGAGCGGCTGACTCATAATCAGTTGGTCCCAGGTTCAAGTCCTGGTGGGCCCACCAACTTTGCTATTTGTGCGGCGGATGAGGTAAGGTATCTGATCATGAACGGCTCACTCCTTTCTCACGCGCAGAGGCGTTTTTGAATTTTCAACTTTCCCTCCTGGTGCAACTCCAGCAGCTTGACCTGAAGTTGCACGATCTCGAAAAACAGCGACAACAGATTCCTCAACGTCTTCATGCGGCGCAGTTGCCGGTCGATCAGGCCCGCACGCGCTCGGAGGACCTGAAGGCCGCACTGGAGACCATTGCGGCGGAGCGGCGGAGCGGCGAACAGGACTTGAGCGCGCATGAGAGTCACGTCCAGAAAATGCGAGAGCGGTTGAACGAGTTGAAAACGAACAAAGAGTATCAAGCCCATTTGTTTGAAATTGAAATGGCCAATAAGAAAAAGGATGCCCTGGAAGAACGTGTCCTCCTGGCCATGGAGCGGGGGGAAGAGAAACGGAAAGAGTTCGAAGAGGTCGAGAAACTGCTTCAGGACGTGACGCAAACCTTGGAGCAGGAAAAGGTTGAACTGGAGGCCTTGTCGGCGAAACTGGCGGATGAGGTCGCGCGGATCGAGCAGGAGAAGCCAAGCCTGTTGGCCTCATTGGAAAAACGAGTCTATCATCGATACTCGACACTCAAATCTTCCTTGAAACTCGTGGTGGTGGCCACCGTTCAAGGTGAAACCTGCCAGGGGTGTCAATTACAAATCCCTCCCCAGTTAGTCGCCAGTGTGAAGCGGGCCGATGAACTGTTAACCTGTCCCTACTGCTATCGCATTTTGTACTGCGAAGATGCTCTCAGTGAAACGCCTGAATGCGTGAGCGCCCAGGAACCCGTGGCTCACGAACACATGGACGGCTGACCGTATCCGCAACGCGTCCTTCCTGCCTCTCTTGTTTCCAAGCCAGGCATTGCGTATCATGGTTCCGGGTATGAGGCGTGGGTCAGGTGGCCGCTTGCCTGGTCTCAGGTGAGAGGAAAGTCCGGACTCCAAAGGGCAGGGTGCTGGGTAACGCCCAGGCGGAGCGATCCGACATGAGCGCCACAGAAAACAAACCGCCTCGGGACCATCCTCGGATGGGTTCCGGGGTAAGGGTGAAACGGCGGGGTAAGAGCCCACCGCGTCCACGGCAACGTGGATGGCAGGGTAAGCATCACCCGGAGCAAGACCAAATAGGAGGACGCTTCGAACGGCCCGATCGGCTTCGTACGGTGAAAGCCGTTTGCGAGGATGCATCGGTGACGTTCGGGAGAGGTCGGCCCGGCCGAGGTTCTCGGGTAGGTCGCTGGAGGCTTATGGCAACATAGGCCGTAGAGACATGGTCACCGCCGTATGCACGATCGATACGGAACAGAATCCGGCTTATCGACCCACCCCCATACCTTTTTCACGCCAGCCAGCACGCACCGTGGTTCATGCGACCGTTCGGGAACGAGGGGGTCGTTTGACGTGATCCGATCCCCCTTGTTACCATGTGTGCTTTCCGAGAATTCGTTTTGCGTCCCCATCGTCTAGCCTGGCCTAGGACGCCGGCCTTTCAAGCCGGCAACACGGGTTCAAATCCCGTTGGGGACGCCACCCTAGAGCAGCCGCTGAACTCCGTTTCAGCGGCTCTTGTCGATGCGGAGTTGGGGACGGAGGAGAATCATGAATCGGCACAACAATCGTGGAGCGTGGCTGACCCTTGTCATGGGAATGACGGGGTTGGTCCTGGGATGGCACCAGGCGGCGGCCGAATGGAAGTATGAGTCAACCGAACCTCCGATCGAATCCCAATTTGAAATGATCGAGGGGAAGGATGGGGCTCCGATGATCAAGATCCCCGAGGGGGAGTTTCTGATGGGAGCCAATGACGGGTCGAGGAATGAACGTCCGGAACACATGGTCCGGTTGGACAGTTATTTTATCGATCAATTTGAAGTGACGATGGAGCGGTATCAGAAGTTTCTCGATGAGACCAATCACGATTTCCCTCCATTGTGGGATGATTATGCGGCGCTCGAAGAGGCGAAAGACCGTCCGGCCGTCGGCATGGCATGGGACAGCGCGAAAGCCTATTGTGAATGGGGGGGCAAACGGCTGCCGACCGAAGCCGAATGGGAGAAGGGTGCCCGGGGCACCGATGGCCGCCGGTATCCCTGGGGGCATATGCAGCCGTTTGTCGATATTGCCCGGTACAATTTCGGGACGACCGGATGGGTCAGCTACGAAGTGACGTTGGCGCCCGTGAAAAGCGGAGTGACCGGCATGAGTATTCGCCATGGATTGAAGGAGGGGACGAAGAGTCCCTATGGGTTATATCACATGGCGGGCAACGCTTCGGAATGGGTGGCGGATTGGTATGACCGGACGTATTACGAAGAGAGTCCGGAGAAAAATCCACCCGGACCCAAAGAGGGAGAGCGGAAAGTCTATCGAGGCGGGTCGTGGGAAGATCCGCCCAAGTGGCTGAAAGTGACTGCCCGGCGAAGTGCCGAACCGATGTTTCCCATTGACGCGAATGATTTGACCATCGGGTTTCGTTGTGCGATGGATGGGAAGACAAAATGAACGCGATCAATCCGCCCCCCCCTGTTTGTTGGTGAGGGGATAAAGGAATGACTGAGCACCCTCCCCTATGCTCCCGTCTTCGCCTAAGCCCACTCCATGGGACGACGAGCCCTCCATGGAAAAAGACCTGAAGAGCATTCTCGCCACATTGCACTACGTTTGATAAAGGGACCCCGTTGCTGGATGGGGCGCATCCCACGAATCGGCGCTCTACGGACATTGCCGGGCGCATTGAGGCGGTCATAGGATTTTTTGCTATTGGTCTTCGTTTCTTTATACTCAAATTTCAAATGGAATCGGAGCCGTTTAGGTCCTTTTGGTGAAAAATGCCTCTCCTGAGTTGTCGTTGCGCCATCCCTCGATTAAGAACGTCAAGGACAGGCCCTGCTTGGAGGCAGGAGCATTCCTGATCGTGCCTATTTTTCGGGCCGCCTAAGATGCGGCAGCTACGCTCCCACACCAAAACCATGCTAAACAATGACAAATGGAATGGCAGGAACCAGTGAGCAAGGAAACTCCAAAACGTCGAAGAAAATTTGGATGCCCACGAGTACTACGGGTATGACAATGTGAAGTTGCGAGGCAATAAGCAATCGTTTTACGTAAACGCTTGCCAATTCGCGTACGGCTTCAGCCGGTAAATCTCTTCCACGGGCATCGGGAGCACGACGCCCTGTTGCTTCAGCAGGTTGGCGGTCTGTAGCAAGGGCAACCCGACGATGGTGAGGTAATCCCCCTCGATCTTCTCGATGAACCGCGCTCCTTCCCCTTGAATGGAATACGCCCCGGCCTTCCCCAAACTCTCCCCGGTCTCCAGATAGCGCCCGAGTTCATGGTCCGTGAACGGTGTCATCCGGACCCGGGCGGTCTCGACCCGAGCGAGGGTCACGTGTGCGGCCTGGTGAATGAGCGCGATGCCGGTGTGCACCTCGTGACGGCGTCCCCGGATCTGCCGCAGCATGATTTCGGCGTCGTGGAGATCTTGCGGTTTGCCCATCAGTGTTCCGTCGATTTCAATCACCGTGTCGCTGCCCAACACCAGGTCGTCCGGATACCGGCATGCAATGGAGAGCGCCTTATCCAGCGCAAATTGTTTTGCTTGCTCCCGAGGGCACAGGTCAAAGGCGGGGACCTCCTCGGCCGCGGGCGGCACGACCTCGAACGGGATGCCGAGCAGAGCCAGCAATTCGCGGCGGCGGGGGGAAGTGGAAGCCAGGATGACGGACACGGGTGGCGCGGCGGATTACGCCGGAGCGGCGGTGAGGGTTTCGACGTCTGGGGCGACGTGTCGGGAGACGTATTCGAGGAGCAAGTGTTCGACGTCCCCGGCGTTGTTGGTTTTGACCATGTGGGCGCGCAGGGCGGCCGCATGGGGGAAGCCGCTGCAATACCAGCCCAGATGTTTGCGCATCCGCGGGAAACGGGACACGTCGTGGAACCGTTCAAACGTGTGCGCGTGCTTCAGGATCATGTCGAACCGGTCTTTGCGGGAAACCGTCGGTTCGGAGACCGGATACCGGGAGCGGGCTCGCACGGCCTCCCGGACCGATTCCTTCCCGTGAAAGATCCACGGGTTTCCCAGGGCCGCCCGGCCGATGAGAATGCCGTCCACCCCGCTGGCAAGGATGCGGGCGATGGATTCGTTCAGGGAACCGATGTCGCCGTTGCCCAACGTGAGGATGCCTTGTTGGCGGATGTGGGCCGCGGCCTCGGCGATCGCTTCCCAATCCGCGTCGCCCCGGTACATTTGTTTCAAGGTTCGACCGTGGATGGAAATGACCTCTGGTCGGCCTTCGGTGAGACACGCGCTCCATTCCTTGATGATGACGGAGTCGTACCCCAGGCGCGTTTTCACCGACAGAGGAAGGGCGGCACGAGACGGGGCCGGACGGTCCTGCCCCGCATGCGCCATTCGCACTCTTTCGACGATGCCGGGTTTGAGCCCGGCTTCGGCCAGGGTCTGTCCGTCGGCCCAATCGCGCAGCCCGCGTTCGGTCGCGGCCATGATGTCCAGCGCCAGTTCCGGCGTTTTGATGAGCCCGGCGCCGCACCCTGACGACGCCACGTTTTTCGACGGGCACCCCATGTTGATGTCCAGGCCATCAAATCCGAGTTCACTCACCACGTGGGCGGCCTGGTAGAACAAGAGAGGCTCTTTGCCGTACAGCTGGGCTACGATCGGGCGTTGCCCCTCGGTATACCGTAACGGCGCCCAGCCCATGATCCGGCCCCGGCAAATATCGTGGACGTTGGTGAATTCGGTAAAGACCACGTCCGGTCGGCCAGAGGTGGCGATGACGTGGCGGAACGCGATATCGGTGACCCCGTCCATGGGAGCCAACCCGATGAGGGGCCGTGGCAGGTATTGCCAAAAACTCATTTATGCCGGCTCGATGTCGGTATGGGTGAAATCTTCGCCTTTGAACAGGAGTGGTTCGCCCGTTGTTTTCGCGAGCGCGTAGGCAAAACAGTCGCCGAAATTCAAGGCTGCCCGGTGATTCCCCTTGCCGAAACGCCGCCAAGCCCGGCGAGCGGCGTTGGCATGTTCGGACGTGACTGGAAACAACTCGATCGCCGCTTTCTCCAATAGCACATCCAATTCATGTCCTGCCTTGACTCCACCCCGGCTTTCGATAATCATTGCCGTTTCAAGCAACGCGACCGCCGACACGCGACGGGGCCACGCCGCCGCTATTGCATCTTCATAACGCCCCGCGTCTGGTTCGCCGAGCAGGATGGCAAGGATGGCCGACGTATCGATAATCATTTGGGTAACCCTTGCTCATCGTAGAGCAGGTCGCCATGCTCGATGGCCGAAGGTCCAGGCCCCAGAAGACTGGCGCAGCGCTGTCCGATGGCATGCAACTCCCGAGCCAAGGCTTCCGCGCTACGCGCGCGCTTCTCGCGCTCAAGGCGTTCGCGCAGTGCGACGGTAATCGCGCCGGTCATGGTCTCGCCGGTCAAATGGGCTAGCTCTCCAGCGAGCCTGCAGGTTTCCTCATTCTTGATGTTGAGGCTCATCACGACTCTCCTGGTAGAAAAAATATTTGTCTTCTACCCTACACTATGCTGCGATCATATGCAACGCCAATGACGGGCATGAGCAAGATATCCTCGGAGAAGGACAACCCATCGAACAACGTGATGTAAGGCAACGTGGAATGGGGGCGATCAGGTTCTTCCTCACCCGTTATTTCTTATCAACGATGCAGCTAACACGTCACCCGAGGGGCAGCAGAACAAGGAAAGGGGCTTTGTCTTCACCCGGATTCGTGTTATCGTTTTGAACGATGAGCGATTCCATGGCCAAACCATTTTCGAGACACGATCCCACGGTCGTGCTGTACCATGCCGATTGCGTCGATGGCTTCGGCGCGGCATGGGCCCTGTGGAAAAAGTACCCGGACGCGCACTATCTTCCGGTCGAACACGGGCAACCTCCGCCTTCGGGGTTGGACCAGGCGCACATGGTGATGGTGGACTTCAGTTATCCTCGTGAGGTCGTCGAACGCTTGGCCGGGTCCACGGCCAGTTTTCAGATCTTGGATCACCACGTCACGGCGCAGGCTGCGTTAGCCGGTCTCCCGTACGCGTATTTCGACGTGAAAAAAAGCGGCGCGGTGTTGGCGTGGGAGTGGGCGCACCCGGAGCCGGCCCCCTGGTTGCTGCTATACATTCAGGATAAGGATCTGTGGGAATGGCGGTTGCCCAAGAGTCGCGAGATCAACGCCGCGTTGGACTCGTATCCGTTCGATTTTCAGGTCTGGGATGGGCTGACGCAGGACACGCTGGAAGTCGAAGGCCGGGCGATTCTAAGGCGGGAAGACGTCCTGATTACCAAGATCGTCAAGGAATCGGTCCTTGTCGAGTTTGAAGGGGAAACCGTGCCGGCGGTGTACAGTCCGGTGATGACCAGTCAAATCGGAGAACGCCTGTGTCAAGGATTTCCGTTTTGCATCATTTGGCACCAACGGGACGGCCGGCGGTATTTCAGCCTGCGTTCGAAACCGGGGACCGTTGACGTCTCCGCCATTGCTGCCCGGCACGGGGGTGGGGGGCACGTCAATGCCGCGGGCTTTTCGATCCCTCTTCAAGCGGCGGATATCCTGAATCCGATACGGGGATAGCGAGGCATTGTGGTCTTCTGAAGGCCCCTTGACCGTTCAGGGGTAACGGCGTGGTTCCATGATTCCATTACGTGACGATAATCCCACGGAAATCACCCCTTTCGTGACCATTGGGTTTCTGGTTGCCTGTGTAGTGGTCTTCCTGAATCAGGCGATGCTGGGTCAGCAGAGCGGGCAAGCCTTTGTGTATCAGTATGGGGCCATTCCCGCGGTCGTGTTCGGGTATGCCGAACTCCCGAGTGAACTCGTGGCGGTGTCACCCTATGGCAGTTTGTTCACCAGCATGTTTCTGCACGGCGGATGGATGCACCTGATCGGGAACATGCTGTATCTGTGGATTTTCGGGAACAACGTTGAAGACGTCATGGGGCATGGCAAGTTCATCATCTTTTATCTCCTGTGCGGGATTATTGCGGCGTTGAGTCATGCCGCCATTGACCCGGTTTCGACGATTCCGATGGTTGGGGCCAGTGGCGCCATCTCGGGGATTCTGGGTGCCTATGTGTTGCTCTACCCCCGCGCCCAGGTGTTGGTGCTCATTCCGCTGGGGTTCTTCAGCCAGATGCTCTATGTCCCGGCCTCGATCGTGTTGGGCCTGTGGTTTGTGCTACAAGTCTTGAGCGGCGGCATGAGCCTCGGAACCGAAGGCGGCGGCGTGGCGTTTTTCGCGCATATTGGCGGATTTCTGGCTGGAATCCTGTTAATCGGGTTCTTCAAACACCCACGCGTCAAGTTTTTTAATCCTCCCCATCCGCATGACCGACGCTAGCGATAACGGCACGGAACCGGTTGCTGCAGAATGGCGCAAGTCCTCACGTTTGGTAATCGTCCCCAAGCCTCATTCTCTCGTCCAACGTTGAGATTCTTTACCCCGACCGGGCAAGGCTGCGAGCCTGTCTCTCGGCGCAAGCGGCCCATTGGTAGCAGATGGGCATTCGTTTACCGGGCCAACGCGTAACAATCTCGTGGTCTTGTTGGTGGACGACAACCCCTCCAGCCAGGCCTGAGACCGCACCCCACGCCGACGCACGTCCCGTTCAAGGGACCTATTCGGAACCCCCACTGATTTTATGCTATTATGCTATAGTGCGTCTCTCTATGAAACACACCACTAGAGTGTATTCTATGGGTCGTGTTTAGTTATCTCAGAGCTGACATGAAGCCGATTACCCTTACCCCAGATTTGTCCTCGATTGCGGAACTGGAGCAGGTGCTGGAAGACTTTGCCAGTGCCCACGAACTGGATATGGGATTGCAAAATCGCCTGAATCTGATGCTCGAAGAACTAATCACCAATAGCGTGAACTACTCCCTGCAAACGGTGTCCGAACCGGAACTGGAGTTATGGCTGTCTCTGGAAAAAACGTGTGTCGTGGCTCGGCTTGAAGATAACGGACCCGCGTTCAACCCGTTCGACGACGCACCCGAAGCGGATACCACATCATCCCTGGAGGATCGGCCCGTTGGGGGGCTGGGCATCTATCTCACGAAAAAGTTTGCGGATGAATACGCTTACGAGCGGGTTAGCGAGCGTAACCGCGTGACCTTGCGGTGCAAAATTGGAAAACTCCCCTAAGCTGTCCATGCGGACCGTATGAATAGCGTCTGGTGGCTACAAGGCCATTGAGACAACCGTCCGGTATCAGGCCTGTTCTGCCTCACAAACGTCTTGTAGCCCGGGGATCATTCACGTCCGGCCGCTGCGAACCGGCCCTGCGGCTTCCACGCGGAGGGTCACGATGTCCGTGCCATGGTATTGCTGGTGGCGAACCGAGGACGCAAGGTGCCGTAACAAGCGCAGTGAAATTTCCTGTTCGACCAGGGCTTCGTCGATCCGTGCGCCAAGCAGCGCGATCCGGTCCTGCAGGTTTTCTGCGCCGGTCGAGGCAATGAACTCAAGGACTGCCCCGTTCTCTTCCTTGTAGGCAACCAAAAGCAAGCGTCGTGTGCGGCCCTCTCCGGCCTCGTCCCGTCGTATGAGCGTCAGTAGCGTCTCCTCGCCGCCGGCGTCGAGCCGGTTCGCCGTGTCCGTATCCCAACCGCTTTGGGCCGCGAATCCGAAAAGAAACTCCCTGATCCTCGGCAGAGCCGAGACCGTGAACTCCACTTCCAGCCGGCGGCGGGGTTTTGTCAGATCCGTAAACAGGGTCATGAGGATGGCCACACATCCGCCGGCCGTCAACAAGACCCCCGGCAAGGAGACATAGGTGGACAGATCATGGGGGCACGACGAACCATTGTTCCCTCTCTGCCCAAGCGTGTCAATGACGAGTTCATCCCCGCCCTCACTCATCTCCGAATGGATGAATTCCTGCCAAGTCTCTACAGGGTGCCTGGTGACGCCCCTCATATGGGGGCACAAAATTTTGAGGTTAAGCGGAAGGTCTGCTATACTAATTGGCTCATCGTGTGGGCGATTCCCGTGTTGGGGTTGATTGGAGAGTGAATAAGCCTTGTTCGCCCTGCTCTTTGAACGTCCGTCTCTCCGAAAAGTGGTCTTCCCTTTGTTGCCGGACGTGAGTCATCGTCTTCCATGAGCTTGAACCCGAGGTTTCATCTTTGCTGGTGAAAAAGTTATGGGATTATTCAGTCGATTTCTGAGCCTCTTCTCGAGTGATATGGCCATTGATCTGGGGACGGCCCATACCTTGGTCTATGTCCAGGGGAAAGGCATTGTGTTGAATGAGCCGTCCGTCGTGGCTATTGAACAGCAAACGAGTAACATTTTAGCCGTGGGCAGCGAAGCCAAACGAATGGTCGGACGGACCCCTGGAAACATTTCCGCCATTCGCCCGATGAAAGAAGGGGTCATCGCGGACTTTGATATGGCCGAACGGATGCTTCGCTATTTTATTAACAAGGTTCACAATCGTACGACGTTTGTCCGGCCTCGGATCATCATTGGCGTCCCTTCTCGAATCACGCAAGTGGAACAGCGAGCCGTGAAAGAATCGGCGGAGTTAGCCGGTGCGCGCGAAGTCTATTTGATTGAAGAATCCGTCGCGGCGGCCATTGGAGCGGGGCTGCCCATCACCGAGCCGTCAGGGAACATGGTGGTCGACATTGGGGGGGGCACGACCGATATTGCCGTCATTTCGTTGGGGGGCATTGTCTACAGTGAATCCGTGAAAGTGGCTGGTGACCAAATCGATTCGGCTATTATGAATCACGTGAAGCGGGAACATAATTTATTGATCGGCGAACATATGGCTGAGCGAGTGAAGGTGGGCGTTGGCTCCGCCTATCCATTGGAAGAGAAAGCCCAAATGATGGTCAAAGGGCGTGATCTGGTTTCCGGGATTCCCCGGACCATTGCGCTGGAAGACGGTGAAGTCCGGGAAGCCCTGCAAGAATGTATTGCGGCCATTGTGTCGGCGATCAGGTTGGCTTTGGAACATACCCCCCCTGAATTGGCGGGAGATATCGTTGATCGAGGCATTGTGTTGACGGGGGGCGGAGCGCTGTTACGCGGGTTGGATGCCCGGTTGCGGGAGGAAACCGGCCTTCCGATTGTCACCGTCGATGATCCACTCACGTCTGTCGTCTTAGGGGTCGGGAAAACGCTCGAAGAGCTCACCCTCCTGCGGAGTGTCTCCTCTATGGCGACGGTCAGTTCGTAAAGGAACAACTTCTTATGAGTGGCCGGTTTCGGCCCGGGGTGTTTTGGGGTTCCGGCGTGAAGTGGGTCAGCGTGGCCGTCTTGGCTGTCGCCTTTGTCGTGTTCGCCCTTCTGCCCCGGCAATCGCAATTCCTTCTCCACACGATAGGCCAACCCTTTGCCGATCTCGTCGCCATTCCTCTTGAGGGCATGGCAACCCTTGATCGAGACATGCGTGAATGGTGGATGCAGTATATTGCCCTCCAGGGCCTTTCCGAACAAAACCGCGAGCTTCGGGAAACAGTCCAGCAACTCACGGGCGAAGTGAATCGCTTGCGAGCACAGGCGTTGACAGCGGAACGGTTAGCCGCGTTATTGAAATTTCAGACGGACGAGTCGATCCGGACGGTGGCCGCAAAGGTCATTGGCCGAAGTCTGTCGAATTGGTATCAAGGCGTGATTCTGAACAAAGGAGAAGAGGATGGTATTCGAGAGCAAATGGGCGTCATCACACCGGCCGGAGTGGTGGGGCGAATCGTCAGAACCTCGGGTTCCACGAGTATTGCCTTGTTGGTGATCGACCCGAACGTGGCTATCACGGGAATGGTCCAACGAACGCGAGATGAAGGCATGGTTCAGGGAACGTCGCAAGGGCGGGTGCGCATGAAATATCTCCCCCCGCTTTCCTCGGTCAAAGAAGGCGATGCCGTGGTCACGTCAGGGTTGACGGGCGGATTTCCGCGGGGGGTGTTGATTGGGGAAGTCTCCCGCGTTGAAGAAAGTGAAGACAATTTGTTCCAAACCGCCGAGATTGTGCCCACGGTGCCGTTGCGACATTTGGATGAAGTGCTCATCGTCGTTTCTCCTCGGTCGCCTGACGCCATGATTCCCCTTGATCAAGCGTTGGTTTCCCCAGGGCTCCAGAATCCAACTCCATGAAAATCAGTGTGTATGCGATTTTCATTCTGTTCCTTTTTTCCTTTCAGGTCACTTTGTTGCATTCTCTGAATCCTTTTGGGATTCAGCCGGATCTGTGTCTCGTCATTGCCTGTTTGGTCGGATTTCGGACGGGACAGGTTCGAGGAGTGCTGGTGGGATTCTGCCTGGGGTTTTTCCAGGATGTATTTTCTGCCGGGCCGTTTGGTCTGAATACGTTCACCAAAGCCGGGGTGGGATTCCTGGCCGGTGTTTTCGCCAAGAATTTGGCCAATAGGGCCTCCTATGCCGCCTTTGTGCCGATTGTGGCGTGTTCCGTTCTTTCGGCGATCGTGCTTTTACTGTGGTCCCGTATGGGAATGGGTCTGGGAGAGATATTTCATGGGTTTTTCTCTATCTTACTGCCTCAAGCGATATTGGATGGACTCGTGGCCATCGTGGCCAATTGGGTCATTATTCGGTGGCTGGTCGAAGCGCCGAGTGCGTGAAGGACGTTCTGAGACGCGTCAAGGTGAGGGTTGTCGGTGAACCAGGCGATGAGTGATCCGAGGCTTCAATCAACTGGCTTAGCAGATATCCAGGGACGATTGTTGCTTATCAAAATCGTCGTGTTGATCATTGTGGGGCTGTTGGTCGTGCGGTTATGGCAGCTTCAAGTTCGTGATGGGACATACTATCGAAGTCTTGCTCATGATAATCGGACCCGATCGGTTTCATTACATCCTGTTCGCGGACTGATTTATGACCGAAACGGGATATTGCTGGCGAATAGCGTCCCGAGTTTCAACCTGTACGTCCAACTCAGCGACGTGCCGGACCGGGAAGCTTTGAAGGGGAAACTCGTCGAGTTGTTGTCGCTGGACAAGAGGGAGTTGAACAAAAAGATTCAGGCCCCGGGAACGGGAACGCCGATACGCCTGAAGAAAGGCGTCAGTCTCAAAGAAGCGGCCATTGTCGAATCACATCGGTTGGATCTGCCCGGCGTGGTGATTCGTCCGGAATTTCATCGGAACAATCCTCAAGGTGTCTATGCCGCACACGTGCTCGGGTACGTGGGGGCCGCTTCAGAGGAACAACTGGCACGAGAAGAGTTTCAAGGGCTTCCCTCCGGCAGCGTTATCGGCCAATATGGCGTCGAACGGATCTATGAGAGGACATTGCGAGGACGGGCAGGGCGAAAACTCATCGAAGTCGATGCCTTGGGTCATGAGAAGCGAATGATCTCCGTGGATAAGCCGCAAGTGGGACATGACGTGCATCTGACGCTTGACTTTCGTTTACAGAAATTGGCGGAAGATTTGCTGGGAGAAGAAGCCGGCGCGATTGTTGCCCTGGACCCGCAAACGGGGGAAATGCTGGCCTTGGCGAGTCAACCGAGTTTTGACCCCAATGCCTTATCCCGTGGGTTACGCGCCGATGAATGGAACACCATTCTTCAGGACGCGCGTCATCCTCTGACGAATCGAGCGACTCAAGGGCAGTATCCTCCAGGTTCCACGTTTAAAATCATTATGGCGACGGCCGCCCTCGAGACCAATGCGATCGGCCTCACCGAGACGGTTCATTGCAGGGGAAAGTTTCGATTCGGCAACCGAACCTTTCGGGATTGGAAGAAGTATGGTCATGGCGAGGTCGATGTACATCAGGCCATCGTCCACTCGTGTGACGTGTATTTTTATCGAATAGGCAATCGCATGGGTGTGGAGACCATTGCGGCCTATGCGAAACAATTCGGGTTGGGAGCGAGAACGGGCATTGACCTTCCTGCCGAAGCAACGGGACTCATCCCGTCCCCGGAATGGAAACGACAAACACGCGGAGAACCATGGTACCCGGGTGAAACCATTTCCGTGGCGATCGGACAAGGCTATGTCACGGTCACACCGCTTCAAATGGCGAAAGTGATCGCCATGATCGGGAATGATGGAAGATCGGTTCAACCGCATGTCGTTCGTGGAGTGAGGGAACGAGATGGTGAATGGATTCAGAAGTGGGCTCCGACACAAGCGCCTTCTCTTGCGTTACGACCGCATCAACTGGAAGCGGTGCAGGCGGCTCTTGCGGCGGTGGTCACCGAAGGAACGGCGCGACGGGCCCGATCGTCGATGGTCAGGATTGCGGGAAAAACCGGGACGGCGCAAGTGGTCTCATTACGCTCGGAATCCGAAGAAGAGACTCCCAAGCGATTTCGAGCCCATGCCTGGTTTGTCGCCTATGCGCCGTTCAAACATCCCCGCATTGCCGTGGCGGTGTTGCTCGAGCACATGGGTCACGGCGGGTCTGCGGCGGCCCCCCTGGCCAAGGAACTGATTGAGGCGTATTTGTCATTTGGGATCGATGAGCAAGACAAAACACGCACTTCTCGTACGTCGCCTGCCCACAAGATAATGAAAGAAAGGACGCGGTTTGATGGGTGACCAGTGGAGTCGCAGGCGAGGGTTAGACACGTTTGATTGGTGCTTTTGCGGGAGCATCCTGGCGTTGTCATCCATTGGGGTCCTGACGATTTACAGCGTGACGGCCGAGGGGACGGGAAATCAGTATCCTCTGTATGTGAAACAGGCGATCTGGGTCGGTGTGGGAATGTTGGCGTTTCTGGTGGTGTCGCGAATTGATTACCATAAACTCGCGCGATGGTCGTATCTGCTGTACGGATTCGCGATCCTTCTCCTCCTCGTCGTGCTATTCAGCGGAAAGAGCAGCCGCGGCGCTCAACGATGGATTGCCCTGGGACCTCTGGCGTTTCAACCTTCGGAATTTGCGAAGATTCCGATGCTCCTGGTCTTGGCCGTCTATTATGCCAACCAAACCCGGCGAGGCTGGTGGTATCGGGTGATCGTGCCGGCCTTGATCGCGTTGCCGGGAGTTTTCTTGATTCTGAAACAACCCGATTTGGGCAGCAGCCTCAGCTTTCTGTCGATTTACGTCACCTTGCTGTTTGCCGTAGGCATCAAGTCCAAAACGTTGGGGGTGGGGCTCTTGTCGGCGCTGATGCTATTCCCCTTTGCCTGGAGTGAATTATGGGGCTCGCTGCATGACTATCAAAAGGAACGGATCTTGAGTTTTGTGGATCCCGACTATGATCCGGCGGGAAGAGGGTACCAGGGGTTGCAATCCCGCATTGCCGTGGGCTCAGGGGAATTAATAGGAAAAGGGTTCCATAGCGGGACGCAAACGCAATTCAAATTTCTTCCCGAAAGCCACACCGATTTCATCTTCGCGGTCTTGGCCGAGGAATGGGGGTTTTTGGGCGGGGTGCTCTGCATCAGCCTTTTTCTCGCGTTGTTGTTGTTGGGGCTGGAAGTTGCAGCGAAAGCCAAAGATACGTTGGGCGCCCTGTTGGCCATCGGGCTCGTGGGCATGCTGACCTTTAACATGGTCGTCAACGTAGGGATGACCATTGGTCTGGCACCAATCGTCGGCATTCCTTTGCCCCTACTCAGTTATGGGGGAAGTGCGACGATTATGACGATGGCCGCGTTGGGCCTGCTGTTCAGTGTGAAGAGGGAAAGACTGTCGTTATTGGCGTGAGCCGTTCACACAAGACTTTCCCTGCCGCGTATCGGGATTGACCATTTGACGAAACATAGAATCCATGTCACGCTTTTGGGGGAGACGTCCCCGGACGGGCGGGTTAGGGTTTCCCGCTGAGTCGCAAGTGCGTCAGGGAATAAAGGAGTAGAGGTATGGGTCTTGAGATTGCCATCAATATGACGCCGCAGGAAACGCGCGTCGCGGTGTTGGAGAATAAGGTTGTCACGGAATTATACGTGGACCGAGCCAAGAAAAAGGATTTTGTGGGCAACGTCTATAAAGGCAAAGTCGTGAAAGTGTTGCCCGGCATGCAGGCGGCGTTTGTTGATATCGGGCTGGAGCGCGCCGCGTTTATGCACGTGTCGGATCTGTCGGTGGGCACTGAACCCGGCGATATCCTGGTGGAAAGCGACGAAGATGAGAAAGGGCCGGAATTCCCGCGTCCTCGACGGCAAACGGTGCTGCCCATTCAAGAGTTGTTGGAACAAGACCAGGAACTCGTCGTGCAGATTTCCAAAGGCCCGATCGGCACCAAAGGCCCCCGGGTGACGTCCTATTGTTCATTGCCGGGCCGTTTCCTGGTGTTGATGCCGAACGTCGATCATATCGGGATCTCACGACGCATACCCGAGGAGGATGAGCGAAGTCGTCTCAAAGACATCATGAAACGCATTCGTGAACCGGGCTATGGATACATAGTCCGGACGGTCAGCGAGGGGGTCAGCGAGGAGGATCTTAAATCCGACGTCGGGTTCTTAACCGCGATGTGGCAGGATATTGTCAAGAAGCAGAATGTCCATCCTGCTCCCGCCGCGTTGCATACGGATCTGGATCTGACGCTTCGGGTGGTGCGGGATTTATTTACCAAAAACGTCAAGAGGCTGCTCATCGATTCGAGAGAGGAATGTGAAGCGGTCAAAGAGTTTGTCCGGCGGTATCTTCCTGATCAAACGTCTCGAATTTTTCACTATGACAAGGATGAAAGTTTGTTCGATCATTTGGGGATTGAGATGGAAATCTCTCGCGCCTTGAGCCGAAAGGTCTGGCTCAAGTCCGGCGGCCATATCGTGATTGATCATACGGAAGCCATGACGGTCATCGACGTGAACACGGGGCGTTACGTTGGAAAGCGCGATCAGGAAGAAACGATTTTGAGAAACAACTTGGAAGCGGCTCGGGAGATCGCCTACCAGATTAAGCTTCGCGGAATAGGGGGGATTATTATCATCGATTTTATCGACATGGAACGTGGACGGAATCGTGACAAAGTCTATCAAGCCCTCGTGGACGCGATGGCCAATGATAAAGCGCGCACGCGTATTTCTCGTATCAGCGACCTGGGATTGGTCGAGATTTCCCGGGAGCGCGTCCGGGAAGACTTGCTCAGGACACTCTCGGATGTATGCTCCGATTGTGATGGTCGCGGCTATACCAGATCCGCGCTCACGGTGGCGTACGATATTTTTCGCGATATCCGACGCATCGGACGAGCTGCCGGACAACAAACCGTGGTGCTCGGTGCTCATCCTCATATCGTGGACATGCTGCAAGACACCGAGCCCGAAACGCTTGAGCAACTCCAACGGGAGTTGAATTACCGGATTCTTGTGAATGCCGATCCCCTGCTCCCGCTCGAGCAGTACGATATTGTGGTGTTAGGAGAAGGGGCCGGCTAGCCGACTGTGTCCATCTCATTCCCGTCCGTTGTGCCGTTCTTCTGAACCATGGAATGGCTAGAAGCATGGCTGATCTTGCGGTCAGTGAAAGGACTAAGTGACGGGACCATCTGTACACTCGTTCGGCATTTTGGCGGGCCGAAGGAGGTGCTGGCTGCATCTTCGTCCGAGTTGCGGCACGTGGCCGGGCTGCGCTCTTCCGTGGTGACCTCCTTACGGAAAGCCCCCGATCCAAGCGTCGTGGCGCAGATTCGCAAAGAAATGCGACTGATCGACCAGGGCGCGAGTTCGATCGTCACGATTTTGGATGCCGCCTATCCTCGTCGGCTGGCCATGATCCCTGATCCACCGCCCGTATTGTACGTCGGCGGCATACTGCCTTCGGCCGACGAACATGCCGTCGCCATCGTGGGATCAAGAAAAGCGACGCCGGCCGGAGCGCTCATGACGCAAGAACTCAGTCAACGTTTGGCCGAGATGGGGTTTACGATCGTGAGCGGATTGGCCAGGGGAATCGACGCGGCAGCCCATCGAGGCGCGCTGACGGCCAAGGCCAGGACGATTGCCGTCGTCGGGTGTGGCGTGGATCGAACCTATCCGCCGGAGCATCGACAACTACGGAAGGACATTGAAGTCAATGGCGCAGTGGTGTCGGAATTGCCACTCGGGTCTCCCCCGCTGCCGTATCATTTTCCTCGCCGAAATCGGATTATCAGCGGGTTGTCGTTAGGCGTGATCGTCTCGGAAGCCAATCAAAAAAGTGGCGCGTTGATCACGGCACGATTTGCGCTTGAGCAGAACCGTGAGGTGTTTGCCATCCCGGGTTCCGTCAAAAACGGGAAACATCAGGGGGCACATGGACTCATCAAACAAGGAGCAAAACTCGTGGAAGAGGCGCGAGACGTCGTGGAAGAATTGCTTCCTCAGCTTGACGGACCCTTTCGCGATCGAGTAAAGAATGCCGGTTTTCAGGAAACGGCCGCTCCGGTCTTCACCGCCCAAGAAGAGCGAGTGCTGTCTTTGTTTCATGATGAGCCCGTCTCGATTGACGAGGTGTTGACGGAAGCGCCGTTTGAGCGTGCCGAGGTGATGAATCTCCTGCTCGGCCTGGAATTGCGAGGCTGTATTCAACAGGTACCCGGTTCCTGTTACATCAGGAGTTTGGGCCATGGATAGATGGGCTCGTCGTGGAACGGCGGCCCGTCACACATCCCGGAAAATGGTTTGACAATGCCTTCCCGTACGTCCACTGCACCCAGGAAAAAGAAGGCGTCCCCCCGCCTTGCCGAAGAAACGGGCAAGACCCTGGTCATTACCGAGAAACCCTCGGTGGCCCGCGACATCACCAGGGCGCTCGGTGGGTTTCAGAACGAGAAAAACTTCTTCGAAGGGCCGCACCACGTCGTGACGTCGGCGGTCGGTCACATGCTCGAACTGGTTGCGCCCGAAGGGGTCGAAGTCCAGCGCGGGAAGTGGGCGCTCGCCAACCTCCCGGTGCTTCCCGATCACTTTGAACTGAAACCGATCCAGCAGAATGAATCGCAACTCAAACTGATCAAGAAACTCTACGCGCGTAAGGATATTGATAGAGTCATCAACGCTTGCGACGCCGGCCGAGAAGGCGAGCTGATCTTCCATTACCTGATCCGCCACTTCAAAGGTTCAAAGCCGGTGCAGCGCCTATGGTTGCAGTCCATGACCCCGCAGGCGATTCGCGAGGGCTTTGAACGTCTTCGCGAAGGCGATGCATTGTTGCCACTCCAGCGTGCCGCCGTGTGTCGCTCGGAGTCCGACTGGCTCATCGGGATCAATGCGACCCGGGCGATGACCGCGCTGAATTCGAGCGGCGGCGGGTTTTCACTGACCACGGTGGGGCGGGTGCAAACCCCGACGCTGGCGCTTCTTGTCGACCGCGAGAAAGAGATCCAGCACTTTGAACCCCGAGCGTATTGGGAGGTCAAGGCCACCTTCGCGATCGCCTCCGGCCGGTACGAAGGGTACTGGGTTGATCCGCAGTTGCAAGCCCGGCCGAAACAAGGCGCCACGCCAGGTGCGGCCAAGGATCAACATGGCACCGCGAAGCCGGAGCGCATTTGGGACAAGGCCCGGGCCGAGGCCATCGTGGCGCAATGCGCGAATCGGGAAGGCCGTGTGTCCGAAACCACCAAGCCATCGAGCCAGCAGCCACCGATGCTGTTTGACCTGACCTCGCTCCAGCGTGAAGCGAACCGGCGGTTTGGTTTCTCGGCAAAGAACACGCTCGGCATCGCGCAGGCGCTGTACGAACGCCACAAGGTCCTGACCTACCCGCGCACCGATTCGCGGACGTTACCCGAGGATTATCCGGAGACGGCCAGAACCATCATGGGGTCGCTGGGTTCGTCTGCAGCCGGCCAGGGTGTCACGTCATCGGACGGCGAAGGCGAGCGACCGATCAGTCACTGGGCCGAACAGGTCCTTCACAACAACTACATCAACGGCAACAACAAGCGCATCTTCAACAACGCCCAGGTGTCCGACCACTTCGCCATCATTCCCACCGGGGAGGTGCCCGGCAAACTGAAAGAACAGGAACGTCGCATCTATGAACTGGTTACGCGCTGTTTCATCGCTGCGTTCTACCCTCCGGCCCGCTTTGAAAACACGTTGCGCCACACCGTTGTTGAACATCAGACCTTTGAGACCCGCGGGCGGGTGCTGATCGAGAGCGGCTGGTTGCAGGTGATGGGGCGAAAGGAAAGCAACGAGACGTTACCTCCGCTCCCGGACGCCGCCAGGGACGGTGCCGGACGGGCCAGGACGGAGACCATCGACATGGAGGGCAAGCACACCAAGGCGCCGCCGCGCTACAACGAGGCGACCCTGTTGTCCGCGATGGAGGGTGCGGGCAAATTGATGGAGGACGACGAGTTGCGGGAAGCCATGCAGGGTCGCGGTCTGGGCACGCCCGCGACGCGCGCGGCGATCATCGAGGACTTGATTCGCAACCGGTACGTCCTGCGCGACGCCCGTGAATTGATTCCAACGTCCAAGGCCACGACGCTGCTCAGGTTGTTGCGCGCCCTCAAGATCGATGAATTGACCACGGCCGAATTAACCGGCGAATGGGAAAAAAAACTGAAGCAGATCGAAAGTGACCAGTTTTCTTCCGAGGAGTTTATGCAACACATTCGCAGGATGACCGCGGATATTGTCGAGGCCGCCCGGCAGTGTAACGTTGACCAAATTGACGACGAATACGCCGTTCTCGCCGTTCCCTGTCCCAAGTGCGGTCAAGGCACAGTACGAGAGAACTATCGCAAATTTGTGTGCGAGTCCTGTGATTTCTCGATTTGGAAATCCATCGCCGGGAGGGAATTGTCACCCAACGAGGTGTCCATCCTGTTGCGTGACCGGCGCCTCGGCCCGCTGAATGGTTTCCGCAGCCGTCTCGGCCGCGAATTTGTCGCCGAGTTGATTATCAAGGATGATTTCACCGCGGCCTTTGATTTTGGTGAGACCACTAAGGAGGACGACGTTGATCCGCGGAATTGCGACCAAGTCGGTCCATGTCCCAAGTGTGGCGCGCCGGTGCTTGATACGCCGAGACGGTACGTCTGTCGCAACGGGCTGGGTGACGAACCGGCCTGTGATTTCAAAATTAGCCGGCAGATCCTGAATCGCCCTCTTGATGCCGGTGAAGTGCGGCAATTGCTGGACAAGGGGAAGACCGATCTCCTGCAGGGCTTCGTGTCGAAGAAGAATAGACGCAAGTTTTCGGCCCATCTCACGATCGACCTTGGATCGGGTAAATTGGGCTTCGAGTTCGCGCCGCGCAAAACCGACGTGAATGGCGGCGGCAAAAACAAGCGGTTTGCCACCAAGAAAGCCGCTCGAAGCTTCGGCGACTGAAGATTGACGGGGCCGTGGCGGATTTGGTGCCGGTGGGGGGCGTGGTGACCGGGTGCGTCGACCGTCCCGGCGATCAGGATGTCTCCAGTCCTCTCGTTACGAGCCAACCGCGGGTTTCATGCTTGTTGACGGTTCAAAAAATGTCAAGGGTTGGCCCTTCTTCTGAATTACGTCTTCGGTAATCACCACTTCCTTGATCTCGGTTTGAGAGGGAACCTCGTACATGATATCGAGCATGACCTCTTCCATGATCGCGCGCAGACCCCGTGCTCCGGTTTTCTGCGCATGGGCTTTTCTGGCGATCGCATGCAGCGCCCCATCCGTGAATTTCAATTTCACTTTATCGAAGGACAACAGCTTCTGATACTGCTTGGTCAAGGCATTCTTGGGTTCGGTCAAAATCCGTATCAACGCCTGTTCATCCAACTCTTCCAGCGTGGTCACCACCGGCAAGCGCCCGATGAATTCGGGAATCAACCCGTATTGAAGCAAATCTTCCGGTTGGATATGGGCCAAGAGGGAAGAGGAGCGTTCCTGCGATGAGACGGACCTGTCCGATTTGAAGCCCACGCGGTTTCGATTCAGCCGCCGTTCGATGATGGGTTCAAGCCCCACAAACGCCCCACCGCAGATGACCAGGATATTTTTGGTATCGACCTGGATGAATTCCTGGTGCGGATGTTTCCGGCCGCCTTGCGGCGGCACGTTGGCCACGGTGCCTTCGATCAATTTGAGCAAGGCTTGTTGCACGCCTTCCCCCGACACGTCGCGGGTAATGGAAGGGCCGTCAGCCTTCCGCGTGATTTTGTCGATTTCGTCAATATAAATGATGCCGCGCTCCGCGCGTTCCACTTCATAGTCCGCGGCTTGCAGCAGTTTCAAAATAATGTTCTCAACGTCTTCCCCGACGTACCCCGCTTCGGTCAAGGTAGTGGCATCGGCCAAGGTAAACGGCACGTCGAGATAATCGGCGAGGGTTTGGGCCAATAAGGTTTTCCCTGTACCCGTCGGCCCGATCATCAGAATGTTGCCTTTTTGCAATTCGACGTCTCCGGTTTCACTGGCGGCGATGCGTTTATAGTGATTGTGAACGGCCACCGAGAGAATTTTTTTGGCGCGAGTCTGGTCGATGATGTATTGATCCAGGTGGCGATTGATCTCGACGGGTTTTCGCAGTTTCGAGGAGATTTCTTCTTTCGAATCCTGCCACTCTTCGGCCATGATTTCATTACACAGGCCCACGCATTCGTCACAAATGTACACGGTGGGACCTGCGATCAGTTTACGGACCTGATCGCGGCTTTTCCCGCAGAACGAACACCGAAGATTCTCGTCTGATTTGAGTTGTTTGGCCATGGGGATAGTGAGGTGTTCAGAGGTTAGGCGCCGTTCGTGCCGGCAGTCGCCTTTTCCGATGTTCTGACGATGACTTCATCGATGAGGCCGTAATCTTTGGCTTCCGTTCCCGACATGAAATAATCCCGTTCGGTATCCTGGCTGATTTTCTCCAACGCCTGACCCGTGTGGTCCGACAGGATCTGGTTGAGTCGCTCGCGAATTTTCAGAATTTCACGCGCGTGGATGTCGATCTCCGTCGCCTGGCCCTGAAATCCTCCCATCGGTTGATGGATCATCACCCGGGCATTGGGAAGAGCGTAGCGCTTGCCCTTGGTGCCGGCAGCCAGGAGAAGGGCCCCCATGCTGGCGGCTTGACCCAAACAAATCGTCGTAATCGGGGGTTTCACGTATTGCATGGTGTCGTAAATGCCCATGCCCGCGGTCACGCTCCCGCCGGGAGAATTAATATAGAGGTTGATGTCTTTTTCCGGATCTTCGGCCTCCAGGAACAGCAATTGCGCGATAATGAGGTTGGAGAAAATGTCGTCGATGGGCGCGCCGAGGAAGATGATACGATCCTTTAACAGGCGGGAGTAAATGTCATACGCCCGTTCACCCCGGTTCGTACTCTCAATCACCATTGGAATTAACATATGGTTGTACCCTTTCCGTGCAAAACTGGTTTCGGAGCGCCTTATCCTTGAATCACCGCAAATTGGTAGACCAACTGCAGCGCTTTGTCGGCCCGGATGCGATCCTCGAATTCCTGACGTGAACTTTGCCCTCCCGATTCCACCATCTTTTGAATGTCCTCCAGCGGGACTTGAAGGCCTTTGGCAAGTTTGCTGAATTCATCCTGAATTTCCTGTTCACTCACGAAAACCCCTTCCTTGTCCGCAATGGCTTCCAACACCAGGCCAAGCTTGACTCGCTTCTGCGCTCCCGGAGCGACTTCGTTTTGGATGCGTTTCGCCTCCTCCTCCATGTGGATTTGATCATCCATCGAGAACTGGCCGCCCTTTTTCCGCTGCTCTTCCATGAGTCGTTGTCGCACCAGCGTGCGAACTTCCCGTTCGACCAGGGCTTCAGGGAGATCAAAATGATGCATGGCCAACAGGCGTTCGAGAATTTGGTCCTTATAGCCTTCTTCGATGTCCCGTTTGAGGACCGATTCCAATTCGGAACGGATCTTGTCCTTGAGCGCGTCGAGGGTGTCATAGGCTCCGCAATCTTTGGCAAATTCGTCATCCAACACCGGGAGCGTTTTCTGCTTCACCCCGAGGATTGAAACCCGAAACGTGACGACTTTCCCGGCCAGACGGGCATCCGGATGCGTGGCAGGATATTCCTGGGGTATCTCGGCCTGGTCCCCTTCCTGTTTTCCCACCAGCACCTCGTCGATGGTCAGACCCAGCACGGGTTCCTGAGACCCCACTTTGTGGAGATGCCCTTCCTTCTTCGACCCGTCGACCGGCTCTCCATCCAAAAACCCTTCAATCGTCACGACCGCATACAGGCCTTCCTCCAGGCAGGTGCCCGCGGCGGCGGCATCAAGCCGGGACTGTTGTTCGCGAAACCGGTCCAGGGCTTTATCCACGTCCTGGTCGGTAATGGTCCGGGAATCGGGTTTCAGGGAAATGGGATTGGGGGGACGATAATCGCGTAATTCGATAGACGGCTTGATTTCAACGGTGGCCGTGAAGGTGAGCGACGCGTTCCGGTTGGCTTTCATTCGCTCCAAAGGCGGAATTTCAACCAGAACGGGTGCCACGCCGGCTTCTTGAATCGCCTTCTGGTAGTAGGTCGGGACCAGGCGTTGGATCACGTCCTGTGCCACGGCCTTGGCGTAGCGTTTTTCCAACATGGCGACCGGCGCCTTGCCGGGGCGGAAGCCCGGAACGCGCACCTGACGTTTCAGATCGGTATAGACCCGGTCGAATTCCTGGTTGACGACGTCTTCCGGCACTTCGATTTTGAGCGCACGCTTAACCGGCCCTAATTCCGTGACTTCCAATTTCATAGTGAGTCCGATCGTCGATGAAAGACAGCAGGTAAGTGGTGCGAGAGGGGGGATTTGAACCCCCACGGTCTCCCACGAGATCCTAAGTCTCGCGCGTCTGCCAGTTCCGCCACTCTCGCTTCAATGAATTGCTTCCATTTCTCAGGAGCACTCGAAACGGTGCGGCTGGAGCCCCATAGGCAACAGGCTTAGCCATTTTTACTATTTACCCATATAGGCGCGAAGGGTGTCAACGCTTGCCCCGCTTTCCGACCGACGGGTTCTTGCCAGAATCCGGTTCGGTAAGCTATGGTGTTCACTATGGACCTCAAGAAACTGTATCTGAATATTTACGAGCAGTTCATTCAAACGCGCGATACGCACAAAGGGTTTGATTTTCAAGAGGAGCCGCTCAAAAGCGTGGCGCCCAAAGCGGTTTCGTTTAAGGACCGCGTGAAGTGGTGGACCCTTGACCGCCCCGGCCGGTTAAAGAAGATCGAACAGGAACGGGACCGGCAACAACAGGAAATTCTGTCCCTCAAGCAGAAGTCGTCAGGTTAATCGTTTTCCACCTACCACGACGAACGCATGTCGGAGTTCGTCCCAGCAACCCTTCAACTCTATCGTCAAGCGCTGCTCGCGACGTGGCGCTCGTTGACCAGAAACTGGTTGCTCGTGCCGGCGGTCGTGATCCTGGCCGTGCTCATGTACCTGGTCACCGGAATGGCCATGGCTCTCGGCATGATTGGAGGCTTGTTACTCGGCCTGGCCAATGCATTCGTGGTCGGGGCGTTTCTGGGGTTGCTCGAACAGGCCGTGGCGAGCGTACGGACAATGGTCTGGCGCGATCTGTGGGACGTCGCGGGCAACTATTTCTGGGACGTGATCACCGTCGGCTTTATCGTGTGGGTGCCCTTGCAGATTCTCGAACTCGGCATGCAAGCCAATCCCTACGGACCGGCGGTAGTCTCGGCCGTCTTTCTGCTGTTGTTCATTTTGCTCAATCCCGTCCCCGAACTCATTTACCAAGGGCGTTCGGGTGCTCCACTTGAAATCCTCAAAGACAGTTACGAATTCGTCCTGGAAAATTGGATTGAATGGTTCTTACCGCTTGCCGTGGTCTTCGCGCCTTTTGGGTTGTCCTTTTTCTTTTCGATGTCGAGCCAAAGCGGCCGGCTGATCGGGTTGGATTTCTTACAATTGCTGGGCCTGCCCTTTGCCGTGTTGAGCCAGTGGTTCCAATATCTCGGGCTTTCCTCGTCGATGGCCGTCATCCTGGTGCTTTGTCTGACGCCTGTCGGGGCGGTACTGATGATGCTGTTTCGCGGCCATCTCTATAAAGCGCTGACGGGGTCGTCCCGACGACAACGACTCTTTCAACGACGCCAGTCATTGGGGACCTGAACCGGCCGACTCCCTCTCCCCTTATGTGGGAGAGGGTTGGGGTGAGGGGAATGGAACAGGAAGGTTCCACGACGTTCGTCAACGAGTGCCGTTCTCCCCAACCAACGAGTTGTCTTGTTGCTCCGAAGGACCCATGCTAAGATGACGAACTTTTACTGTAATCCCTGCCATGCGGAGAGGTGCGAGAGTGGCCGAATCGGCGTGCCTGGAGAGCACGTGTGCTGGCAACGGCACCGTGGGTTCGAATCCCACCCTCTCCGCCACCACAACATGAGCAATATGACAGGGAGTGGAGCCAAGATCTCATCCACTGGCCGAAGAAGAGGGAGGGATTCGAACGGGGGTTCTGAAGGGGGTGTGCCCCCTTCATGGGGTGACCGAAGCGAAGCGGAGGCGCGAGGGAAGACGGGTTTCCCGTCGCTGGGGATGCTCGAAGGGGATGTTTCCCCTTCGAGGGGTTACAGGCCCAGTTGTCAGGGCCGTCCTAGGGGCAGCGCCCCTGGGAAAGCAGGGCACTAAAAGTGCCCTGCTTGGCTGGCCCCCTAGCGGGAGCGGGAGTGCCCCGCGACGGAGAATGCCCACCCTCTCCGCCATACCATCAACAGCAAGGCGACGCAGAGTGGAGCCACAGCTTCAACCAATAGCTGGACAAGACTACTCGTCTTCCTTCCCGGCCTAAATACTCTTGCTTCCCGCCCTCATGGACTCTCACCAAACCACTCACAGCTTAGTCCGTCCTTTGGCAAAGCAGTAACCGTTCCTCGGCTTTCTTCGGCCCGAAAGCCACCCATTTCCCATCTTTGACCGAATAACAGAACGCGCAGGTTCGATCCTCAAACGGAGAGAGCCCCATCAACCAATCAGAGGAAAATCCGGATTGATATTCCAAAGGCAAAAAGGCGGCAAAGGATGAAACCACTCCCGCTGGGCGTGCCGAGGGTTTGTCTTCCGGGAGTTGTTCGGTCATCCGACCCCACCTCCCGTTTCTGCGACCCCCGCTCGATGCAGGTCCCGCACCGTCTCAGCCAACCGGTCAATGGTTTGCGCCGTAATATCCCGGAACGACAACATGGCATCCTCATGGCCGGCCTGAGCACATAGAGCCATCGTATAGCAAGAGGTCCCGCCTCGGACGATTTTCAGTGTGAGATTGGCCTGGTGACAATGAACTCCGACAAATAACCCGACATCGATCCGATTATGCCAGATGGTTAAGTTGGGATGATTGGGGTTAATCTCCACCTCCGGATTAATCTTGGGGTATTTGGGCCGGTAATCAGGCATAGGGATCAACATCGCCCGTTGGTGGGGCATCACGCAGGACTTAATCGTCTCATAGAGATGGCGTACCGCCACGGCTTTTTGAGCGGCAGCCTCATTCCATGCCCAGAGCACCAAGGGGCCGGGAAAGATCGTCGGCACCTTGGCCAACAAAAACTGTCGCGCGGCCTCTTCAAAGGCCGCCTCCTCGGATACCCGATGCCCATAAAGAATGGCTTGCCCGGGGTCCGGAAGCCGTACTCCCATATTCGCGGCAGCCGGAGGAAGGAAATGCTCGGGGCCTGGACGTACTTCATAGGATGCTTTCATTCATTCACTCCGCTCCTGGTCATTCATACGATTTACATGGCTCGGTGATGACATCAATGACATCTCCCACCTGGGCCATACCGCAACATTCCAGCACGACAACTTCAACCTGGCAGTCGACGACTAAACTCCTTGAGCCTCCAAGCAATCTCATCCCGCGCATCACAACAGACGCATCCGCCACTGATCTCCCGGATCTCCTCAACCAGGTTCGCCGCAAGAGGTCCGTCGACACTGACAGCACCCGCTTCGTTCATCACGGAAACCTCAGTGCTTGCGAGGTACATGCCCTCCATGCGACCGGCAATCATGTCCACAGCCCTGTATGCCTAACCCGCCACCGTAAATGTTTTTGAGCGTGGGAGGAGGAGCGGTCGAACCCGGTGGAGGATCCGATGACGCCCGGCTTTGGGCCATAACATCAGCCCCTGCCGAAAACACCGATGGGGTCTTCTCCAACGGTGCCCCGCATTCGCGACAGGCCGTCACCGGCGCATCACGCATGTTCTGCCAAAAGGCAAACCGCTTGGGACAAAACAGCGATTTCAAACAATATTCGGCTTGATATTCATAGATGGGCATACACTTCCCTTTCTCCTTGCCCAATCAGCACCAAGGCATGATCCGGTTCTTCCCGGAGTTGAATGGCGCCGACCCACCGCCATGCGGGTCGTGAAAATTGCACCTCATGCAAAACATTGGAGTCAGCAAATCGACAAAACCCTTTCACCCGTTCGATCCCATCGGGCAGGCGTTCAAACCATTCAAGAAACCGTGCACGATTCAGGGGACGCGGCAACGGAATCGTCGCCACCATCGGATGAGAAGACGGATAAGAAAAACCCGTCCCCCGCCTTGCTTCATGCCTCATACTCGCCAAGCAGGGGTTACGGAACGGGCTGTTTGACTGCAGTATGACCCACCTTATTCGTCTTTCGTTCTTTGAAACACCGTCACCCCGCCGACCAAGGTCCGGACAACCGCACCGCGAAGTCGCCACCCAGCGAACGGGCTGTTTCGCCCCTTCGACCGAAACCGCTCCGGATCAACCGTCCATTCCATCCTTGGATCGATCAACACCACATCAGCCTGCGCACCGGCAGCCAACGTCCCGCACGATAGGCCAAGCAAGCGGGCCGGGGCTGACGTCAGTTTTTCTATCATGGATTCCAGGGACAACAGGCCCCTTTCTACCAGCCGAAGAGAAAGCCCTAAGGCCGTTTCAAGCCCGACTATTCCAAATGGAGCCTTGGACAATCCCCACTGCTTCTCATAGGCAGCATGCGGAGCATGATCGGTGGCTATGGCATCAATGGTGCCATCCTGCAACCCGTCGCGGACCGCCTGGACATCCGCATTTCGACGGAGGGGAGGATTCATTTTCGCCAATGCGCCCTGCTCCCGCACCGCCTCTTCGGTCAACATGAAATGATGGGGGCAAGCTTCCGCGGTCACCCGAACTCCGGCGGCTTTGGCCGTCCTGACGGCCTCCACGGCATTCGCCGTACTGATATGCGCGATATGCAGATGACATTCCGTTGCCTTGGACAACGCGATATCCCGTTCCACCATCCTGGATTCCGCTTCAGAAGGGATGCCTCGGACTCCCAAGAGACGGGAAAGGGGGCCCTCGGCCATACATCCGCACCCGGCCAATGACAGATCTTCGCAATGATCGATCACCGGCAGATCCAAGGCCCGAGCCTCTAACATCGCCTGTCGCATGACGGCGTACTCCATCACGGGACGGCCATCATCCGAGACAGCCACACATCCGGCCCCACGTAAGCCCCGAAGGTCTGCCGGCTCTTTCCCTTGTAATCCCTTGGTGATGGCCCCGATTGGATGTACGCGAACCAGCCCGGTAGCATTCACCCGGTCATGAATGGTCTCGGTCACAGCAGGGGAATCATTAACGGGATTGGTATTGGGCATGCAACAGACGGTCGTAAACCCACCGGCAGCGGCTGCAGCAGTTCCAGTCTCGATGGTTTCTTTGTACTCATAACCCGGTTCCCGTAGATGGACGTGCAGATCGACCAATCCCGGCGCCACGATCAACCCGTCCGCCTTGATAAGGTCGGCATGTGAGGGAAGCGCCGTCTGTGGAGGCGTCACCTCGACGATACGCCCTTGGCTGATCCAGACATCCCCCACACCATTCCACCGTCCAGGGTCGATAACCCAACCGCCTGAGATGATGCATAAGTCGGCAGGATGGTTCAGGGATCCCCCTAGTGCGGGAGCATGGTCAGCATGCCGATGGTCACCATTCCGGTCAGCATCATGGCAAACGGCCAAGCCCCACTGGCCGCCCCGTGCCGGCCATGTAAGTCGGGAACCAGATCGGCAAGACCGATATACAAAAAACTGGCGGCGGCCAACATCAGGGCATAGGGCACGATCGGCTCCGCATAGGCCAAGCCCCCAAACGCCAACACCACCCCTGCGAGGGTCGCCATACCAGACAGGGTATTGGCCCAAAACGCCTGCCACTGGGAAAATCCGCTCGACAGCAGAATGGTGAAGTCACTCAACTCCTGCGGAATTTCATGACCCAGAACCGCCAACGTCGTGACCAGACCCAGGGCAGGGGACGCGACACAGGCCACGCCGATGGCAATACCGTCGGCAAAGTTATGAACGGCATCGCCGACCAGGATCAATGCTCCGGCTTCTCGGCGAACCATCGAGCCCTTCGCATGTCCATGAGGCTTGAGCTCAGCAGCCTCCCCGTGCGCATGACGCCAGATCACCATCCATTCCAGAATAAAGAACAGGACCAGCCCCGCCAACAAAGCGATGCCCGCCTCATGAATCGAAATGGCTTCGAGTGCCTCGGGAAGCAGCCCGATGGTCGCGGTCGCCAGCATCGTGCCGGTCGCAAACCCCAGCAGATTCGGCATCATCCATTGCCGCCACCCATCCGGTATAAACAGCACCAGACCGGCAGGTAATAAGGCGCCCAGGCTGCCCAGCAACCCCATCAAGATGACAAACATCCATGTGGATTCTTGGGGCAGGCTCACACGTTTGGCCCGATCTGGTCAGGCCCACAAACCTGACCATGATACATCGAAACCCGCCCGGTGTTAGCCATGTCCATGGACCGGTGGCCGTTCATGTTTGACACGTGGCAATAATTCGGTGAGATTGCAAGGGCGATGATCTATGTCGAGCTGGGGAAGGATGATCTGTTCCATGCCCAAGCGGCAGGCTCCGGTCGACCCCGGCAGCAGAAACACAATGGTGTCGCCGCACACCCCGGCATCCGCCCGGGATTGAATGGTAGAGGTCCGGATTTCACGGTAACTCAGCCAGCGAAATAATTCACCGAAGCCCGGAATCGACTTGGAAAACAGCGAACGGACGGCCTCCGGCGTCACATCCCGTTGGGTCACGCCGGTCCCGCCCGTCACGATCACGTATTCCACCGCCGGGTCCGCCACCCAGGCGGCGATCGTTTCCCGAATGGTCTCATATTCATCCGGACACAGTTTGCGGTCGGCCACGCGATGCCCGGCCCGCATCAATCGATCAACGATGGCGGAGCCACTCGTATCCGTTTCGATCGTTCTGGAATCCGAGACCGTCAAGACCGCCACCGCCACGCTGAGGCCGGCTCTTTTAAGGTCTGCTGTTTCCGTGGCTGCACCGTCTGCCCGACTCATTCCATCACCTCATGGTTCGACAATATAATCATCCGTGTGCTGACTCCGCCGTTCTCTCCGAACGACACACGCCGGACGGCCGGAAGCCAGATGCCAGCCACCTCCACAAATTCGTTGACATAACTTTCCATCCCGATCACCGTCTGACCATCCAGCGAAAAGTAGGTCATGACGTAATGACTGGACGCTTGCCGGCCATCCGGGGCGGTGTCGTACCGTTCTATGGTATTCACCCGGTGTTCGGTCATGGGGGTGATGCGCCCGATTTGCGTATATTGTCGGTTCTTGAGGCGGTACCAGGACTCGAGTCGTCCTCCGGTCAACAGCACACGGCGCCCCCGGGGATGAGCACAACCGGCATCCTCTTCGGAATCGAAGGATAAGATGTAGCGGCCGTCACCATCCTCAAACGGCGAATAGGCCAAATGCATGCCCTGCGTCCACAACCGTTCGCGCACCCATTCCTGTAACGCCGGATCGGCACCGGGCAAGTCCACGGTGGTTTCTTGTCGAGGCACCAGCTGAACCGTTCCGAGGACAATCGTTCCGTTGTCGTTGAGGGTGACGTCGGCTCGATATCCGCCAAACTCTTTGGGCCACTTGTACATCCGGGCATGGGCCTCCCGAATCAGACGTCGCGCCTCGGGGTCGTCGGTCAGCTTCAGGTCGTTTGCTGTTGTTGCGTCAGTCACGCCGTTTCCCGCTTCTCCGATACATCGTGGCTTCTATCATCATGATGATGTTCCCCATCCAGCGCCAGGGCTTGCACATCCTGTTGCGTCACCTCATCCGTCGTTTTATGAACCTTGAACTGGGTCGTCTTTCCCGGTCCTTCCAAAAACGCGATGACCGTTTCAATGGGCGGACAACCGGGCTCCCGGCACTCCAATTCGGTCACCATGACCGTGGTCTCTTCCGGCAAAGACCAGGCCGAACGAGCCCAGGATTTGATGCGATCCGCCTGATCCGGGTCGATGCGGCGTCGCCCTCCAAATAAATCCATTATTTCTCCCCCATACCTTCCACGGCAAAGAGCGCCACCGTTCCATCATCGGCTCCCGCCGCCAGACAGACATCGGTCGGACTCCAGGCCACACAGGACAGGCCTCCCGACACAGGCAACTCCTGATTCACCCTCGGCTTCGCCTTCCCGGGCTCCCACAAGCAGAGCAACCCGTCTTCTCCTACCGTCGCCACCACCGGCTGGCGAGGGTGACAGGCGATTGCCTGAATCCACCCCAGATGGCTGCTCAAAAGCCGACCACTGGATCCTTCGAATTTTTGGGCCGACCACGCCACCAAATCAGGGCCGGCTGCAGTCCATAAAGATTTACCATAGGGATCGAAGACCACATGCCCGACCTTGCAGGGATAACCGGCCATATGCCAGTTCTGCTCTGTCGAGAGACTCCATAAATGGACCGACCCGTCCAAATTTCCCGCGGCCAGATACTGTCCGTTCGAACTGATTGATAACGACAGGAGTGCCCCATCATAGGGAAACGTCTTCACAGGAGAGTCCATCCCAACCTGCCACAGCGTCGCTCCTCCGTAACAGGAGGAAAAAATTTGGCCCGGATACCCCTTTCGCCAACAAAGATGAGACACGGAACTCTTATGATCAGAGGTCTCCCATTCCACAGAACACCCGCCCGACTCCGACCACTTCAGGATCTGCAGGGTTTTCCCCGAGGTCATCGCCAACCGTTCGCCGCCGGACTCCCACGCCAGATGTTCCACCCAGCCCTTTCCATCTCCAACCGGAACCACGGCACGCTCTTCTCCGGAATCGACGTCCCACACACGCCCCACTCCGTCTTCCCCGGCGGTTGCGAGAATTTGTCCTCCGGGATGCCATCCCTCCGCCAGTACCGCGCCTTGATGTGTCGGGTTACGGAAGACACACCGCTGGGATCCCACATGCCACACCACGACTTGGCCGCTTGCATCCGCAGCCGCCAATCGGCTGCCGTCCGGCGAAAACATGACACCATGGATGTATTCATCCAATGGAAACGTCCCGATCGACTGCAATTGAATTTTGGCCCGAGGCCGCACTAAACGAGGCATAATCGAAACCCTTCGATCAGCCGATCGCGATCGAGGTTGCGGCCAATGAACACCAATTGGTTCCCCCTCGGCTCCGTGGCCCGCCATGGCCTGTCAGGGCGACCGTCGAACAACATATGCACGCCTTGAAAGACAAAACGTTCATCCCGTCCTTTCACATCCAGGATGCCCTTCATGCGAAAAATGTCGGTCCCCATGCCCGACAGCACGTCCCGAAGCCAATCATTCATCCGAGCCTCATCCACCTGCCCTGGTTCGGCAATCGACACGGAGTAGACCGACGGATCATGCTCGTGGGCTTCCTCGCCTAAAAAGTTCGGGTCGATTTCCAGTTTCCGGCCCAGATCAAACGCCCCCACATTCAACAGGCGTTCGATTTCCAACCGGGCATCCCGGGTCCGGTAGATTTTGGTCATGGGATTGATGGCCCGCACGCGGGCCTCCAGCCGCTCCACCTCCCCGTCGTCCACCAGATCGATTTTATTCAGGAGAATCACGTCCGCAAATGCGATCTGCTCCTTGGCTTCAGGACTTGTGTCCAGATGCTCCCAGATATGTTTGGCATCCACCACCGTCACAATGGCATCCAGCATCAACCGGCGCTTCATGTCATCGTCCACAAAAAAGGTTTGTGCGACGGGTGCCGGATCGGCCAGCCCCGTGGTCTCGATGATCATATAGTCGAACCGCTCTTTCCGTTTGAGTAAATTGGAAATTATCCGGATCAGGTCTCCGCGAACGGTACAACAGATGCACCCATTGTTCATTTCAAAGATTTCTTCGTCCGCCCCTACCACCAACTGATTATCAATTCCGACCTCACCGAATTCATTCACAATCACCGCCACCCGTTTCCCATGCTCGGTGGTCAGAATACGATTCAACAAGGTTGTTTTGCCCGCACCGAGAAATCCCGTCAACACAGTGACCGGGACTAGAGCTTGCTCTTCGACTTTCATACTTGCCCCCTTTCTGTTCGAACATCTTTCCAGCGCGACCGAGCCCGCTTATCCCCGCCTCCGGAATGGTCGGTCCGTGCGATTCCTGAAACTTTTACCCCGGGACTCCCACGGATAATGGTGAGTCTTACCCGGACGGCGAAGCGAATATGAATCGCTTCGGAACTGAAGCAACCTGGTGGGTTAAACTTAGCCGAAGACACGAAAACGGCAACGAGATTTTCATGAATGGTCCAATTGTTTCCTTGATCCTCCCCAATACGGTTATGAAGCAGTCTATTCTGTTTTTTTTCTCCTGGCTGCAAACAGGGGAACCTGTGAGCCCAAGAGAATGGATGAGACAGGAGAAGATATCTATTGCAAATATGTCAGCGATCCTTGGCGGGCACTACCTTGGTAAACGAGGACGTCTTGATGCCCTTTTGTTAGGGTGGGAGTATTTCTGGTTACTGATGATCACTCGTAAGCTTCCCCGTCAAGGAGACAGTTCTCAAGTCGAGTGTCTGGTCGAGCAGGTTATAGGTGCGGACATCCGCGAGTTGCTGGCGGATCAAGGTGGATTTGCCCGTCTGTCGAGGGCCGAACAGGAAACAGGACTTCTGTTTCAACATCTCTCGTGCTTCGAGGTAACGCGCAATGATGGGGGGTCGGCATAGGTATGAAATCAAGCTGAGTTATTGCTAACTATCATGACAATAAGCGACACATTTGCCAATTTCATGCCATCTGGCAGTTCGAGCACGACACCATCGTCCTCAGACGATGTGACGGGCGACCGGAAGACCAACGGCTCTGCCCCCCGGCAGAGCCGACGTGAGGCCAAGCCCCAGCGACGCCTCACGGGTTGGGCTGCTGCGCTGTCGCGGCGCACGGCAGGGCGACGGCAGTAGTACGACATTGACCGACCAGTTTCCCTGAGAAACTGCGCGGTATTGTGGGGGACAGGTTCACGTCGCGTGATGGGCTCCATGGATGAAGGCGACCATTCACATCGTGACGCGGAGTGCCCCATCATCGGACTCTGTGCCGACACAACTACGGGGCGACCTGGTCAAACGTCATGGGTTCGATGGAGGGCACGACAAAAGTTCGCGATCGAAAGACGGGTTTACTGTAGCCCTTTCGATATGAATGCTGCTACTATGGTTGACGGCTGCGGGTCGAGCGTCGCACAGGTCCCATCTTCGTTTGACCGACGAGCACCCACGGCCGACGACGTGTTGATCAACAAGATGTCGGACCACGGGTCGGGGCCACTTCAGGACCAGAGCCGTGATGCCCGTCCGCCGAAGTGAACTCCAGGTCTGGCAGCAAGAGCCTGGCCTGAGCCCCGTCGCACGGCGTCCCATTCTGCGGGGGCCGCGCCGACGGATGGGGGAACAAACTGGGGAACACACATGACATGATCGGCGAAACGCTCCTGTTTATAGGGGTTTCGCGTATCGTTGAAAGAACACCCTCTCCGCCGTCACACCAAAAGCAGGAGAAGAGACAGTGGAGCCTCAACCTCTTTCACTGGCTGTAGAAGAGGGTGGGGTTCGAACAGGGGAGAACATGCCGAAATTCATGCTGGCGTATTGCGGAGGAAACAAACCTCGTTCTCAAGAAGAGGGCATGGCTCAAATGGAAAAATGGAGTGCATGGGTCAAAGGTCTTGGCGAAACGATCGTGAATCCGGGAACACCGTTACCCGTTTCAAAAATTGTCACATCCAGTCGCGTCGAAGATGATACTGATCCCAATTCGATGAAGGGCTTTGCCGTGGTTCAGGCGGACAGCATGGCGGCCGCCGTTGACATCGCCAAATCGGATCCGTTTCTGGAAAACGGCGGGACAATACGTGTTTCGCAGATGATGGAGATGAACGAGCAGGGCTCATGTTGAACATCCATGTTGGGTGAATGAAAAAGCAGACAAACCACGGCGCGTTTTTCGTCTTCTTTGGCTCTCATCACTGACAATGGAAAGGGGCTGGGCCCTGTGCAGCAGAATCTTGTGAACCCCGCCAGGTCCGGAAGAAAGCAACAGGATAGAGAAAGGAGCCAGCGTTTCAATTAAAGGCTGTTTAAGATCGTGGGGCCGATGAGCCCGTCCGGGTGTGTGATCCGTTCAATGCTGTTCATGAGCGGGGTTGCGATGCTCGCGCTGCCGGTTGACGCGGCCGAGCCCTTTGGCCTGCCTGATCCTTCACGCATGGTGCAGGATATTCAAGTCCTGAGTCACCTCGACTTTGCCGGACGGCAAACCGGCACGGAGGGCGGACGTCGATCAGCGGAGTACGTGGCCGATCGCTTTGATCGGTTGGGCCTGACGCCTGCAGGTCCCCAGCGCATGGGCACTGAACGGAAGGCATGGGAACAAACCGGCCCCGTGACGGTCACGCAGATCGAGGCCCCTGCAACCCTGGTGTTTTCTTTTCCCGAGGCGCATCCACCCGGCACCATCGTCTCGCAATTGGGCTCACAGTTTCTTCCGGTCCTTGACTCTCCCTCTATCAATCTCACGGCCCCTTTGGTCTTCGTGGGGTACGGCATCGCGGACCCTGCGCGTGGCTGGGATGAATACGAAGGTGTGGCGGTCCGCGACCGCGTCGTCATGTTCTTACGAGGGAAACCACCACATTATCCTCTCCACGTGCAGCACGCGGAAAAAGAACAAATCGCACGGGCAAAAGGCGCCGTGGGGTTTGTCACCTTCACCGGGCCAGTGTTGAGTCGATACGCCGCGCGCCGCGGCATGGGACACCAGCCTTTGGCGTTTTATACCAATGCCGAGGACGACCGGCCCTTACCCGGAGTCTGGATCAGTGGGGAGATCGGAGCGGCCATCTTCCACGCGCAAGCCTTATCCGTCACGGACGTCCAAATCAGCTTAAACAACGACCGCGTAGTCCACTCGAAAGCGCTCAATGGCCTGGTCCACATGCAATGGACGAGTCAACGTCAGGCGCGTTCGCTGGTGAACGTGCTGGGCTCGATTCCAGGCCGTGATCCTGTCCTGAAAGACGACGTGGTGATTCTCGGAGCCCATCGCGATCATTTCGGCAACCAGGCGGGCCTGCTCTTTGCCGGTGCCGACGACAACGCGTCGGGGACAGCCGTGTTGTTGGAACTCGCACGTATGCTGAAGAACCGTCCGGCGTCCAAACGAACGATTCTGTTCGCGTCGTTCAGCGGGGAAGAACAAAACCTGCTGGGATCGACTTGGTACGTTCAGCATCCCACGCACCCCTTGGCGCACACCGTCGCCATGATCAACGTGGATCACGTGGGCCTCGGCAATGGCGAACTCACCGTTGGGGTCGCCAACATGTCGAAAGACGTTGCCGTCCGGGCAGCCAAGCAGGCCGGGCTCTCCGAGGTCGTCAAACTCTATGGGTTCTTTCCCGGAGGCGATCACGTGCCGTTTACCAAAGCCGGCGTTCCCACGGTGGCGGTGGTCACGGCCGGCACGCACCCTCACTTTCATCAGGCCTCCGACACCCCCGACACCATCCAACTCGACAGGCTCGATACGGCCGCCCGCTTCGTGCTCGCCCTGACCCAACGTCTCGCCAATGCCCCTTAACCGTTAGAAGGTCGGGGTACACGGTGCGAACCCACTCGACATCGTTCCTGCAATCAATGCAGGGCAGACAGAACAGGCGTTCACGGCAGACACGTACCATCGGACTTGCTAAATTAGGAACGCATCGGTCACCCTATGTCTCTCAGTGGAATCAAGGACGGCATCGACTCCAGAGGCGGCAGCCCGTCTGTCACCATTGGCTTTCAGAAGCGGAGCGAGTTGCCGACAACTCACTTAGGCGGCTGAGGCGCCGGTTCCGCCTGAACGCCGCCTGAACGGCAAATCATGACTCCGGAATGTGTTCGAAAGCATCGGCTGCCTTCAGCAACAGGAAACCCGGCATCACATAATCTCATCGGGTGAGGAAAGTGCCACGTCCAGATGCCTCCCCAGCACTTGATCGGGACGACTGCGAGCGATCCCATCGGTACCAAGCCCTCTCCATTATCGTCCCGACGTTTCGCGAGGCAGCGAACATTCCGGCCTTGGCCGAGGGCCTACACGCCGTCTTGGCCGAGAGCGGCATCGAGTGGGAGCTGCTCCTGGTGGACGATAACTCGAACGACGGGAGCCAGGGCATCGTGGCCGAGTTAGCGCGGCGGTTGCCGGTACGGCTGGTGGTGCGCCGTGGGCAACCGCGCGACCTCTCACTCGCCGTGCTGGAGGGGATCCGGCTCGCTCGTTTCGACCGGCTGGTGGTGATGGATGCCGATCTGTCCCATCCCCCGGAACGCATCATCGCCCTGCTCGACGCCCTGGACAACGGCTACGACCTGGTCATCGGCAGCCGCTATGCACCAGGCGGACGGGTCGATCGCCGTTGGAGCCCGTGGCGCGTTCTGAATTCTCGTGTGGCGACGATCTTAGCGTGGCCACTTGTCCGCTGTGCCGATCCCATGTCTGGATTTTTCGCAACGGACCGCCGCGTGCTGCCGGATCCGCAGACGTTGCACCCCCTCGGCTACAAGATTGCGCTCGAACTCATGGTCCGCGGGCAGTTGCGGGTCAAGGACGTGCCAATTGAGTTTCGTGACCGCACCCTGGGAGCGAGCAAAATGAACTGGCGACAGCAACTCAACTTCATTCGCCACCTGTCCCGTCTGTACCTCTACCAGTTCGGGGGGGTAACCTGTGTGCTGTGTTTCGGGCTTGTGGGAGGCAGCGGTTTCATGATCGACGTGGCCTGCTACCTGTCCCTGCAATGGATGGGCGTCGAGCACCGCGTGGCGCGGTTCCTCTCGTTTTGGCCGGCGGTCAGTTGGAACTGGTGGCTCAATCGAGGCATCACCTTCAGCAAGCGGCGGCAGCAGCCTCACGCGCGCCAGTGGTTGAAATTCGTCGCCAGCAGTCTCCTCGGACTCGGCGTGAACGTCGGCGGCTATACGGTTTTGACGAGTTTGGTCGATGTTTTCGCCCGACAACGCTTGCTCGCGTTTGTTTGTAGCGTTGGCCTCGGCGGGCTCGTCAACTTCTTGGTTGCCAACCTGTACGTCTATCGCCGGCATACGGCGTCGACACAAAGCGCCGAACGGAGTCCCGGATCGTACTCGACGAGTGGTTCATCATGAACGTCACCTGTATTCGATGCTTCCAGGGAAGTGGAAACAGCAGATGGAGAAGAACAAAACGAAACTGACGCGCCGTGAGCGATTGGCCGGAGAACGAGTGGCCCTGCGACAGGCCAACACGTCCGGCGACGAGGCCAGCGAGCCACGATCTTCACTCTTATCTTCCGGGCGGTACGGGGGATCTCGGGCTTCGATGCCCTGGTCGCTCTGGCGTTTGTCCTGCTGGTGGCCGTCAGCGACGTCCCGGCCCTGTCAGGCGGCTTTGTCTGGGATGATGTGATCTCCAGTGAAGAGCCCGTCATTCACAAGGCGTCTGGCCTGTGGAATATCTGGTTCTCGCCGCGTGCCATCAAGAACGAAGGGCACTACTGGCCGATCGTGTACACGACCTTCTGGCTGGACCACCAGCTGTGGGGCCTCGCGCCATTCGGCTATCATCTCGTCAACGTGCTACTGCACGTCGTGAATTGCTTGTTGGTGTGGCACCGGTTGCTACGGCTGGCCGTGCCCGGGCCTGGGTCATCGAGCGCAAGGATCTGCTCTCGGCGCTGTTCTACCTGACCGCGGTGCTGCTCTATGGCTTCCGGTATCGGATCGGCCGTGGACCGCTGGCCGGCGTGCTGTTCTTCGCGGTGACCCTGTCGCCGGTACTCGGCTTCATCGACTACGGCTACATGCAATTCTCCTTTGTCGCCGACCGCTATCAATACCTGGCTGGCAGCGGGATGCTGGCCGTGGTTATCGGCGGCGCAGCGCAGGGCACGGCCCAACGGTCGGGTGCGATACGGCTGGGCGTGCAGGGTATCGCGCTGGTCGTGTTAATTCTGATGGGAACAATGACTTGGCGCCAAGCCGACATCTACCAGATCAAGAGACATTTTTCCGCCACATCACCTCTCTCAATCCTCGGGCGCGGGCTTTCTACCTGAAAGGCATTGTGAAGCTCAAACGCGGGAAGAAAGAGGACACCGCAGCGTGATTTCGCGCATCCCGTGCGCTTCATGCCCATCCGGGCAACCCGGCCATTACAGCACTCGAACAACTCAGGCTCGCGCCCTAACGCTGGTCGGATATTGCACTAACCCCTTCTTGTTCGGCGCCAGATGCTGGCCAGCAGGGGCCCGGTCACGTTGTGCCAAATACTGAAGATCGCGCCGGGCACGGCAGCCACCGGGCCGAAATGGGCCACGGCCAGGGCGACGGCCAGCCCGGAATTCTGCATACCGACTTCGAGGGCCACGGTCCGACAGTGGCGAAGCGAGACTTTCCGCAGTCGAGGACCCCAATACCCGAGCGTCAGGCCCAAGGCGTTATGCACGATTACGGCCAGCACGACTATACCGGCCACGTGGCGTTGCCCATGATTTAATCCGACGATCACCCCGACGATCCACGCGATGATGACCATCGACACGAGCGGCAGCAGGCCTTCAAAAAACCAGGGGCTCGGTTGCCACACGCGGCGAAGGAGCACGCCCACCACCACCGGCAACAGCACGATCTTCGTGACCGTCCAGAAGAGCGTGAGCGGATCAATCGCTAACCACGCGGAGGCGAGCAGCCAAATCCACAGGGGCGTTAAAAGCGGGCTGAGTAAGGTCGAGACCGTGGTCATGCCCACGGATAACGCCACATCGCCCCGTGCCAGGTAGGCCACCACGTTCGAGGCCGTTCCCCCAGGACACGCCCCGACTAAAATGACCCCGAGTGCCAACAATTTCGGCAGGCCTAAGGCTGTCGCGATGGCCCACGCACCTAGCGGCATCACCACGTACTGCAAGGCCACGCCCAGCAGCAACGTCCGGCCTCCATGGCGTAGGGCGAGAACGTCCCGATGCGTCAGCGTCAAGCCCATCCCGAGCATCACGGCGGCCAACGCTTCGGGAATCCAGCTTTTCCCGGAGGCGGAGAGCTCCGGCAGAAACCAGCCCCATGCGGCTCCGAGCACGACCCACACGAGAAACCCGTCTTGAACCAGCCGCAGCCAGGACGGAATGCTGCTCACCGGACCATCGTTCGCCGAACGCGACTTCCCGTTCGGTTGGTTCGCGCAATCATCCATCGGACAGGTATTGTGGCAAATCTTCCAGAGCGAGGGCCACCTCTTTTTACAAGGTCGGCGTCACAATGTTCACGTATTCGTTGACAACTCCCGCTCCAACACCCTCTTCCTCCGGTAGGAAAAAGGCACAACGCGCCAAGGATGTCACCCTGAACGAAGTGAAGGGTCTGCTTTTTGAGGCGCTCGGTTGTTGCGTGAGAGATTTTTCGCTACGCTCAGAATGACCATGGTGCGTGAGTGGTCATGTTCGACCCGACTGTTTCATATGGGCCGCACAAGTGGGTAGTGTCTCAGTTTGAATTTGCCGCCTCTCTTTTTCCCAGTTCCGTTGTGTTACAATCCGCACATGTCAGACTATTTTAACTACATTATTGATACCTCTCAGAAAACCTATGATGAGTATGAGGAAGAATATCGGCGATTGAATCGGTTGATTATTGGTTTCTCTGCCGGTGCCATTGCTTTTGTTGGTTCGATGTTTGCTCCCAGTGCTGGGCGCGTTCCGTGGTTAATGACGACCGCCCTAATCCTCTACCTTTTGTCCTTTTGGTTCGGCCTAACCGTTGAATATATGCTTTTGACTCGGTTAGAGAACAGGCTTGAAAAGCTTTCCCAGCGTGTTCCTGAGGATGAGGGTTCTCCTGCTTCTAACGACGAGTATATGGAAATTCCCTTTTCCATTTATCAAAGTCTCTCCCATGAATTTCCTTCATGGAAGCTCCACTCCCAAATAGTTGCGTTTTTTATCGCCACCGTGTTGGTGCTTCTTGACTTTTTGTTACCACGAAACCCTGATTACTTGGACGTTGTGAAGGTGGTTTTGTGGGGCGCAGGTTTGGCCGTCGGTACTGTTTTCATTGGTCTTGTGCTTTCCCGAATAAGAGACGATTCCAAACGAATGAATGAAAAACTATGGAGTTTCTATGCCAAAAGGACCGACAGGACAAAGACGACCCGGTGACGTGATCGGAGCCGCGATCAAGGTTGCCAGGATCGCTACCGGTGAGGTTGAGGAACAATACACAACACCAATAGAGAGGGGAAAAGCTGGCGGTTTAAAGGGTGGAAAGGCTCGTGCATCAAAACTCACGGCTAGAGAGCGGAGCGAAATAGCAAAAAAAGCCGCCGAAACAAGATGGCGCAAGAATCATCTTGATTTGCCGTAGATATTGATTCTTCCTTTCATTTGAACTGCTTGACAAAAGAGAATTTCTTGTACTACTTTGTAGTGGTACCCCCCAGTGTGGGTATTGTTATGACTCCCTTCAAATCAAATGCGTTGGCGTTCGAATACAAAAGAAATTACGGGGACGCCTGCAGGAAGTTGGAACTCTGCGACATCGTGAACTATCCCCCATTGGCGAGCGAATTCCGCCGTCTTGGTTTGCGCCTCCCTGAAGAAACCCTCAACTTGGTCCTGCTTGATCGAAGTCCGATCGACAATAATGTCTCCAATTCGTTTTTGATCGGATAAGATTCCGTCAAGCATTTCTCTTAAAGGTTTCTCTTCGTACCGACCAGCTTGCTGGTCGAACCCCACACCATGAAACATGAATGTGGCATTGGGACAGGCGACTCGTCTGTCTGCTGCGAGAAAGATAGCATTCCCAATAGAGTCAACATTCCCAATATTGTGTGCGGTTAAATTGAACGGAACTGATCTAAGAAAATTATAGAGTGCGATCCCAGCTGTTACTTGACCGCCTGGAGTTGATATTACCAAATATACATCACGTACTTTTTGCTGCGCGAGATTCGACATCGCCTGCATTAAGGTCTCAACCGTATTCGGATTAATTTCAGCCGTGAAGAGAACATAGACTAGGTTTGGGATTTGTTGATCTGGTGATGCCATATTCTTGTACCTCCCTCTTACTGCCCATTTACTGCATCTCTAGACTTTTCCTTAGATTCTTCTAAGAATTGGTTTGTCAGCATTCCAATCGAGTAATCGTGAATGATTACATATGGTTGTAGCATCGCATCAATAAAGCGGTATCTTCGATACCATTTGGCTCCAGTGCTCTTTAATATTGGCCCTCGCTTTGGCTGACAAAACTCGGAAAGATGCCGAGAAAAATCTGAAATTTGGCACTCCCGAAACAGTATCTTTGATAGCTGTTCACATACCGCCTTCGCCGTGAAATAGCCAAACTCATCCGTTTTTGCGAGGGCGCAGGCGCTTAAAACCTTTGCATAAATATTTCCTGGTCGCGGGCTTAACACCGCTTTGCTGTAAGCACTCGCAATTATTTGACTTGTCTGAACAATTGATGTCGTTGCCGCAAGGACATCATTGATCGTTATCTCTTTTCTCCCTTCCTCTATTGCCGAGAAGGATGAATAGAGTCCCAATAAGTGTGTGTAATGTGGCAATCCTCGCGATAAGTGAGTGATCCATGTCTTGCATTCTTCTGGAATTGTAATTCCTGAGCCCTCTTCGCCTGTTTCCAATATCTTAATCAGTTCCGTAGGAGACATGCGTTGCATTGGGACTGGTACAAGTGATCGTTGAATGGACTGATGTTCGGCAACCAGTTCATCTACAGAATCTCCAACTCCAACAAGAACTAATGTCGCGTCCACTGCATGATCAGACAAATTTTTTATTGTATCTGCTAACTGTGAACGGGATATTTGGTCGAACAGACGATCAAGTTCATCGATGATCAGTACAATCGATTTATCAATCTTGGAGGATAAGAAATAACGAATGTCGTCGGGCTGAAGAGGATGTTCTGGTAGGATGCTGGCAATAGGAACGGCAGATGTCACCTTCGATTTCTCAAATCCTGCATCTTGCGATTCCATCGCAAAAGACAACTCTCGGAATATTTTTCTCCATAGTTTGTCAAAATTGTCCGTTGGATCACAGTTTATTGTTCCAGAGTTAAGCGTCTTGAAACTTTCTGCTCTTCGCATCATGTCAGATACGACCTTGGCCAGTGATGTTTTCCCAACCCCTCTGTCTCCAAAAATGATGACATGTTGGCCGGGCTGAATTATTGCATTGAGGACCTTCCTAATTTGCAACTGCCTGCCAGCGAAGAGTTGTTGTCTGTCGATTGGAGTGCCTGGCTTAAAAAAGGCAGCTGCGGCAGCTTTCAGGTTTATCATTTCAGACATGTCAACACCGTTCTCTTTGTTCCCCGAGCGGATGCGTATACGATGGTGTCAATATATACAAGTTTTTTAAGATAATGTAAAGTTTTGTAATTATACAAAAAGTAAATGTACATTATGGTAAACTTATTGCTTGACAAACTAATAAAAGTTCATTATGATTATCGTCATGAACACACTGACAAACACCAAACGCATTCAGATTCTCTCCATGTTGGTCGAAGGCTCCAGCATGCGGACCATTTCACGCATTGTGGGCGTCAGCATCAATACAGTTACGAAACTCCTGGTGGAAGCAGGCCAAGCCTGCGAAGCCTTCCATGATGAACACGTTCAGGCTGTTCACGCTTCCAAAGTGCAATGCGATGAGATTTGGAGTTTCTACTATGCCAAGCAAAAGAACGTCAGGCATGCCCAAGCCGCGCCAGAAGAAGCCGGTGACGTGTGGACCTGGACAGCCCTTGAGAGCGATTCCAAGTTGATGCTGTCGTGGATGGTGGGTGATCGGGACGCGGGCTACGCCACGGAGTTCATGCGGGATTTGGAGTCACGGGTAGCAACCCGCGTTCAACTGACAACGGACGGCCACCGAGCCTACCTGGAAGCTGTAGAAGACGCCTTCGGGAATAACATTGATTACGCCCAGTTAGTGAAACTCTACGGGGAATCGTCAGAGCCGGGACCGGAACGGAAGTACAGCCCGTCCGTTTGTAACGGCACACGTAAGCAGAGGATTCAAGGCAATCCTGAAAAGAAATACGTCTCAACGTCTCACGTGGAACGCCACAACCTCACCATGAGAATGAGCCTGCGACGGTTCACCAGGTTGACGAATGCCTTTTCCAAGAAGATCGACAATCATTGTCATGCGCTGGCCTTATACTTCGTCTTCTATAATTTCGTGAAGATTCACAAGACCCTGCGGGTGACTCCATCCATGCAAGCAGGATTGACGGATCGCGTGTGGGAATGGGAAGACGTGCTGGCAATGATTGATTCCAGGAAACTGGCACCGAAGAAGCGTGGACCGTACAAGAAAAGAAATTCAAACTGAGACACTACCCACAAGTGCGATTCATTGTCAGGAATCAACGGGCTATGCTAGACTCGTTGCGTGGGCGATTAGCTCAGTGGGAGAGCGCTTCCCTCACACGGAAGAGGCCACTGGTTCGATACCAGTATCGCCCACCATGTCACCATTCTTCTTTGAACGACGCAGGTCGAGCTTGAGGTTTTTCCTCTCTCTTTCAGCAGTGAAACCACCAAGGTTCCGGAACCTTCCCCTCATGGTAATCACAGCGGCCAAACATGTGGGGCAGTGGATTGTTGTTCTGTGGCTGGGCCTACTCACGGCATGTGGGACTCCATCAGCACCGCCTCGCGACCCCATGCTCCCCCCTTCGGCGAGCGACCTCGAACTGTTGGGAGCGGCTCATCTCTGCGACGCCGAGGGGACCATTGTCAAACGCTGGGAGGGCATCCGCTATCAACGGGTGCCCTGGGGTACGGGAGAACAACTCCAACGTTTGGCACAAAGTGGTCAGCCCGACCACGACCGGTTTTACTTTTTCAACGATGAACAGCGCCTGGTCGGCGCCGTGTTTCGCTACAACCAGGGTCTCTCCTTAAAGCCCTATCCCCTGCTGCGACAAACCTTATCCGAACTCATGCCGTCGTCCACGTTTTATATCGACCCCACCCAACTCCTCTCCAAGGAAGGCGCGAAATCCGCCGTGCTGTATCGGACCGGGGATTACACCAGCACGACCCAATACCTGGTACTGGAGACTGACGGTGACCCGGCGTTGCTTGTGGCCTCCCTGGCGATCGATCCGTACGAGCAGCTTCTGTCGAGTTATCGTGAAACCTTTCTGCCGGGTCTCAACCGAAGCCGGTCCGCAACGCCCGGAGGACCCTCACTAGAGGCGGACCAGAGGGACGATTTTCTGGGCCTTCAGCAATTCGCACGAGGGGAAGCCGCGTTATTCGGGTCGTGCGGAACCGCCCAGCCGGCGATCGCCATTGAAGCCTACCGGCAATCCATTCAGCACGGGCTCACGGACGAGGCTCGTTTAGCCGAAGCCCACAATCACATGAGCCTGGCGCTTCGGGATCAAGGCCATCTGGCCGACGCGCAACGCGAACTGGAGCAAGCTCTTTCGCTTCGCCCCAACTCTCCGGCGATCATCAGCAATCTCGGCCGGGTCCTGGCCGAACAACACCAGCCATCCCGCGCCATCGAACTCTTTAAACGGGCACTCGTCTTGCGCCCGAACTATGCCGAAGCGCGGTTCAATCTGGCCAAGAGTCTGGAGCGGATCGATACCCGACGGGCGATCGAAGAATACGAAACCTATCTCGCCTTGGCCGAGGGGATCCGCCGGGAAGCCAAGCGAATCAAGTTCGTGCTAGAACGTGTCAGACAGTTGAAGGATGAATAAGCACCGTGAAATTCTACGTCGTGCGCAAGGGGCGCCAGCCCGGGATCTATACGAGCTGGCCTGAGTGTGAAGAACAGGTCAAGGGGTTTCCCGGAGCCGTCTATAAAGCCTTTCCCACGAAAGCCCAAGCCCTGGCGTACGTGGGAGAATGCCTGCCCGATTGTCTGACCGTCATTCCTTCATTCACTTTCGAGCCCCTGGCCGCCCCCCTGTCCACCGGCATACATGTCTGGGTCGATGGATCCTGTCTGCAGAACAGCCGTGGCCGCCTGCACTTCGGCTGGGCCTACATCATCCTCGATGGCGAACGGGAACTTCACCGGGCGAGTGGGCATGACGTCCCGACCGAGGCGCGTCGGCATCGAAACGTAGCCGGAGAAATTCAGGCGGTCTTGCAGGCGCTGGCGTGGTGCCGGGCACACGGCATTGCCGAGGCCGCGATCCATTTCGACTATGAGGGATTGGCCTGTTGGGTGGAAGGCACGTGGAAGACCAGGACGGCCTTTACCCGGGCGTACACGGAATGGGTCCGGGCCTTGGGGATGACCCTCACGTGGCACAAAGTCCTAGCTCACTCCGGCAACCCGTATAACGAGTTGGTGGATCGACTGGCGAGAGAAGCCGCCCGGTCCGTATCGGAAAAAGAGAAGACATAAAAAAGCTGCCTGCCTCTCCTGACGGCATCAGGCATGTCCCGGGCAGCCCCCTCAGCCATCCTATGATGCCACATCTATACCGTCTGTTACCTTAGTGGATCATTTTTAGATTATTTTGTAGTCGTCATTGCATCTTCTGTTGCCCCGATGCCTTTTGGGCACCTGGCACGAAACATCAGCGTGGTCATCCGGCGCAGCACACCAAAATGGGCATTCCCAGCGAAGCGCTTGTCCTGAGCGAAGGAAGGAATCTGCTTCCTGTCTGCTCTGTATGCGTTCACTCATTCGCGGGGAATTGCCGCCCCACTTTTTCCCCTCCTTGCCACCCTCCTCAATCTGACCATTCTGTGCAACACATCAGTGAAGATCTACGACGGGAAACGGTCGGAACGTTATGCGCCGACACGGAGTTTGTCCTGTCGCCGGGAACGAGGCTTTCGTATGACGATATTTACGTCGTACCCCATAGCCATCAGCAAGCACAGGAGATGCTCCACGGAATATTCTCGAAAGCCGCCCTGCAGGAGGCGCGACACGCCGGACTGGGACAGGCCGAGCTGTTTTGCGGCTTCACCCGGTTTGAGCTTGTATCGGCGGATGATCTCGTCAATGCGGGTGACGAGTTCCGCCTTGAGCATGTGACTCTTCGCATTAGGGCGGTCCAGGTCCGCAAACACGTTTCCACTGCCACGTTCGAACTTCATTGTGTCTATCTGTACGGAACGGTCTTTCGCCATGGGTCTCGGATTGCCGGTGCGGTGCCGCCTTCAGCCTGCTTCGACGGGATCACGTTCCTGGGTCGGGGTCGCGCGCCCTCTCTGCCTTTTTTCTTGGAGAGCATACAGGACATAGACGGCGGCCTCGAACCCGAACGTATATACGGTTCGATAGGTGTCGCCCGCTCGATGTAAGACGATTTCCAGGAGGTTCGCAGATCCCTTGAGCGGTTTGGTGTCGCGGTGTTTAACTCCGTTCTGCGCCTGATACAGGGCAAAGCCGATGGCGTCCTGCACGGTGGCCGGAAATTTCTTCAGGTCCGCTTTGCTCGAACCGATCCAGTCGACAGGTTTCAGCATGTCCGCGACCTTCCGTTAGCATGCACCAGATTCATATGCAGATCACTCAAACGCAACTCTGGCACATTGTGAGATTCATTCGTCTATGGTCATCGGGGGGAAACGTACCTAAAAGAGACCGTGAGAAACTGTTTATCGCAAATGACTCTGAACGCACCCCGCCTCGCAGGCGCGTTTGTGAAAGTTTGTGAAAAGAAGGACTTGCTATTATACTTAATAATGTGTGAATATAACGCCAATTATCTTTGTCTCAACGTGACTATCGCGTGAATTTCAGACATTTTTGAAGACGTGGGCGACGATCAAGCGCGATCGCCGCGTGTCCCGGAACCTATAGCTCCAGCAAATTCACACCCAGCGGGCGCGAACTGTGTTCGGCGCCGCGGGTGACGGAGACGACCGGATAATGACACCCGCCGATTCCATGCCCGTGAATGAGGCGCCGAAGGAGCGCACCTCCAGCCTGACCGCAGCGATGCTGCGCATCAGCGCGAGCCTAGACCTCGAGACCGTGCTACGCGAGGTGGTCGAGAACGCCCGGGCGTTGACCGGCGCACGCTACGGCGGCATCGTCACCATCGACGAGACGGGGACGCCCCAGGATTTCGTTACCTCCGGTTTCACGGACGAGGAGCACCGGCGGCTGGCCGAGTGGCCCGAGGGGCAACGGCTGTTTGAGCATTTCCGCGACCTTCCTGGCATGCTGAAGCTCGCGGACGTCCGCGCTTATGTGCACTCGTTAGGCTTCTTCCCGGACTGGCTGCCGGCCTCACGTGCCTTCCAGATTACGCCGATGCGTCATCACGGCGTGCACGTCGGCAACTTCTTTCTCATCGAGAAGGCGGGCGGGCAGGAATTCGCCAGCGAGGACGAGGAGGTCCTGTTGCTGTTCGCCGCGCAGGCCGCGGCCGCGATCGCCAACGCCCGCGCCTATCGCGCCGAGCAGCGCGCGCGCGCCGACCTGGAAGCCTTGGTCGAAACCTCGCCGGTCGGCGTCCTGGTCTTGGATGCGCGGACCGGTCGCCCGGTCTCGTTCAACCGCGAGGCGCGGCGCATCGCGGAGAACCTGCGCACGCCCGGCCATTCTCACGAGCAGCTGTTAGAGGTGGTGACGTGCCGTTTCGGCGACGGGCGCGAGATTGCGCTCGACCGCTTCCCGCTCGTCGGCGAACTGAGCAGTGCCGCGCCGGTGCGCGCCGAGGAGATCGTGCTGTCGACCCCAGACGGGAGAAGCGTCACGACGCTCGTCAACTCGACGCCGATCCATTCCGAGAACGGCAAGGTCGAATCGGTGGTGGTCACCATCCAGGACCTAGCGCCGATCGAGGAGCTGGACCGGATCCGCGCGGAGTTCATCGGCATGGTGAGTCACGAGCTTCGCACCCCGCTTGCCGCCATCAAGGGTTCGACCGCCGCGGTGCTCGGTGCCGCGCGGGGCTTCGATCCGGCCGAGACGCAGCAGTTCTTCCGCATCATCGACGAGCAGGCCGACCGCATGAGCGGGCTCATCAGCGACCTGCTCGATGCGGGGCGCCTCGACACCGGCACGCTCTCGGTCTCGCTCGAGCCCTCGGAGGTGGGGGTGTTGGTGGACCAGGCGCGGACCACGTTCCTTTCCGGCGGAGTGCCGCACCCCGTGCTCATCGACCTGCCGCCGGATCTGCCGCGGGTGATGGCCGACCAGAAGCGCATCGTGCAGGTGCTGACCAACCTCCTCTCCAACGCCGCCCAGAACTCTCCGGAGTCCACGCCGATTCGGGTCGCGGCGGCGCACGACGGCAGGTACGTCGCGCTCTCGGTCTCCGACAAGGGCCGGGGGGTGGCGCCGGAGAACCTCTCGCAGCTTTTCCGCAAATATGCCGGCGCGGGGGACAGGAAGCGCGGGGTAGGGGGCGGGCTGGGACTCGCCATCTGCAAGGGGTTGGTCGAGGCGCATGGCGGGCGCATCCAGGCCGAGAGCGCCGGGCTCGGCAAGGGCGCGCGCTTCACCTTCACGGTCCCGGTGGCGCCGGAGGCGGGCGGCGACGTACGGAGCCAACCCGCGGCGCCCCACGAAGCCGGGGAACGCACGCGCATCCTCGTGGTAGACGACGACCCGCAGGTGCTGCGCTACGTGCGCGACACACTCGTCGATGCGGGCTATGCGCCGCTCGTCACCGGCGACCCTCGCGATCTGCCCCACCTACTCGAGATGGAGAAGCCCGCGCTGGTCCTGCTCGACCTAATCCTGCCCGATGCCGACGGCATCGAGCTGATGCAAACCGTGCCCAAGCTAAGCGACCTTCCGGTTATCTTCATCTCCGGCTACGGGCGCGACGAAACCATCGCCAAGGTGCTCGAGGCCGGGGCCGAGGACTACATCGTCAAACCCTTCTCGCCGACGGAGCTCACGGCGCGGATCCGCGCAGCGCTTCGCCGTTGCACCGAGCCCGACCCGTTCGTGCTGGGCGAGCTTACCATCGACTACGCCCGGCGCTGGGTGCGCGTCGCCGGGCACAACGTGGAGTTGACGGCTACCGAGTACGAGTTGCTGCGTGTGCTCTCACTGGGCGCGGGACGGGTGTTTCCCCACGATTCGCTGCTGCGCCAAGTCTGGGCGGGTCGGTCCTACGGCGAACCGAAGAAGCTCGTGCGGGCCTTTATCAAGAGACTCCGCCGGAAGTTGGGCGACGACGCAAACGCCCCTGTCTACATCTTCAACGAACGCGGTGTCGGCTACCGCATGGCCACACCGGCCACCCCGCAGGAGCCCTCCCGTTTTGGTCGAAGCTGACGGGCAGCGGCGGATGGAGGGGGCGCGGCGTAAGGTTCAGTAGCGCGCGGAGCGCTTAGCCACTCACGGCGCTCGGGCCGGCAGCCATGAGCGCGCGCTTCATGCATCGTGCCGACCTGGTCGTGCTTTTCTTAAAACAAACAATGAGTGATGGCCATCAACCGATCGCAGGCGGGTTGCCCCTCCTGACAAAGGAGGGAAACGGGGCGCAGAAGGAGAGTGAACAAGACAGGGATGATACCCGTTGTCTCCTACTTGAGGATGGTCCGGAAGGGTCTGGTGAAGCTCCGGACGGGCATGTTTCCAACCTGTGTTCTCTGACGCAGCAACCAGGCATTGGCCGTCACTTCGATGCCCACGGCACGGCGACAAAAACTTACCGTCATGATGTGCTCCCGTGTCCGGTCTCTAGGGTACGCCGACAGCCAACGGCCTTTCCGGGATGAGACAAAAAATCGGCCTCTGGCCCCTTCGTTTTTGTAATAGTTCACCTTCCGGGACTGCCACCCCAGAACACTGGCGGTTGGGTCATCCGGGAACCGGTTGGGCCTGTCCGTAGCCACGCTGGTAGCCAGTCCATTGAGACCGGTTAGATTGGACATCGGTGATGAGATGATCTCGACGAGGCGTGCGCCCTTGGTGCCGATCGGAACGCTGGCAATGCGCCCGAAATGGACGTCGCCGCTGAGGACCACGACGTCGTGGGATACGGAGCCCAGCGCTTTCAGCAACCGGGCATATTGGGTTCCGTAACCGCGGAGGTTCCGCTCGACTGTATTTTGCTCCACGATCAGCGGCTGCGGGATGACGAGTATGCCCGGGCAGGCACGGCGGCCCGCCCACTCGAGTAATGTTTTGAACGGCGCCTCCGGAAGGAACTTGTGCTCGGAACGGTACGAACGCAAGTCGGCCAGGCATACGGACAGATCGTCTCCAAGCGTAAACGATTCGACCACGGGGGAGCGCTGGACGTTCTTGACGCCGTCGGACGCCGCTCTCGTCCAACTGTTGCGTACGTGCGGCAGTTTGAGGGCCAGCAGGGTCGGGAGGAGGGAGTCGGTAAACGGGTAGTCGTTCCAGTATTCGTGATCGTCGGGCAGCATCCACGTGCCGCCCCTGCTCAGCATGCTGCCGAGCGCCTGCCAGTGCAGGGCATAGTCGTCCGCGACGCGTTCGCGGATCTCTTCTTCGATCAACGACAGGGAATCGAAGCCGATGTCCAGGTAGATCTGGTCGCCGGCCAACACGGTCACGTCCGGGCGAACGGTGTTGCTCCCACGCTCGTAGAGCGCCTTGTAGGAGGCCGCGGCCCGGCCGCCGTCCCGATGGTTGTAGAAGCAACTGCCAAGCGCGATCGTGAAGGCGTCCCGGCCCTTCTCGGGTACGCGCGACGGCAGCGTGCGAAACGTGCCGGAGCGAAGCCGTTGCCAGCGACGCCTGATTCCGGCGCGGGGCTCCGCCTCGATGCGGCGCCCGAACTCAAGGCGATATTCGTTCCCGGCTCCGAGTCCTCGAAACGTGACCATGGCGAAGAAACGCTGCTTCATCCCCGTAAACGGACGCTGCCACTTGCGGATGACTCGTGTTCTGACCTTGCCGTTTTTCGTAATGAGGCAGACGCGTGCGCGTTCAGGCTTTTTCAAGGTGGGGAACAACGTACCCACCCACACTTCCACGGAGTGCTGACTGACGCGCTGGACGACCAGCGACCATTGGGCCGTTGACGAATACGCGTCTGGGTTCGTCCTGGATCGTTCCACGTTGTCCTGACGGCCGACCGGTAGCCTGAGAGTTGCCGATCCGTTCTCTAGCCGCGGCGGTTGGGAAAACGAGAACCCCTGTCTGCTGACAGGCGGCAAAGGAGAGAAAGGCTAGAGCTTGCCTTCGCCTTTGAGATACTTGCGAAAGCGGTCCATGAGTTCTTCGCCGAGCACGCCGACTTCCGGTTTTTCTTTTGTCATGAATTCCCGGATTTCTTCCAGACGTTGTTCGGCCTGGTTGTTTCCTTTCAAGCGCTTGACTTTCACCAACGCATCATCAAAGGCGTCAAAGGTCAATTCCTGATAGCCGAAACTTCTGATCCGCTTGACGGCTTTCATCATGGCTTCGTTCCGAAACGTGGTCAGGTGTTCGGAATCGATTTCCCGCAACCCGAGTTTTCTGGCGCGCCGCTCCGCGGCCTTGCGGATCCCGCTACGCACGAAATCCGGGGACGTGAGCAGCCGTTTCCAGGCGTCGTCCGTCCAGGCCACGTTTTCCTGCGGGGCTTCCCAGAACTTCAACAGCGTCCCCTCATCAATCGTGGTCACTTCTGCTTCCCGCGCCAGGTCTTCCGCGTCCCGCTTCAGCATATCCGTGACGAACTCCAGGGCGATGGGTGGGGAATCCTTCACTTTTTCCTGGAGCATCGCCTTCGCCCCCTCGGTCCATTCCACCGGCGCCACCCGGGTTTCGGCCTGTTCCCCCATGGCCTCGACTTTTTCGAACAATTCCACGTTGACTTCCAAATGGCCCCGTTCCCGCGCCACCTCTTCGGTGATTTGCTTGATCATGGCTCGCATGAACTCCGGCACGGTCTCCAACCGTTTGCTGGCTTCCGCGGTCCAGGGTAATTTGCCTTGGGCCATTTGGTCGGCGGCCTCGGCCATCCCCGCTTCCCCGCCCATGCTCCCCATCATTTGCCGCTTGAACCGGTCCAACAATTCCCCGGTAATCTCGCTTTCTCCCAATTCGCGGGCTTTCTTTTCCGCCAAGCGCCTGACCATGCCCCGTAAAAAGACGGGCGCACGCTCAAGGCGCGTGAGGGCCTCAGGGGTCCAGGTTGGTGCCGCCAACGTGGGGTCAGGATTGTTGCTCATGCGTCGGCCCTTCCGCATTCAGCAGTTCCTTGATCTCTTTGCCCGCTTTAAAAAACGGCATGCGTTTTTCAGGCACGGACACGGTCTCTCCGGTTTTTGGATTCCGCCCGTCTTTGGTGCGCCGGATGCGCAATCGGAAACTTCCAAACCCGCGGATCTCCGTTTTCTCACCACGCTTCAAGGCGTCACGGATGGAATCGAAAATGCCGTTCACCACCTTTTCCGCGTCACGGCGGCTGAGGGTCTTGCCTTTTTCCACCACTTTCTCAATCAAGTGTGCCTTGGTCATGACTCCTCTCCTTGATCGAAAGGGCCGGCGTCCCTTGCGCTCACGCCTGTCGTTCCCGGCTTCCCCCTCACCCCAACACCCGGATCAAGTCCGGGGCAGGGAGAAAAGCTCCTCACCCCTGATGGGAGTCCGGTAGGTTTGGGGTAGCCGAAGGCGTAACCCAACACCGCGGCTGGGATTGTCGGATTACGCAATGCTAATCCGACCTACTTCCTCTCTCCCCTGCCCTCTCCCATCAGGGGAAAAGGAGTATTCTACAACGCCATGAAATACATGAGGTTCATTCCCGTTTGCAGGGGCAATGAGGGCGCCTCGCCGAACAGGGACCCGACTAGCCAATTCCGGAATGAAAATTCCGGGGTCGACTCGATCACCGGCGGAACACCTTTCATCCCGGTCATCTCCGCCGCCAGTCTGACGGCGTCTTTCAGGTCTCCCAGGTCATCGACGAGCAGCACGTCTTTGGCTTGTTGCCCGGTCAACACGCGGCCGTCGGCTAAGGTCTCGACGTCGGCGACGTCCAGCGCGCGCCCTTCGGCCACGGCTTCGACAAACTGCCGATGGGCATCATCCATGACCGATTGCAACAGGTTCCGTTCCTCTTCGCCCATCATGCGAAACGGGGACCCCACGTCTTTATACCGTCCGCTCTTGATCACGAAGTTCTTCACACCGATTTTGGCCATGAGCTCTTCGAAATTGGCCAATTGCATAATCACGCCGATACTGCCCGTGAGCGTTCCGGGATTGGCCAGGATCCGGTCGGAGGCCACCGCAATGTAATACCCGCCGGAAGCGGCCACCGTGCCCATGGAGGCCACGACCGTTTTCTGCTTTTCTTCCCGCACCCGTTTGACCGCATTGTAAATCTCCTGAGAGGCCGCGACTCCGCCGCCCGGAGAATCGATCCGAAGGACAATGGCTTTCACGAGCGGGTCCTGGGCATACGCTTCCAACTCGTCCACGGTGGAGCGGGAATCCAGAATGGGGCCTTCGATCCTGACGAGCGCGATGCGCTCCTTGCCGACCGTGGCGAGTTCCGGTAACAACGCATTCCCCACCACGGTCAACGCCACCCCAGCGACCACGATCCATACGACCCGTCGCCACCTGGAACGGGTTTTGCCTGAATGTACGTCGTCCGCCATACGCGCCTGCCCTGCGATACGCCTCTACGTCCTTTCCGCGTCGGACGAGGCCGTGACATCCTGCTCCCGGTCGGCCTCGCCCGGGTCGCTCACCGCTTCGGGTTCCTTGCTCTCCGGTTCCTGGGGACAGTCTTTCACGCTCAACGCGATTTTCCGTTCTTCACAATCGACTTTGACGATCTTCGCAGTCACCTTCCGACCTATCGAAAAACTCTCTTCCAGCTTGTTCGCCCCATCGGGTCCGACTTCGCTGACGTGGATCAACCCTTCCACGTCTCCGTCCAGTTCGACGAACACGCCAAAATCCGCGATCTTGGACACCGTCCCGGTTGCCACGCTCCCCACCTGGTATCGTGAAGGGATGTCCGCTTCCCACGGGTCCGCCGTGAGCTGCTTGTAGCCCAGCGACAACCGCTCTTTTTCTTTGTCGATGCGCAAAATGACCGCGGACACCCGTTGACCCTTCTTGAACAATTCCGAGGGATGCTTGATGTGTCTGGTCCACGACATATCCGAAATATGAATGAGCCCGTCGATCCCTTCGTCCAATCCCACGAAGGCTCCGAAGTCCGTGACGCTTTTGACTTTGCCCTCGATTTGTGTGCCCACCGGGTAGCGGGCCTGAATGACGTCCCACGGATTGGGCGCGGTCTGTTTCATGCCCAGAGAAATTTTGCGACCTTGCTGATCCACGTGCAGCACTTGGGCGTCGATGGCGTCTCCCACCGCGACCACCCGGGAAGGATGGCGCACTTCATGCGTCCAGGACATTTCCGAGACGTGGACGAGCCCCTCCACACCCGGCTCCAATTCCACAAACGCGCCATAATCGGTCAGGCTGACGACCTTGCCGTTCACGCGCGACCCTTCGGGGTATTTGGAAGCAATGTTCATCCAGGGGTCGGCTGTCTTTTGTTTAAGCCCCAAGGAAATTCTTCCGGAGTCCCGGTCGTACTTGAGCACGAGCACTTCCAACCGGTCCCCCACGGCAAACATATCGGAGGGATGGCCGACCCGTCCCCAGGAAATATCGGTGATGTGCAGGAGGCCGTCAATGCCGCCCAGATCCAAAAACGCGCCGTAGTCGGTGATGTTTTTCACGGTTCCTTCGAGGAGTTGCCCTTCGGCGAGGGTCGATAACGTGTTTTGCCGCCGCTTGTCCCGCGTTTCTTCCAATAACGCCCGGCGGGAAATCACCACGTTGCCGCGCCGATGATTGATCTTAATGATCTTAAACGGGAAGGTTTTTCCGACCAGGGAGTCCAGGTCACGGACGGGCGTCAGGTCGATTTGCGAACCAGGCAAAAAGGCCTTGACCCCGATGTCCACCATCATCCCGCCTTTTATGCGCGACACCACTTTCCCGTGGACTTCCTGCTCCTCCTGATGCGCCACCTCGAGCTCATCCCAAATTTTCATCTTGTCCGCTTTTTCCTTGGAGAGGAGTAAGTTCCCTTCCGAGTCTTCCCGCTGCTCGATGTACACCTGGATGCGGTCGCCGACCGTCAGCGCCTCCAGTTCGTCCGGCATAAACTGATTGGTCGAAATGATGCCTTCGGATTTATACCCGATGTCCACGATGACTCTGTCTTTTTGAATGACCACGACCCGGCCTTCCGTGATCGTACCTTCTTCAAAATTCTTGAAGGTTTCTTCATACAGGGCCTCCAAGGCTCCCCTGTCCATTTCTTCAACGACGTTTGACACTGTACTCATTCCTGGTTCCTCATTCCTCGGGCGGACACGCGGGTCCGCCCCTACACGATCGCTTGCCGGCGACCGTTGTAACGGGGATTGAGCCGTGACCGACGTGGACGCTCAATCTCTCGGGTTCATGTTGTCGGTACTGCCGAATGATCCACGTCCCGCAATTCGGCAATCCGAGCCATTACTGTGTCACTGATCCGTTGGTACAATTCTTTTCCCTGGTAGCGTCGACATTCCTCACGAAAATCCATGGACTCCCCAAACGATACTTCCACCGGATGCCGCCTCAGCCATGAGGCACCCGTCGGGAGAACCTGATACGTCCCACTGAGATAGACCGGCACCACGGGACATTGGGTTTGAGCCACCAGCCGCCCGATTCCCGGTTTCCCCGGCTGCAGCGCTCCATCCAGTGTTCGCGTTCCTTCCGGAAAAATGACCACGGCCTTTCCCGCCTTGAGTAACTCCACCGCGGACCCGAACGCTCTTCGATCCCAGCGCTCGGTCCTTAAAGGAATCCATCCCAGCGAGCGAAGGATGCGACCGACCACGGGATAGGGAAACAAATTCGCCCGCCCGAGAAAAAAGAGGCGACGCCGCACCCCGCATCCCAATAACGGAATATCCGCATAACTCGCGTGATTCGCCGCCAACAACACCCCACCCGTCGCCGGGACGTGTTCAGCGCCCCGCGTACGATAGCGCAGGAACACGCGGCCGACCACGCGTGTGAGAATCCACAGGATTCCATACACCAAGCCGCTCACGAGTGACCCGGAATCCACTCCATCATGTTCTCCACCACCTGGTCAACCGTCAAGGACGAAGAATCGATCACCACCGCGTCGGCGGCCGGCTTCAACGGCGCGGTCGCCCGCGAGCGATCGTTGGCATCCCGTTCCTCAATGGCCCGCCGGATCTCACCCTGGGTGTCGGGATGACCGGCCTGCACCGCTTCCTGATGCCGGCGAGTCGTGCGCGTTTCGAGGTCCGCTTCGAGAAAAAATTTCACGTCCGCGTCGGGAAACACCCTGGTGCCCGTGTCGCGGCCTTCCGCCACGATCCCGCCCTCACGACTGTATCGAGCCTGAATCGGTAACAGCCGGTTGCGAACGTGCGGCAGCGCCGACACGGTTGACGCTAAGCGACTGATCTCCGGAGAACGCAATTCTTCGGTGATTTCCTCGTTGTCGATAAAGGTTCGCGTCACTCCCTCTTCGAGAGACACGTGAAAATCGATCGAGGACAAGAGCGCCTCCATGGCCCCGGCATCGGCACAATCAATCCCCGTCCGTCGGACCACCCATGCGACCGCGCGGTAGAGAGCGCCCGTATCCAGATAGGCGTAGCCCAACCGTGACGCCAAGGCCCGCGCCGTCGTACTTTTCCCTGCTCCGGCAGGGCCATCAATCGTGATGAGCAAGCCTCGCCTTTGGGCAAACGTCTCCACGGTCCTCGGAAAAGGATAGTATTATAGAATTCAGAGTGAAATTGTCAATAATTCCAACAGGTTGTCATGAAAATTCGGAAAGGAGGTCGCAATGCAGTCGGTGTCGAGAATGGTGGTCGGCGCGTCGCCGGTCAAGGCGGTGATCGCCAGCGCCATGGCCACTCGATGGTCGCCGTGGCTCGTGCAGGTTCCGCCTTTGACAACGGCACCCCCGTCCAAAACAAATCCGTCCGGGGTTTCCTGAATGGGGACGTTGAGTTTGGTCATCTCCGTGGCCATGGCATGGATTCGGTCGGTTTCCTTGACTCGTAATTCTTCGGCCCCGGTCACGACGGTCCGGCCTTCGGCCAGCGCCGCCGCCACGCAAAAAATGGGAAATTCGTCAATCATCTTCGGAACGTCTGCCGCTTCGATGGTCACGCCGCGAAGCGGGGCCGCGCGGACCACCAGATCACCCACCGGCTCCCCGGCATCTTCTCGTTGGTTGACGATCCGGATATCGGCACCCATTTCGCCGAGAACGTCCAATATCCCCGTTCTGGCCGGATTGAGACCAATATTCACGATCCGTACCTCCGAGCCGGGAACCAGGGAAGCGCCGACAATAAAGAAGGCGGCGGCGGACAGGTCACCGGGGACCGACACATCTTTGGCCGTATAAGTGGGACGGCCCGACAGGACGACGTGACACCCGTCGGTTTCGAGCGGAATCCCCAGGTACCGGAACATCCGCTCGGTGTGATCCCGGGATGGCGCGGGCTCTGAGAACCGCGTCTCCCCTTGGGCGAAGAGGCCGGCGAAGAGGACTGCCGATTTGATCTGGGCACTCGGCACCGGCGATCGATACTCGATGCCCTGTAAGGTCCCTCCCTGAATGGCCAGCGGCGCCAGTTCGCCCCCTTTCCGACCCTGGATGGCCGCGCCCATCATGCGCAGGGGGTTGACGATCCGCCCCATAGGGCGGCGGCGAAGCGAGTCGTCACCCGTCAGGATGGAGAAAAAGGGTTGACCGGCAAGCACCCCGGCCAACAGTCGCAGGCCCGTCCCGGAATTGCCGCAATCCAAAGGCAGAACGGGCTCGGTCAACCCCCCCAACCCTTTGCCCCAGACCCGAACCGTGTCCGTTTCGACTTCGATGGCCACGCCCAACGCTTGCAAGGCCCGCAGGGTATTGAGGCAATCGTCTCCGCGACAATATCCCGTAATCGTGGCGGAGCCTTCGGCCAAGGCGCTGGTCAGCAGGGCGCGATGGGTGATGGATTTGTCCCCTGGCACCCGAATCGTCCCACGCAGGGGGCCGTTCGGTGTGATCGTGAGCGCACTCATTTCAGCCGCTGCCGCGCCTCCCGCGCCCTGGCGATTTCCTGCTCCAGACCCGGTCCATCCTTCGCTTGGATCAACGTCTTGAAGCGTTGTAATTCTTTTTCCAAGGCTTCAATCATGACCGAAAGATTTTCCTGATTACCGAGAAAAATATCGCGCCACATTTCCAGAGAGCTTTCTGCAATGCGGGTGGTATCCCGCAAGCCGCTGCCGGCATATGCCAGCAACTCCGCCCCGCCTCGTTGTTCAAGAGCCGTCAAGGCATTCATGAGGGCGAAGGCTGCGACGTGCGGAAGATGGCTGACCGCTCCCAATATCCAATCGTGCACAAAGGGATCGATCGACCGGACGACGGAGCCCGCGGCTTCCCATACGTGCTGCACCGTGAGGAGGGCCTGAGGATCGGTGTGGGCCGTCGGCGTGATGATGCACAGGGCGCCGGTGAACAAATCCGTGGATGCGGCCATCACCCCCGACGTTTCCTTTCCGGCGATGGGATGCGCGCCGACGAAATGCACACCGGCCGGAATCAACGCTTCCACCTGTCCCACCAGGGAGCCCTTGACGCTTCCCACGTCGCTCACGATCGTGCCGGGTTCCAGGACGCGTCCCCACTCTTTGAGATGGCCGGCGTAACTTTCCACGGGCGTGGCGAGAATCACCAATTCCGTGCCTGGCATCGCCGCTTTGGGATCACGTTCAAACGCATCGATGGCCCCGCGTTCCACGGCCAAGTCCAGGTTCGCCAGACTCCGGCCCACGCCTACCACGCGATCGGCCAGACCCTGACGCTTCAGGATCATCCCCAGGGAGCCCCCGATCAAGCCGACCCCGACTATCGTGACTTGTTTGAAATGGACGGTCATGTTCTGAAGAAGAAACGGCAGTGTGTCACGCGGAGACCGAAAACCAAGGGCTACAATTCTCTTCCCACGGCGTGCGCAAGGATTTTCAGGTCGTTCATCAACTCCGTGAACCGTCGAGGCTTGAGCGATTCCTCTCCGTCGCAGAGGGCGCATTCCGGATTCGAATGGACCTCGATCAGGAGCCCGTCGGCACCCGCCGCCACGGCGGCCTTGGCCATGGGAGCCACCAGGTTCCATTTCCCCGTCGCATGACTGGGATCGACGATCACCGGCAAATGCGACAGTTCTTTCAACGTGGGAACCGCGGCCAGATCCAGCGTATTGCGATAGTGGGTTTCAAAGGTGCGAATGCCGCGTTCACACAACATCACGTTTCGATTACCGCGAGAGACGATGTATTCGGCCGACAACAAGAATTCCTTGATCGTGGCGGACAGCCCCCGTTTCAGGAGGACCGGCTTGTCATAGGCCCCGACTTCCTTGAGCAATTCGAAGTTCTGCATGTTCCGCGCCCCGATCTGAATCACGTCGGCTTTTTCCAGGAACACGTCCGTGTCACGAGGATCCAAAATTTCGCTGACCACGGGCATCCCCGTCTGCTTCTTCGCTTCAACCAGGAAATCGAGCCCTTCCCGGCCCAAGCCTTGAAACGAATAGGGAGAGGTTCGCGGTTTGTACGCGCCACCTCGCAGGATCGCGCCCCCTGCGGCTTTGACCTCATGCGCAATCCCGACCGTCACTTCCAATTTTTCGACGGCACAAGGTCCGGCCATCACTACCAATCGGTTGCCGCCCACCGTCACCCGGTCCACCGTGATTGCCGAGTCCTGGGCTTGAAATTCACGGCTCACGAGCCTCCACGGAGCCAAAATGGGCGTCACGCTTTCGACGCCGGAGAACACCGTGAGCGGTTGGTTTTCCAACAGACGTTCGTCGCCGATCACCCCGATGATGGTACGCTCCTCTCCACGGGACATCTGCGATTTCAGGCCCAGTTCCCTGAGTCGATCCGTGACGTGATCGATGTCCTCATCCGTGGCCGTCGGCTTGAACACGATAATCATGAGGACTCCTTGTCCCGCGGCAGGGTTTCCATGACGCGCCTCAAGGCTTCGAGAAATCGACGGTTCTCCTCCGGCCGCCCGATCGTCACGCGAAGCATCGACCCGTTGATATGCCGAACGATGACCCCTTCACGCAGAAGCCGGTCAAACACGGCGCGACCGTCCCGGTGCGTCTCGAAATAAAGAAAGTTGGCTTGGCTGGGAAGGGGCGCCAACCCCAAAGCTCGAAGTCCGATATCCACCGACGTCATTTCCGCTTCATTGAGCGCTCGACTGGCGGCCACGTGTTGTTCGTCTTCCAACGCGGCCCGTGCCGCGCATTGTGCCAGGGTATTAGCGTTGAAGGGATTTCGCACGCGGTGCAGGTACCCGACGATGTCCGGCGTCGTGATCCCGTATCCGATCCGCAACCCCGCCAACCCGTAAATCTTGGAAAACGTCCTCAACACCACCACCGGCCGGTTTTGTCGAACGTAGTCGAGGGTGTCGGGATAGTGCGGGTCCCGGACGTATTCATAATAGGCTTCATCAAACACCACGATCACGTCATCGGGGACGGCCGCCATGAACGCCCGGACTTCATCGCGGGTCACCATGGTGCCCGTGGGATTGTTGGGATTGCAGACGAACACCAACCGCGTGCGACCGGTCACGGCCCTCGCCATGGCCGGGAGATCGTGACGCCAGTCGTTCAAGGGGACCTCCACGCAGACCCCGTGCCCACCGGTCACGGCGAGCTGATACATGACGAAGGTGTGGTCCGCCATCACGGCTTCCTCGCCTGGAGACACGAACGTCTTGACCAACAGGCTGATGATTTCATCGGACCCGTTGCCCACGATGACGTGATCGCCGGGCACTTTCCACCTGTCAGCCAGCGCGCGGGTCAGATGATGCGCCCCGCCGTCCGGATAGAGATGCAGGGTCTCTTTGCCTTCATCCAATGCCGCAAGCGCTCTGGGGGAGGGGCCGAGCGGATTTTCATTGGACGCGAGTTTCACGGCTCCGCTAATGCCCAATTCCCGCTCCAATTCATCAAGAGGTTTCCCAGGTGAGTACGGAACGAGCTTGGCTATACTGGGATGAACTCGGATAGGCATGTGCAACTCACACGTTCGTTGCCCATTCCTGCTCCTCAACTCCCTCTCCCCTGGTGGGAGAGGGTTGGGGTGAGGGGGCACCTCTCAGGAATGGACGGGATACGAACCGAGCACTTTCAGAAACAAACACCGGCTCTTCAGTTCCTCAATGGTCCGGCGGATCCGATCTTCTCGCAGATGCCCCTCAATGTCGACAAAAAAGAGATATTCCCAGGCCTTGCGACGCGAGGGTCTCGATTCGATTTTGGTCATGCTGATGCCGTTGGAGGCAAAAGGCCGCAGCAAATCATAGAGCGCCCCGGCCTTATCTTTTACCGAGAGCATGATCGACGTCTTATCTTTTCCCGTCGGATCGGAACCATGCTTGCACAACACTAAAAATCTCGTGAAGTTGTTGACGTTATCCTCGATTCGCGATTTCAAAATGTGCAAGCCGTACATCTGCGCCGCGAGTTCGGAAGCAATGGCTGCCGCGCGTGGTTCCTCCCGGCACCGTTCGGCCGCGCGCGAGGTGCTGGGGGCTTCCACCACCGGCACCGCGGACATATGGGTTTTCAACCAATTCCGGCACTGCGCCAGGGCATGGGAATGTGAATAAATCGTCTCGATGTCCTCGGCTCGCTCGCTCTTCGACATCAGGTGATGGGAAATCTCCTGCATGACTTCTCCGTAGATCATCAGGCTGGAATCGATAAACATGTCGAGGGTGTAATTCACCACGCCCTCGGTGGAGTTTTCGATCGGCACGACTCCGTAGAGCGCGCGCCCGCGTTCCACTTCATCAAACACTTCTTTAATCCCGCTGACCGACGTATATTGGGCAGACTCGCCGAACTTTCCCAGAGCCGCCAAATGCGTAAACGTAGCAGGGGGACCCAGGTACGCCACGGTCTGGAGGCCTTCCAACGACAAGGAGGCGGACATAATTTCCCGATAGACCGGACGAATCGCCTCGTTGGGAAAGGGACCGGGGTTCTGACGCGCCAGACGTTCCACAATGAAGGCCTCTCGTCCGGGGGTATGGAGCAGGGCGTGAGGGTCGGCTTTCCGCTTCGTTTTGCCAATCGTGATGACGTGCCGAGAACGCTCATTCAGAAGCCGCAAAATCTCATTGTCCAGCCGATCGATCTCTTTGCGAGACGCTTCTATTTGTTGGTGTTCAGACATGTTATGGCCTACAGCAACGTACGATTGAGCATACGCAGACGCACCCATCTTTGCAAGAGAGCGTGAGGAACACGGAAACGATTGGTTGCTGTCATGCTCGAAAGATGACGGGCAGTGATCGCACACGTGCCTCTAGGGACGGCAGGGGACCGAATTCGTCGTCGAAACCCGATCGGCTTTGCTGTACACTGGGAGCGTTCCACAGTCTTGACGACTTTCAGTGAGCCTTGCGTCCACAACCGAATGCCGACGTTCATCTGCGGCGTGGGGCTCGGCAGTATGGCTATCGTGAGGATGCAACGCCGACTGAAGTTGTCAGCTCGTCGGTGATTGAGAACGCATGCGATTCACCCTGCCAAGCCCACGTCGCTCAACCGGTGACGTGAGCGGCGCCCTGGCTTTTGCCGCAGCCCTGATCGGTCCCCTCGTCCTGTACGTCCTCACCCTGCCCCGCACCGTGGTGCTGGAAGACGACGGTCTATTCCTGATGGCCGGCGCCTCCCTGGGGGTCGCTCACCCGCCCGGCTACCCGCTCTATACCGCGATCTGCCACCTGTTCATGCAGTTGCCGTTTGGCACGCCGGCGTTCCTGGGGCACCTGTCCAGCGCGGTGCTCGGGGCGCTCGCCTGCGGAGCCGTGTACGTCTGTGCGCGGCTGCTGGGGGCATCCAATACGCCGGCGCTGACCGCGGCCTGGTTGTTCGGCGCCTCGGAGCACGTCTGGTCTCAGGCGATCATCGCCGAGGTCTATACCCTGAATGCCCTGCTGTTTTTTGTCATCTATACCCTAATATTATACGGCGTTCGACAACCAGACCGTGCTTGGGTATGGCCCACGACCGCGGTGGTCTACGGACTGAGCCTGACCAATCACTGGCCGCTGATGCTGCTGGCTACACCCGGGTTGGTGCTGGCGGCGGTTCCTGCCTGGCGGGCGATATTCCGCAGATGGCCATGGCTCCTTGCCGGCTTTCTGCCGAGCGTAGGGCTACCCTATGCGTGGCTAGTGTGGCGCTCCTGGCAGAATCCGTTTTTCAACTTCTACGGACCGATCGACACTCTGCAGGAGCTGTGGTTCTACATCAGCCGGAGCGGCTATTCCCACGTTGACGCGAGTCCCAGCGCGGGCTGGGGCGACCGGCTTCAGTTTCTGCAGTGGCTCGGCCACGAGGTGGTCTGGCAGGTGACGCTGCCGGGGTTTCTCCTGGCGGCGGTCGGTCTGTGGGTCCTGCTGCATCGGCGGCAGTGGGTGGTGGTTGGCTCCGGGTTGCTGGTGTTCCTGGGCAACAGCGTGGGGTTGATCGCCTTGCTCTCATTCGATTTCGAGCATTTACAGGTGGCTGTCTTTCGCCCCTACTCCCTGGTCTGTTATGGACTGACGGCTCTGTGGCTGGCCGTCGGGTTTCATTTCCTGCTCGACCGGCTGCCGGGCTGGCTCTCCTTCGCGTTGGGCCGGCCCGTATGGTTACAGTCTTTCGTGGCGGTGCTGGTGGGTGCAGGGTTAGCCGCATTTTGCGTGCAGGCGCACTGGCAGTCGAACGATCGCGCCGGTAGCAACTTTGCCGAGCGCTATGCGGAAGTGATGTTTGATTCCCTGCCACAAGACGCCGTGCTGTTCACATACGCCGACACGGACAGCGGCCCGCTCGGCTACTATCGCTTCGTGGAAAATCGCCGTCCGGATCTCACGCTTTTCAATACCCAGGGGCTCGTCTTCGGCCATCGCCTGTATGACTGGCGACTTTCCGAAGAGCGCAAACGGGACGCTTTACGCACATTCGTGAACAAGACCGAACGCCCCGTTTTCTTCACGAACGCCAAGATCATGTCCACGCTCGGATTCGGGGTTCGCTACCACGGCTTCGTCAAGGAAATCGTCCGCAATGAGACCACTGTCAAGCTGACAGTCGTCCAATCGCAGGGAGAACGATATATTGAGGAACTCCTGAGCCACCCCTTCCAGGATCGCTGGGAACAGCAGAGGCGCAACCAATTGATTTACGGGTTCGGCACGTATCTGGGCTTAGCCGTGTTATCGGGTCACGCAACTTTACTGAAACGGCTGCAGCGTCCCCTGGCGCTTGCAGAACAAAACTTCTACAGCCTCACGAGTATGACGGAGGTGCTGCTGGAGCATGGGAATACCTCGCACTACGCACAAATCGAAGAATGGCTGGAAAAAGCAGCGCGCCTACAGGACGAGACCCTGAGCAAGGAGCGGCTTGCCCGCTTTCTGTATATGCGGGGATTCCTGCATCATCGCATGGGCGAGACAGAAGCCGCCGAGGCCCTGTTCGAGGCGTCACGCGCCGCCTATCCCCATCCGGAGAATGCGGCCATCAATGCGCTTCAGCAGTTGCATGCGGCTCCAGGAAATCCCTAAGGGGAACGAAGGCGGGATGCTTCTGTCTCTCCACGGACAAGAGGTCGGCACGGAGCTGTCGTTGACACGGCAATCATGGTACCATAGCGTCGCCTCATACAGGATCCGTGTTGAGGGACATGACCCGTCGCACTCCAAGCAACGTTCCCCTTTCCGTCGAGCACCTACAGGCGATCTGGCGAGCGTTGAACGATTCGTATTTCCGGAACCGGCTGCCGGCCATTGAGATTCAGTGGAGCACCCGCCTGACGGCGTCGGCCGGACTGTTTCGGAGCAGAACGGGTCCGCGCACCTCGTGGGTGGCTCCGGAGGAACGGCATGGCACAGGGCGCGTCATTCGTTTGTCGGTCCCGCTCCTTTCCGGGCAATCGTTTGAAGAGATACGGGGAACTTTGGCCCATGAAATGATTCATCAATGGCAGTTTGACGTGAAGAAATGGTGTCCGTCGCACGGGCGGGAATTTCGACGGATCATGACCCTGATGAACGCCGATGGCTTGGGGATCACGATTTATCATACGCTCGGCGAGGAAGCCCAGGACTCCGCGAAGTTCACGTGGCGCTGTGTGCGGTGCGGGCACGCGTATCGTCGCCAACGCAACTCCCTCTCGACGAAACGGCATCGTTGCGGGTTGTGCCGTGGGCCTCTTCAGGAAATTGCCGCCCGCAACACGGGCGGGGAGCCCTCACCCCAGCCCCCGGATCGATCCCCGATTAGATCCCCGATCAAGTCGGGGACAAGCGTCGAGGACAGGGTCCGGGGCAAGCTCTCTCCCAGTGGGAGAGGGAGTCACGAGCTCGACGGACCTATTCAACTGGCCTTTGATTTTTGAACGTTGCGGGGGACGTCGGTGGCGTGGATGAGGCTCGATCCTCTTTTTCCCGTGCGTGGAGGAGGGCGAGGCGTTGTTGATCGTTCTCGATTTCCGGGAGGTGATACCGCCGGTCAACGTGAACGGCCCGTTCCATGCAGCGCAACGCGGACACGTGGTCGTCTCTGGTTTCGTAGATATCGGCCAGGAGACGGAGCACCGCGGCTTCGCTGGGTTCCTGCCCGAGTTTGATAAAGTGTTCGCTGGCGTTATTGAGACAGCGTTCCGCTTGCTGCCGGTCGCCTTGAGCGAGCAGGGCCTTGCCGAATTGGCTGAACGTGTTGGCCAATCCCAATTCGTCACCGACCACGCGGTGGCACTCCAGCGCCCGTTGAAAACAGGTGACGGCGGCATCGGGTTGCTTGGTGGCGAGTTCCATTAACGCCAGATTGTTGTACAGGATGCCCAGGGCGCGATCGTGTTCAATGGGGTGCAGGACGTCAATCGCCTCCAGATAATACGCCTTGGCCGTTTCGAAGTTGCCCGTATCGGCTTTAAGGTTGCCGAGATTCACCAAGGTTTCTCCCACGGTCGAGGGATTGTGTTCGCGGCGTTGAAGCGACAGCACTTCGTGATAACAGGCTTCCGCTTCGGCATATTCTCCCATCTGCGCGCACACGTTGCCGAGGTTTCCCAACGCGGAGGTCAGGGTCTGATCCGTCTCGTTGTTCCGCGCTTCTTTCACGGCTTCCCCGTACCAATGGCGCGCTTGGGTGAGATTGCCGCGATGCAAATGAATGCGGGCGCGTTGTGAGGCGTGACTCATGATGGGGACGGTGCGGAGAACACGGAGAGAGGGGCTCCCTCACGACTCGAAGAAACGTCGAGTGCGCGGTGTTGCCAAAGCTAGCCGGGGTTTGATACCTACGCGCGTGAGTTCGTCCCGGCTGCCGAATGGGGATCCCGTATCACCGGCGAAAGGCGTCCTTGCTTTTTACAATGTTGGAGAGAAGTTCATCGGCTTGTTTGGCTGCCTTTCGTTTACGCCACCACCGGATCCCGAATCGACAGGCGAGAAGCCCGGCCAAGCCACCCACGATGACTACCATCTCTTCACTCATGACGATAGTCTAGGGCAACCGCATGCCGTGAGCAAGGTCCACGGTGTCATGTCACCGACGGCGGTTCATCAAGGAATCCTTACCCTATGGAATTGTGGATTTTACTTATTTCGTTGATTGTGATCCTGGTCGGCGCGGAAACGTTTACCAACGCGCTCGAGCATTTAGGAGAACGGCTGAACATTTCGGAAGGGGTCACGGGCTCGGTGTTTGCGGCCGTGGGCACGGCATTGCCCGAAGCGATGATCCCGGTCGTGGCCGTGTTGGCCGCCAGCGGGGATTTGTCGGTTCGGCATGACGTCGGGGTGGGCGCCATTTTAGGGGCGCCGCTGATGCTTTCGACCGTCACGTTTTTTTTGATGGGGACGTTTGCCGCCCAGCGTCGCGGGTGGGCTGAAGCCTTTCGTCCCGAGCCCACGGGCGTGCACCGGGACCTGGATTGGTTTCTCTTCGCCTTCGCGTTGGCGACTCTCGCGATCTTCGTGCCCTCGGAGTGGCGATGGGCACGGGTGTCGTTGGCGTTGGTATTGACCTTGAGCTATTTTGTTTATTTACTGTTGACGATCCGCGCCTCACAGGGCCTGGTTGAGCAGGGCCATGGTACCGAGGCGGATCACCCTCTGTTTTTGAGCCGGTTACGCATCCCCGAGAACCTCGCCACGATCCTCCTGCAACTGGTCATCGGATTCGGGTTTATCGTCGGAGGGGCCAAGGGCTTCGTGTACGGCGTTGAACATTTGGCCGCCTGGCTTGGGCTTTCCACCTTGGCCTTGTCGTTGTTGATTGTGCCGGTGGCGACTGAATTGCCGGAAAAAGTGAATAGCATCATTTGGGTGCGGCGTGGTCGGGATACCTTGGCCTTTGGCAACATCACCGGAGCGATGGTGTTTCAAGGGAGTCTGCTTCCTGCCTTGGGGGTGTTGTTAACGCCATGGGTTCCACGGAAAGAAGCCCTGTGGGGAATAGGGTTGACGATCCTGGCCACGGTCTATCTCAAATTTCATTTACGGTCCCATGCCTTGAGGCCCTACCATCTGATTTTCAATGGCCTGTGCTACCTCGCGTTCGGCTTACTCATTGCTTTTGGGTAAATGAGTGGACGTACGCGCCGGGATTCCGGGGCCGTGTTCGGGATGAAAAGGTTTGTAGTCTCTCTCCGATTTTTATACAATACAAGACTTTCTAAAGTTCTTGCCGTGTCGTCCGTTTACTTTTCATCTGAAATTTCCGTGGTTTTGAGGGGCGTATGAAATCACCCGTGGTGACCTGTTTGGATATGGAGGGTGTGCTGACTCCTGAAATTTGGTTGGCGTTGTCCGAGAAAACGGGGATTGCCGATTTACAGGTCACGACCCGGGACATTCCCGACTATGACGAGCTCATGAAGCTTCGCCTGGACATTCTGGCCAAGTTTCATCTCAAGCTGTCGGATATCACGGAGGTGGTCGCGGGGCTGAAACCCCTGGATGGTGCCGTGGAATTTTTAATGTGGTTGCGAGAGCGGTGTCAGGTCATTATTTTGTCGGACAGCTATTATGATCTGGTCAGTCCCCTGATGCGACAACTGCACTATCCTTCCATATTTTGTCACACCCTGGAGATTGACGACGAAGGCTATATTCGGAATTATTCGCTTCGGCAAAAGGACCAGAAACGTCATGCGGTGGCAGCCCTCAAGAGTCTGAACTTTCACGTGCTGGCTGCGGGAGATTCCTATAATGACGTGTCGATGCTGCAAGAGGCCGATGCCGGGTTTTTCTTTCGTCCCCCGGATACGATTTGTTCCGAATATCCTCAATTTCCGGTTACCCGCTCCTATCCCGAGCTTATGGAGCAGTTCGTCAGTGCCGGAGGGTTCAGGCACTGAAGTCGCATCGTCATCCCGTTCAGTGTGATAGTTGAGGCAACATGCCAAGTCGTGGTCGTACATGCATTACCCATCATTGCAACGGTTGGAGACTGTTGCTTGCCAAAGGAGGCAATATATGAGTCGCCTGTCTGTCGTGCATAAGGCGTGCGGTATTCTCATGATCGTGTCATTGACGATAACGGGCTGCTTGGGCTCACGGGATTGGCAGTATCCGCCTCCACCGGATAAGACGTATTTGGACGCGACGGCTGACCAGCAGGTGGCCGGCAGTCTGGTGGTCGTCCCACTTGAGGATAAGCGGGGCACGGAGGTGCGCGAGCAATATTGGGCGTCCGTGATTCCCTTCATCCCTCATGCCTCCACGGTCTATGATCGACCTGAGGAGGTTTCGAGCCCCGCACCCGTCGACAAAGTGACCTTTTCCCCGACACGCGATTTTGCGCGTGCCTTGGCGGATGAAATTCGAAAGACGAACGTGTTTTCTTCCGTGACGTTTGTCGACCATGGCCAACCCATGCCGCCCACTGATTTTGTCTTGCAAGGGCGTCTCTATTCGACGCGGTGGGAGCGGAACATTTCCACGTACGGTTTAGGTCCCGCCGGCACGCTTTTGTGGCTGGCCGGTTTGCCGATGGGAACGACCGAGACTGAAGTGGAAATGTTCGTGCACTTAACCCCGGCGGGTGAGTCGGACAACGTGCTGTGGGGTTTTGCCATGGAATTTGAGGCGCAGGAAACGGATAGCCTCTATCGTGGGTTGGAGGATTCCGTCACGAATTACCCGACAGGCCTTCAGGATGCGCTACGGCTTGCCGTTAAGGATTTGGTGGAAAAAGCTCCCGAACGTCTCAAGCGCTGAGACAGCCGGAGGTTCCCAGGGTCATGGTCTTGCAAGGTGAGGGTCGATCATGGACACCCTTATCGTTTTGGTAACGGCTTCGAGCCAGGAAGAAGCGCTTCGGATCGGTCGCCGCGTTGTGGAAAAAAAACTGGCGGCTTGTGTCACGGTCGTGCCCAACGTGACTTCCGTTTTTGAATGGGAAGGAAAAGTCTGCGAGGAACATGAATGGCTGCTGGTCATGAAATCGAATGCCGACGCCTACGAAACCCTGGAAGCCGAAGTGAAAACCCTCCACAGCTATGAGGTCCCCGAAATTCTCGCCTTGTCGGTGGTGAAGGGCTCAAGCGAATATCTGGCGTGGGTCAAGGCCATGACCCACGTACCTGGTTAGCGTGCCTGCTGGTCTCGCTTATTTCTCAGTATGATGGTGCTGGCCATTTGGCGAAAGGAATACTGAGTATTGCACCCGATTGACCCTTGAGGATACTGTTCAGTAAAGTAATTCGTCCCAAAGTCACAATCATCGTTAACCTGGGTCGCTTCCATGAAATCCTCTCATGACAGATGGACGATTGTGCTTTTTCGGGGAACGGCTGGGAACCCTCTCAGGATCAGTTTGCGCAAGACGACGGTCAAGCGAGTGCTGCTGGCCGCCGTGATTTTGTCGGTCGTGCAAATGGGAGTACTGGCGCATTATGTGGTTCAGACGGGCCAGGTGACGGACCAGGATGCCGAACTCCAAGGGTTGAAGAAAGAACTCAGCCAGTCCAGGGGTCAGGCGGTCGAATTTTCTGAAGCCATCGATGAAATGCGGCAGCGTGTCCTGACGATCCAATCGCTCAACGAAAAGTTGCAAGTGATGTTCGGGCTTGAACCTGAGCAAGCGGAAGACGCTGACGCCAAGGGGCAAGGTGGCGAAGAGGTTCCGTACGAGGTTGCCCGCGATGGTGCATCGGGGATCCGGGATTTTGAATCCCTCGCTGAAGATGTGGCGGGCGAGCACGCCGGCAATCGCTGGTCCATGATGGCGACTGACCTCAAAAACGAGCTCTCCTGGCTTGATCGACAGACCGTCCGACAACTCCGCATTCTGGCCCGATTGGAAAAAACAGCGGGAGAACGTGTTGGTCTTTGGGCCGCGACCCCGTCCATCTGGCCCGTCAAAGGCCCCGTTTCTTCAAAGTTTGGACCACGTATTTCACCATTTACCAGAAAAAGGGCCTTCCATGCGGGCGTGGATATTATTGCCCCGCGAGGGGAAAAAGTGCGGGCCCCCGCCAAAGGCAAAGTGGTCGTGGCATCCTATGATTCGAGAATGGGCAATTTTATTCGGATCAATCATCGGCATGGAGTCGAAACCACCTACGGTCATCTTTCCAAAATGCTCGTTCGGTACGGCCAGGAGGTGAAACGGGGCGACGTGCTGGGCCTGGTCGGCAGCACGGGGCGGTTTTCGACCGGACCGCATCTTCATTACCAGATTGCCGTGAACGATAAAGTCGTCGATCCTCTCCAGTATATTTTGGACTAGCATCTTCATCCGCTGGTCCGTCTTCGGGATTGAGTCTCCCTCATAAAGAACGTAACCGGACGCGGTTTTCTCGCGTCGCTTCTCGTCGAAACAGGACCATGGGGCCAAAGGCCTAGCCTCAAAATGCCTGGATAGGGCTTCTTTTTAAAGAGGTGGGTCTTCTTTTTTGTTGCCTTCTTCCATGGTTCAGTTTTAGGATAATCGCGTAGTCCTTGGCTTAGAGGGGCGACTGCAGTGCCTTGCCGAATAGCAAGGGGTTCTGTGGTTCTCCAGAAAATCGGGAAGGGAGGCGACAGGTTGGATTATCGGAGGTCTTTACTAGAGGGCCCTATCTAGGATAATGTTGTTGAAATGGACCGGAAATACGACGAGAAAAAGAGAGCAGAGAAGAAGGAACAGAGAAAACGCACGATTCAAATGAAAGTTTTTCCCGGCAAAGTGCCGATGGGCTGAGTTGCTAACGTAAACGTATGTAAACGTATCAAGAAGGGGAGGTCCGCGATGAGCCTCGATTATGTCAAGTTTACACCAGGGTTTGGAAAGTTCATGCCTAAAGAATATCGTGATATGGTGGAGCATGGTCCATTTGGGAAAAAAACCTCAGTCTCTCAAGTGGGAACCTTTAAGGAGATTTTAGAAGAACACCCGATGTGTGCAGGATGTGCCATGACCCTCTTCATTCGGCTGGCTATCATTGCTTTTCCGAATCCGGAAGATACCATCACGGTGGGGACGGCGGGTTGTGGCCGGCTGGCGATCTCGCAAGCAGCCATTCCATTCGTGTACGGCAATTATGGAGACCAGAATGGGGTCGCCAGTGGATTGACCCGCGGCCTTCGACTGCGGTTTGGTGACAAACCGAAGGACGTGGTCGTGATGGCAGGAGACGGCGGCATGGCTGATATCGGGTTCGCCCAAACCCTCCACTCGTGGTTCAGAAAAGAAAAGTTTACCACCATTATGTTGGACAATGAGGTCTATGGAAACACCGGCGGCCAGGAAAGTGGGATGACGAACAAGAATCAGGTATTGAAAATGGCGCCGCTCGGGAAGAAGTTCGAGAAAATGGATATGTTGGGTATGGCCAAAGTTGCCGGTTGCGCGTACGTGGCGACGGTGGTTCCCAACAACCCACGGCGAGTTGAAAGTGTGATCAAAAAGGCCGTGCTGGTCGCGAGAGAAATCGGCCCCAGCTACATCCAGGCCTACACGTCCTGTAATATCGAATACGCGATCCCGACGGACAAGGTGATGGAAGACGCCAAGACCGTGGAGACCGACCGCTATAAATTCTCGGAATACATTACGGATGAAGCCAAGGAGTATTTGTCCCAGTTGTACGGGTACAAAGAATATCTCCCGAAACCCGCCGCCGCTGTCACAAAGCAGTAAGGGCGGTCGATTGAGTGAGTGAGGAAGGATCGGTGCGTACGTGACGAGAGAGGAGGGGGAAGACAATGGCGATTCGTTATAACATTCGTATGGCAGGAGTCGGAGGCCAAGGGGTCGTCACGGGCTCTCATATCTTCAGTACAGGGGTGATCAATGCCGGTGGAGAAAGCACCATCGTGCCGTTCTATGGTTCAGAAAAGCGAATGGCGCCGGTGGAAAGTTACGTGAGGGTCTCTGACGAGCCGATTTATGAAATCGGCGAAATCACGTTCCCCCATATTATCATGATCTTTCACCCGCAGGTGATTACCCATGGGAAAAGCTACACGAATCCGTTTTACTTTGGATTGAAAAAGGACGGGATTGCCCTGATCAACCACGATGGGCCGATGAGACTCGAGCCTGACCAGGAGCGTGAACTCGCCGAATTGAACGCCAAACTGTTCTATCTGCCCGCCACGACCCTTTCGCTTGACGTGGCCGGCATCGACCTGGCCACGAATATGGCCATGGTGGGCGCCATGGGCGCCATTACGAGTCTGACGAATATGGAGGCCCTGGCCCAAGCAGTGAAAGACCGGTTTCTGGGAAAAGGCTTTGTGGTGTCCGGAGGAACGGCCGCCTTGGATAGCGTGGTCGAGAGAAAGTTCAAGAAGAAGCAGGAATTGATCGAGAAGAATCTGGCGGTGGTCCAGGCGGCCTGGGAGTTTGCCGTCGAACATGATTGGGTGCAAGCGAAACGGACGGACACCTCGCCAGCCATGGCGTAGTGCTTTAACCGACGAGAGAGGCCTGTATGTATTTAGTTGCGAATATCGATACCGAGATTTGTGCAGCCACGAGTTGCAAATTGTGCACGCAATATTGTCCCGAGGCCAATACCATCCTGTATGACAATGCGGCCGGCGAGGATAAAGGGTTCAAATATGGAGCCGCCTACGTGGCCGTGGATCGCTGTAAGGGCTGTGCGCAGTGTGTCTGGGTGTGCGACAACATGGCCAAGCACAATGCCATCAAAATGGAAATGATTGATCAAATCGGCAATACGGCCCTGACTGAAAACGTGACCTATGGCGAAAAAACCAGCAGTGCGGTCTTGGCCAATCCCGTTCGCGGGCAAATGTAAGGGATTGCGTTTGGATCACAAGGACGGTATTCGTCTTAACTAGAAAAATGCAGAGTGGAGGATAAAGGTGGGAGCAACCGAGTTAGAAAGAATCGTTGAACCGGGTCCGGCGGGATTTCATCCCCCGTCCGCGGCCGAATTGGGTGTCCTCCCTCCGCTACCGGAGCATGGACTGACGTTCGGGCATGAAGTTCCCGAAGAGAAGGCGATGGAAGAAATGGCCAGGGCCATGTTCACGAGAAAAAATGCGACGATTTTTCCCGGTCCCCTGGTGTTATGGAATTGGAATGACCACGCGGCCGAGAAGGCCAGAGCCGTCCTGGAACTCGCAGCCCAAATCCCGGACGTGCTCATTATCCCGATGCCCGATTACCGCCCCAAGTACCCGAAGATCGAGCCCGAGGAAGTCATCAACCCCAATCATCCCAATCTCACGATTTGGGGCAATAAAATTGAAGCATGCATTTTCATCGGCGTGCATTGTCATTACGCCAATCTGACGCTGAAAATGATTCGAGCCGGCACGAATTGCTGGACGTCGGCGATTTGTGCGGAACAGGGTCATGAAGATGCCATGTTTACGGTTCGGGATTCCGATGCAGCCAAGATTCGAAAGGCCACACAGGTGTTTAAACGCGTACGGGAGGAAATGGGGATTGCCTTGCCGGAGAGCGGCGAGAGTGTCCGTTTCACGGGGTTGCAATCCCACGTGCACGACGGCAAAACGCATACGAATCCATTGGACATTCCACTGGGAGAAGATGGGACGGCTAGTGCCGCGGCCTTCGGGCATAAAGCCGAAGATATGCAGCGTGAAGGCTAGGACTCTTATTTTCGATCACGCAACCCCAGAAGTTCGATCTGGGATTGTCGCCACCCTAGAGGGGGTAAGCCATGAGTGAAGCATTAGAAACGGAAGTCAAAACCAATCCGCAAGGCGACCCGATTACCAGTACGGCTCCGGCACCTTCCAGTCCTGGCAAGAAACAGGATCCTCATGCGGAGGCCAAACGGCAACAGGTGGTTTCCCCGGAGCATATGTTTTTCGAAGCACCACGTGAGCGGGAATTCATTACGGGCAGTGAAGCCGCCAAAGAGGCCGTTCGCCGGGCCAACGTTGATCTTTCGATCGCCTATCCGATTACACCCCAAAGTGAAACCATGCAGTTGATCGGGGTGTTGTATGGAGAAGGGTACGTCAAGGAATATTATCGGGGCGAGGAAGAATACGGCGTCATGTCGGCCATTGCCGGCGGGTCCCGTGCCGGTGTGCGGTGTTTTACCGCGACGGCCGGACCTGGCACGTTGCGGGGGCTTGAACCGATTGCCTCGTGGCCGGGACACCGCCTTCCCGCCGTGGCCATGTTTACCTGCCGGGTAGTCAATGCTCCGTTGGCCATTCAGCCCGACAACATTGAAGTGTCGTACTTGTTGAATTGCGGCATGATCGTCTTTCACGCCGAGAATCAGCAAGACTTGTTTGACTACATCATGAAGGGGTTCATTATCAGTGAACGGAATGACGTCACCCTTCCGGTCGGAGTGTGCTGCGACGGCTTTTTCGTCACCCATGCACGTGGCTATTGCTCCATGCAGGATCGAAGCCTCAAATTGCCGCCACGAGATTCCTGGAGAGGAGCGGTTCCGGTCCTGGATGCGGAAAATCCTCCGGCCAGGTTGTCGCGCGACGCGCCCGTCCAAAAATCGAATTTCATGGCGTACAATATCCACGCCGTGTGGCAACAAGAGGTTTGGGCGGCAGTGGAACGGTCCAGAAAATATATCGATCTCTACATGGACGGCTTGATTGAGACGAAAGACGTTGAGGGTGCCGATGTGCTGCTGATTGCGTCGGGAAGCGCCGCTGCTCAGTCACGCGAAGCCATCCGGATGTGCCAGGACAAAGGCATTCAGGCGGGATTGATTAAAGTGAAGTCGCTTCGCCCGTTCCCCACCAGGGAACTGCGGAAACTGTGCTCGAAGGCCAAACTGATTGTCGTCCCGGAATTCAATTACGTCGGGTGGTTGGCCAAAGACGTGGCGACGGCCATTTATGGGTACTCGAAAGCCAAAATCGTGGCAGGACCGCACGTGTATGGTGGGATGTCCATGCCGGTGGAAATGATTTTTGACGAGATCGAATGTGGGCTCACGGGGAAAAAGTCGGCGACGGTTCCTTCTTCCGCCATCATGGGCGCCGTCGATCAGGAAGCCGTTACTCACTTTATGCAAAATATTTAAACACGCCGTTGCGATTTTCGTAAAAAAGCCTACCTCAACGGAATTGAGGTAGGCTTTTTTATTGTACGTGCGTCTCACGGTTCGGGATGAACATCTTACTCACCAATGACGACGGCGTTGAATCTTCCGGTATCCGCACCCTGGCGAAACACCTGAAGAAACTCGGCAACGTCTGGGTGGTCGCGCCAGAACGGCCACAAAACGCCATGGGGCGAGCCATTACCCTCCACAAGCCCCTTCGATTAAAGCAAATCGGCCGGCAGGTTTTCTCGGTGAACGGCACGCCGTCGGATTGCGTCATCGTGGCCGTGGGCCGGGTACTCCGTGACCGTCCGATCCATTTGCTGGTGTCGGGGATCAACAAAGGGCTGAATCTTGGTGACGACGTGACCAATTCCGGAACCGTGGCCGCAGCGCTCGAAGGCGCGATCCGCGGCATTCCCTCGATGGCCGTCTCACTGGATGGGCTGAAACGATTTCGATTCCCGGTGGCGGCCGGGGTGGCAGTCGAGGTGGCAACCATGGTCTTGCAGGAGGGGTTGCCGACCGATACGTTATTGAACGTCAACGTGCCCGACGTTCAGGCTGGATCCCTGACAGGGATGCAGGTCACGTCGTTAAGCCGGCGACGATATGACAATTCCGTCATTGAAAACGTCGACCCTCGTGGGAACGCGTATTATTGGATCGCCGGAGAACAGGTGTCCTGGAACCGAAGAAAGAATTCCGACGTGGATGCCATTGCCGGCAACAGGGTTTCCCTGACACCGCTGCATTTCGATATGACGCAGTACCGCGCCATGAAAAAGTTGACGGCATGGGCATCCGCGTTGTCAACGCGAACGAGGTCATCCTGAGGGGTGGCGACGAGACACCATGCTCCAGGCACTGTATCAGTGGATGGTCTCCTGGTCGGAATCTCCGTACGCCGAACTCGCGTTGTTTCTGCTGGCGTTTGCAGAGTCCTCTGTCTTTCCGATTCCTCCCGACGTCTTACTGCTGGCATTGACCCTGGGGAATCCATCGTGGGGTCTGTATTATGCGGCGATTTCCACGATCGGCTCCGTCTTGGGTGGCATGTTCGGCTACCTCATCGGGTGGTGGGGAGGGAAGCCGATCCTGCTCCGGCTGATGGGGCAGGACCGCGTCTCCAAAATCCATGACACGTTTCAACGGTATGAGGGCTGGGCGATCCTGATTGCGGGCCTGACGCCCGTTCCCTATAAAGTGTTTACAATCGGGGCCGGCGCGTTTTATGTTAATTTTCGCGTATTTGTCGTGGCGTCGTTACTCAGCCGGGGCGCCCGTTTCTTTCTGGTCGCCGGTACCGTGCAACTGTTGGGTCCGTGGGTCAAAGAGGTCCTGGAACAATACTTCAATCTGTTCACCGTCGCCTTGGTGACGTGCATCGTTCTGGGATATTGGATCGTCAAACGGCAAACGAAAAAGACCCTGGACCCGTCTTCTGCTTCGCCGACCTCTGAATGAACGTTCCGTGAAGATTTTTAACACCCTGACGAATCAAGAAGAACCGTTCGTTCCCATCACGCCTCCACGCGTGGGAATCTACGTCTGCGGCGTCACCGTGTATGATGAATGTCATGTGGGGCATGCTCGCAGTGCGATCGTCTTTGACGTGCTCCGGCGGTATCTCGTCTATCAAGGCTACGATGTGACCTACGTCAAAAACTTCACCGATGTGGACGACAAGATCATCAACCGGGCGGCGGAGGAAGGCATCCCCTGGGACGGAGTCGTCGAGAAATACATGCAGGCGTATGTGCGCGACATGAAACGGTTGGGCGTCGGTGCTCCGGACGTGGAGCCGCGGGCCACGGAACACATGCCGGAGATTCTTCAGATGATCGGCACGCTGGTGGAAAAAGGTTTTGCCTACCGGGTCGATGGCGACGTCTATTATCGGGTGGCAGCTTTTCCGGAATATGGGCGGTTGAGTCAACGTCACGCCGAAGACATGCAAGCCGGTGCGAGAGTCGAAGTGGATGAACGAAAACAGGACCCCATGGACTTTGCCCTATGGAAAGCGGCCAAACCCGGGGAGCCGGCCTGGGAGAGTCCCTGGGGGCCTGGCCGGCCGGGCTGGCACATCGAATGTTCGGCCATGTCCGTGCGCCATTTGGGTGGAACCTTCGACATTCATGGAGGCGGTAAGGATTTGACCTTTCCTCACCATGAAAATGAAATTGCGCAGTCCCGCGCCGCAACGGGACAGGCCTTCGCCCGCTATTGGGTGCATCACGGCTTCGTCACCATTGATGAGGAAAAGATGTCCAAGTCGTTGGGGAATTTTTTTACCGTACGGGACATTTTCGATCAGTCGAATTGTCCGGAACCCGTGACGGCCGAGGCGATACGCTACTTTCTGCTTTCGACCCACTATCGTGGAGACGTGAATTTTTCCAACCTGGCCGTGGCGGAAGCCAAGTCCGCGTTGGATAACGTGTATGATCTCTTCAGCCGTCTCTCCGAGAAACCCGGGACCGATCCGGATTCCAGGACTTCTTTGGGAAAAGCCTTGACTCATTTTCAGGAGTCGTTTGAAGAGGCTATGGATGATGATCTGAATACCCCCGAGGCCTTGGCGGCGTTTCAGCAACTTCGGGCCGCGGCCAACCAAGCCCTTCAAGGGGGATTGTCCGGGAAGGGCCGGCAGGAGATTCGTGAAATCTTTCGGCAATGTGGCGCGCCGTTGGGCTTGTTTCAACTCAACGAAAACGAATGGGTCTTTCGCGAGTTGGATTTCGGCTTGGAGCAAAGCCGGATGCGCGCTGAACAGGAGTACACCGATGAGTGGATTCAAGAACAGATTCGACAAAGGGCCGAAGCGCGGGCGCGGAAAGACTTCACCGCCGCCGACCACATTCGAGAAGCCTTGGCGGCCAAAGGGGTTCTCCTCGAGGACCGGCCGGACGGAAGTACCCGGTGGAAGCGGTGAGGCCGGCGACTTCCTGTTTGGGATTCGCGCGGTCACGGAGGCGCTGCGGTCCGGATCGCGAACATTCATAAAAATCTTCCTGTCTCATCGCCATCGTCAATTTTCCCAGATCATTCGTTTCGCCAAAGTCCAAGGCGTTCCCTTGCAGGTTCAACCGCGTGAACGACTCGACCGACTGGTCCCCGCCGGAAGTCACCAGGGCGTGGTGGCGCTCGTGGCGGCCAAATCCTATGCCTCGGAAGACGAGATCCTCGGGTATGCCGCACAACAGGAAGAGCCGGGGTTTTTCCTTGCGCTCGACGGAGTGGAGGATCCACAAAATTTCGGGGCGGTCCTCAGAACGGCTGTCACCGCGGGTATTCATGGGGTGTTTATTCCGGATCGGCGATCCGTAGGCTTGACGGCGAGTGTGGCCAAAGCGTCCGCGGGCGCCGTCGAGCACGTTCGCGTGGCCCGGTGCGCCAATATCGGCAAACTGATCGACCGCTTGCAGGACCGTGCCGTGAACACTGTGGCTTTGGATCCTCGCGCTTCCAGCCTCTATACCGAACTGGATTTCAAGGGACCAACCTTATTGGTGTTTGGCGGAGAGGGCAGGGGACTCAGATCCAGGATTGTCGAACAATGTCATGCTCAAGCCCGCATTCCCATGCGTGGGCAGGTGCACTCGCTCAACGTCTCGGCGAGCGTTGCGGTGGTCGCGTATGAAGTGGTTCGACAACGGGGAGCGAAGGCGTTACTGAATCTGGATCAAGCCTTCTTGAATAGCCGCGTTTAAGAGTTGGGCGGCATTCGACACGCGCACCTTTTTCATCATATTGGCACGATGGGCTTCGACGGTTTTGACGCTGATCGCGAGACGTTCGGCGATTTCTTTATTCTTGAGGCCGGACCAAATCAGTTGAAGAATTTCCTGTTCCCGTTCGGTGAGCGCTTCGGGGCGTTTCCGCCGCATCGGAAGCAACGCTCTCTTTTTGCTTATTTTTGTCTGGACGGCCATCGGGAACAGAAATTTTTCTCAAGATGAATTATGTAGGTAATACTAGCAGGGTATTCATTGAAAAGTAAAGTGGAGAAAAGACGGTCAGGTCGCAATAAACGCGAGTTTTTGAGGAGTCACGACATATAGAATCATGGATGCGCCAGGCTTCTATATTTTGTTGTTTGTGGTGGGATTGGTCATGGGGAGTTTCCTGAACGTCTGTATTCTGAGAATCCCCCACGGTGAATCCGTCATTCGGCCCGGGTCCCGTTGCCCGGAATGCAAGATGTCCCTTCGCTGGTTCGATAACGTTCCTCTCTTGAGTTTTTTCTGGTTGCGGGCACGTTGTCGATCGTGTGGGGGAAAGATTTCATGGCGCTATCCCCTGGTGGAATGTCTGAATGGAGCAGGCTATCTCGGGATCGTCTACACGTTCGGCTGGAACCGGAGTGCCTTCGTGTATGCGCTGTTTTTGTCGTTGCTGTTGGTCGTGACGATGATCGACGTCGATCATCTCGTGATCCCGGACGTCATTTCTCTCCCGGGCATAATCATTGGCTTGTTCGCGTCAACCTTCATTCTTCCCTTGGGTTGGACAGGTTCATTGCTGGGTATCGCGTTGGGGGGAGGAATCCTTTGGATGCTCGCGGCCGTCAGTCCCTACCTGTTCGGAAAAGAAGGAATGGGCGGTGGAGACATTAAACTCCTGGCGATGATCGGCGCGTTCCTGGGCTGGGAGCACGTGTGCATGACCTTGTTTCTTGCATCCTGTGCAGGGGCGCTGATCGGGATTGGCCTCATGGCCTTCCGGTACATGGAGCGCGGTCAATACATCCCTTTTGGGCCGTTCCTGGTGCTGGGGGCGGTGGCGTCACTGTTTTTTTATCAGGAATTGTTCGACATGTATGAGGCCATGTTCTTGTAGATTTGTAGGTCGGATTAGCCCAGCGTAATCCGACAGAAAGGGCATCAATCGTGTGGGCGGGTAGGATGTCGGGTTACGCCTTCGGCTAACCCGACCTACGGGGTCCCCGCATTCTGCTGGCCAATCAATGAACATTGACAATTCCCGCACTCTTACACATCCGGCGGAAAAGCCATGGGGGTATACGTTGACGGAATTGATGATTGTCCTCGGTATTTTGGCGGTCGTGTTGGGGTTGAGCGGAACCTGGCTGGCCTCCCAACTGCCGCAGTACCGCCTGAATGGGGCGGTCCGGCAAATACGCGCGGACCTTTTGGCAGCCAGGGCACAAGCCGTCAGACAGGGCAATGAAGTCCGTGTCTTTTTTACGGACCCACAACATTATGATATTTTGGACGACGACAACAATAACGGAAAAGCCGATCCCGGTGAAGCCGTCGAATCCCGTTCGATCCAGGAGGAGTTTGCAGGAGTTGCGATTCAATCCAATAATAATCCGATCTTTCATCCGAGGGGCACGGCCTCTAGTCTGGCCACGGTCAGGATCTCCAATGCCTCGCGAGAGAAAGCGATCACGATCAGCATCACGGGTCGCGTGAAAGTGAAACCCCCTGATGACTAACCACAAAGGCTTAACTCTCCTGGAAGCCGTCATAGCGATGGCTCTCTTTTTTGTCGCCGTCTTGGCCCTTGCAGGGGTGGCGATCACGGCGAGTAAAGGCGCTGCAGCGAGTAAGCATCTGACCACTGCCGTGACCTTGGCGCAGGATAAGCTGGAACAGGTAAGAAGCGCCGGCTACGACGCAGGGTTGACGGCTTCCGTTGAAACCACGGAAGCCTATGACACCATTCCGGACTTTCCCCTGTATCAACGCGTCGTCGGGATGCAGCCCGGCCGTCCCGTTCCGGGGTTACAGACGGCGACAGTCACGGTATCGTGGGCCGACGACCGACACTCCGTGACCGTATCCACGATTCTTGCCCCATAGAAAACGATGAGTTCCCAACCCGTGACCAACCAAAGAGGCGTCACCTTAACGGAACTTCTGATAGCCTTGGCGTTGGGCCTGTTCACCGTCGGTGCGGTTTATAGCGTGTATCTGAATCAGATAAAGCGTCAGATCGTTCAAGAGGACGTGTTGGCCATGCAACAAACCGCTCGTGCCGCATTGGACATGATGACCAGGGAGATTCGCATGGCAGGCTATGACCCCATGGGGGTCAATCGGGATGCCGATCCCTCGAATGATTTTTATGGGCTTAGCTACCATCCCACGGAGTTACACATTCGAGCCGATTTGAACGGAAACGGCGTGCTCACCGATTCGAAAGAGTCCATCGTCTACCTCTATGACGACTCGACCTCCACGTTGCGACGCAAAGTGGGAAAGGGCGGGCGGCAACCCGTGGCGGAGCATATCGAGGCCTTTACGTTTTCGTATCGTGACGCCTTGGGGCATCAGACGACGCACGCGCCGAGTATCCGGGCGGTTGACGTGCAGGTGACGGCCCGGTCCGCCCACGTCGACAGCCTCTATCCCGAGAACGAGGGGTATCGGACGTTGACCCTTCGATCCCGCATTGTCCCGAGAAACCTGCCGTGAGGGTTTCTCGTTCTGCCTTTCCCCTCCTTTGTTGTCGTGTTCCGTGTGATTGCCTAGACTCTTCTGCTCTCATGCGTGACATCGCGTCTGTGCACCAACGGAGGCCGCCTGGACATCAAATTTCATACGTGAGCTCGCACCACCCCCGCCGGGCTAGCCAGCCCTCTCCCCAAAGCGCCGATTCCGTGGCCCGGGAACGCGGCGTGGCCGGGCCCCATCTAGAAAGGCCCCCGCGCTTACCGTGCCTCAACGATCAGGCGCCCTTGCCACGGCGACAGCATCAGACGGGACTGGACACTTTTGTAAGGAGGGGGGAGGAGAGGTAGAGAGAGGCAGCTTGTTTTTTATCAACGACACATGAGAAAAATGGTGCCGAAGGCGGGATTTGAACCCGCACACCCCCATGGGGCGCTAGACCCTGAATCTAGTGCGTCTGCCAGTTTCGCCACTTCGGCATGGAGCTTGTCTTGAACGGAGTGAATGAATCGTAATTATCAGCTTTTGCCTGGATAGGCGTCAAGCGTGCAACCTCGCTGTGCTGTCGCCGTGTCTTTTGTCCCTTCTTTTGTCTTTGTAGCTGCGTCATCTCATGACGCTTTATTCCTTCTCCCTCTGGGAGAGGGTAGGGTGAGGGGGCCATGCCCAGATCAGAGGCGGGGCCCAGAATATGTCTTATGGTGCCGAAGTGGCATGAGAGGGTTCGGAAAGTTCCGGGTACTGTTGGCGCCAGAGTCGATGCGGGCCCTGAAGGTCTTGGGTGTCTCCGGCGATGACAATCCGTTCTCGAATGAGCCCGGCGACGCCGAGTAAGAACGGGGCCGGAACCTGAGGCGCATCTTCGACAATCAATACGTCAAAGCGAACGCGTTTGAATAAGGGATCGGTCACGATTCTCCCCGGAGTCGCTGCGACCAACCGTTTGTTCTGCATGAAGGCTTGCCGGTTGGTGGCTTCGCTTGCGGCCAGCATCTCACGAACTTTTTGGGTGCCCCCCAGCCTGGAGATGTCGTCTTTCAACTCTTCGTATTCCGGGCGCATTTCTTTCGGAATCGCGGCCTCGGGAGACAATTCACGGATACGGGCCTGCGCGATCTCCACCTCTTTCATCAGTGCCGCAATGTTCCCCGTATAGAGCTTCCGGTATTCGCCCAGGGTCTCCACGTTTTTTCCCATGGTCTGCATGCCGAGACGTTTCCAAATGGGCAGGCGTTCGTACTTGGCGAGCACGTCATCGATGGCCTTGATTTTGCCTTGGAACTCACTCACTTGGGCCAGGAGCCGCCATTCCAGTAACTTGACTTCATCCATGTCCCGTTGTTTCTGACCTTTGTAAGCCAGGATCGGGATGAGTTCCCGGAATCGCTCATATTTCTGTCGAAGCGTATCCTTATGCGACCGGGACTTGGCGAAAAACTTGTGCATTTGCGCTTCGAACCCCAATTCGCCGAGCGGAAACCCTTCGGCTTGCTTGAGCACCGGGACCTCGTAGCGGCTCAACAGGCTGTGAAAGGGCAGGGCGGCATTCCGGAGGGTTTTGGCCAGGAACCCGAGCAAGTGATCCACGGCGTCGTGCGTAGGCGCCACCAGCAGCACGCGTTTATTGTGTCGCATCAAGTTCACCGCTAGGGTGCCGAGCTTCGTCCAGCGAGCGGCTTGGTCGTCATGCCAGACGGTCGTCAGCACGGCAGCCGACGCCCCGGTTCTGGCCGAGGCATTGGCTTCACGGTGTTTCGGGTCCAGCCAGGGCACCAGCCGCTCGGCCGGCCCCAGGGCGTAGGATTCTGGATGAGCGGCCATATCGGCTAATCGCTCGGATGCCAGGCGAAAGAACTCCGCGGCATCCGGCACGAGCGTATTGTCCACCGTCGATTGCCCCAGGGTGTCCTGGGTTTGGACCAGGGCGGTATCGCCCTGGCGCCGGAGCAGAAAGCCACCGGTGGGGTCCAGGTCTCCGGGAGGTACGATGGTGACGGGTACGTCTTCGAGAATCGCGGTTCCCGCGGGGACCTCCATGGCATACAGGTGCAGAGTGCCGGCCGTGCCGATCTTTTGGGTCGTGCGGGATTCGATCAACGTGTCGAGCCCCCCCGCGGCGTCTTTATGATCTGCCAATCGGGTGGCGAAAGCGTGGAGAAGGTCAGACAGTTTCATGGCTCGCGGCTTGGATCGAGTGCCTGCTGAATACAGATGGCCACACAGCCCAGTCCACCGGTGATTGGGCGTCGATCGTATGCACACCCTCGATGTTCAGCGCAGGCAGCGACAAAAGGCACGTGTTGCGCGAAATCGAGGTCGGCGAGTACCTGGGCCTGCAGGCGTCCATCGTCCAGCATCGACAGAATGAGGACACGGGTATGGTGGTCATCTTCCAAAATGGCGGATTTCGGCGACGGCGCGATCCTGGCACGAGCCGCTTGAACGTTCGGCAGATCCACAACCTCTTTGATCAAGGGCTTCGGAGGATGAATCACCCGTTGACTCAGCCGGACGTTTAAAGACGTCAGGTCGAGGCCGTCCCGGGCAGGCGCCTCCGCCCAGACTACGTCCCGAGCCCGTTGAGGGACAAACGCATGAGGCATGACCGAGGCCAAGACAAGACAGCCTACGATCAGACACCACATGACCCCCGCTTTCGTGGGGGCAAGCCTAGCGCAATGACGCGGCATGCAGGCATTGTAGTGGACGCTTGCAGGACGTGTCCAGCGTGATGGGCCTTGCCGTCATTGAGACGAAAATAAGCTTCAAGGAGCCTGGAGCGTGACACGATACCCCAAGCGTTCAAGGCGTTGACCGACCATCGGAGCATAGTGTGCCGATGGCGTTGCTCGAAGTCATGCCCCCCTGCACAGCGCCCTCGTCGCCACCATCCTCGATTGGACGGCGGCCAACGAAAAGAAAAGCAACACCGATACCCCTATCGCCAGAGTGTTGGTCTTGGGGGCAGCCAACCCTATCTCAGGGTTTGCTCCAGTTCGGCGACGAGTTCCCCGATCTCGTCGATCGGCACCAGGTCGAGCAGCACCGCCAGCATGTTTTGCCGGTCGTGGGCGGCGATCACGTCGTCGTCCTCCAGCCCCTCTGCCGCCGCACTCAGGACGGCAATGGGTTCCCCGCCTTGTTGGGTGATGTCCTCCCACGTCCGGTGCTTCCGTTCCATCGCGGCGTAAAACTGATCGATGGGCACGTGCACCAGGCCGAACCGGCTGCCCCATTTTTCCCGGACGTGCTCTCGGATGGCTTCGTGCATCCGGCTGCACACGGGTTCCGGGATGCTCACGCGCACAGCGCAGGTGATCCAATACAGAGTCAGGGCCAGCAGCTCTTTGGTGATGGCTTGAGCCTGTTGGGTGGTCAGGGTCAGTCCGTAGTCTTCGAGGAAATCGGGCGCCACGGACGGAGGGATGAGTTCAACAAGCGCTTTCGCGGTCTGTTGGGCTTCTTCGGTCATGGTGAGCTAGGGGCTGGAAGGAACGAAGACAGGCACATGATAATCGCTTCCGCAGCATACGCAGCAGGGTGTTGCCGAGGCAAGCGCCTCGCTTGACACTCAAACCCGGTGAATGCCACGCTTGCCTGCGCGGTTTCTCACATACCATCCTGATACAGAAAAGCCGGGGCGGTCGAAGCGATGTCCTATCTGCTGCTGGCCATTGCGGGGTTATGGATGGCCGATGGGTTGGCCCTATTGGTGGCCCCCCTGCGGACCGTTGCCCTGGTCAGGCAGGCCCTCGCGGCGTCCCCGTCACACGCGACGTGGTCTGGGGTCACCATGGCGGCGGGCCTGATCCTACTCCTGCAGGCGTCTGATCTGACCTATCAGGGTTTATGGATGGTCACGGGGTTCGCCATGGTGGCGAAGGGGGGATTTTTTCTTTTGTCAAACGACGAAACGCGCCATTCCGTGTTGCATTGGTGTTTGAGCCGTGACGCCGTGGACTATCGCTTTTGGGGGCTGGGGTTGTGTATGCTCTCGGTGTTGCTGATCCATGCGTGTGGGTGGCTGTAGGGGCGGTGTCCGCCCTATCAAGGAAAGGGGCTCGAGGGTTAATGGCAGACCTCTTCATGGCGTTGACGAGCCTGGCCTGGGGCTTGGCGGGGTTGACGATAGCCGTTGTGCCTGCGCTGGCGCCCGTCTGGTCCCGGCGGATTCTCCTGGATCCCTGGTCGCGGTTCTGGTTCGCGCAGGCGATCCTGCTGATCGGGTTGCTGTTGATGATCGGCACCACGGATCTCACGGCGTTTTGGCTCTGGGCGGTGTGCGGTGCGCTGGCCGCGATCAAGGCCTGTCTGTTGCTCGGGGCCCCGGTGTCGTGGCGGGAGCGGATGCTGCAATGGCTCGGCACGTGGCCGCCGTGGCTATACCGGGTCGGCGGGACGATCGACTTGGCTCTCGCGGTGTGTCTGGCCGCGGACCTCATTCTCCATGGCTGAGACGGACGCCATGATCCAAGCGAACGACCGGGACCTGACCCGGTTGTGGGAGATCCACCAGGCGGCGGAATGGCCGGTTGGCGTGGGCTCGCGCGAAGGCGAACTCATGACCCTGGACACGGTCGTCAGCGGGTGCGTCACCTATTTCTTCGAAGAGCACGACCTCGACCCTCAACGCGTGGTGATCCTCGAAGATTGCCTCTCCGATCTGGAGGCCGTGCTGCCGGAATTGAGCGAGGAACCCCTGGACTATTTCCAGCGCGTCAAACAGTTGGGTGCGTTACTGCTGGAAGCGGGTCGCCGACCATGACATGAAACGCCGGCTCGTAGCGGCCCTCGTCATCGCGGGCCTTGCCCTGTCGGCCGGGGCGGCGGCCGCGGAGTTCACGTTCGTGGCCTTGGGCGACATGCCCTACGGCCCGCGTGAGCAAGCCTACCCCGCGTTCAGGGCATTGATCGCGGAGATCAACCACAGGGCTCCCGTCTTCACCTTCCACCTCGGCGACACCAAGTCGGGCGTGGACCCCTGTTCCGACGAACTGCTGCTGGAGCAGCGGGATTTCATGAACAGCTTCGCGTCGGCCCTCGTCTACACGCCGGGCGACAACGAGTGGACCGATTGCCACCGCCTGCTTGCCGGCGCGTATGACCCGCTCAAGCGGCTGCGCTTCATCCGCGAGCACTATTTCCCGGGGGCCCGGAGTCTCGGCGGGCAGCCGATCCGCCTCGAGCGCCAGGCGGACGTCATGCCCGGCTTCGAGCCGTTCGTGGAGAACAGCCGGTTCAGCCGCGAAGGCGTGTGGTTCGTGACCGCGCACGTGGTCGGCTCCAACAACAACTTCGACGCCGTCGAGGGTTCCGATGCGGCCGGGGAATTCCTCGCGCGAGACGAGGCGAACCGGGTGTGGCTCGCGGACTCCTTCGACAAGGCCGCGGCTGCGGCCGCCGAGGCCGTGGTCCTCGCCATTCACGCCGACATGTTCGGGGACGGGTTCGATCCGCAACGGGAAACCTTTGCCCGCGCCTCCGGGTTCAAGCGCTTCGGCGAGACCCTCGTCAGGAAGGCAAAGTTCTTTCGGAAACCGGTTCTCCTGCTGTTCGGGGACAGTCATGAGTTCCGAGTCTTTCACCCCTTTCCCCGCTCGGCCGGCAATCTGACCGCGGTGGAAGTGTATGGCGCGGAACTCATGCACGCCGTCGCGATCACGCTCCGCCTGCGCCCTGCCCCCATGTTCACGTTCGCTCCCGTGCTGAACCCGGCCCTGCCAGCACCGCCTCGACCTTCCCGCGCCCCTTGATTGACTGGTCAAAACCCCTGTGCTACCTTGCTCGTTTGAGCCGAATCAGTTGGTAGACGAGTCCTCATGGAAAAAGACCTGAAAAGCATTCTGGGCAAACTGCAATACACCGACGACGCCAAGGTCGTGCAGCAGATCACCCACCAGACCCGCCAGGTCCAGGACCGCATGTCCGGGATCAAGCACAAGATCGTGGTGATGAGCGGCAAGGGCGGCGTCGGGAAGAGCATGACCACGGTCAATCTGGCCTTGGCCCTGGGACGGCAAGGCCACAAGGTCGGGATCATCGACGTGGATCTCAACGGGCCCTGCGTGCCTCGCATGATGGGGATTCTGGGCAAGGGGCTGGAGGTGACGCCGAATGGGGCGCGGCCGCCGGAAGGGCCCTACGGCATCAAGGTGGCCTCCATGGATTTCCTGCTGGATGACGCCGCTCCCGTCCGGTGGAAAGGCCCGATGGATCTGAGCCCCGTGTGGCTTGGGCTCATGGAGATGAACGTGATCCGGGAGTTCCTGGCCGATATTCTCTGGGGCGACCTGGACTATCTGTTGGCCGATCTTCCCCCGGGTGCCGCGGCGGATAAACCTCCGGTCATCGCCGGCTTCCTTCCGGATCTGGCCGGCGCGGTGGTGGTCACGACGCCGTCGGAAGTGGCCTCGAACGTCGTGCAGAAGTCCATCGGCTATGCCACCGAACTGGGCATCACCGTGTTAGGAGTCGTGGAAAACATGAGCCAATACCGCTGCCCGTCTTGTGGCGCCGAGAATGAACTGTTCGACGGCAACACGGAGGGCATGTGTGAAGCCCTCAACTTGCCGTTGCTCGGCCGCATTCCGTTTGATCGAAATTTTGCGAAGACGTTCGATAAAGGGACCCCGTTGCTGGACGGAGAGTATCCCACGAACCGGCGCTTTACGGATATTGCCGGGCGCATTCAATCGATGTTGGATTACAAGAAAGTGCTGGCCGAAAATTTGTAGGGGCGGTGTCCGCCCTATTGAACGATGAGGTTTCCCTCTTTTACCTTCAACTTTCCCGCGTGAGGCCGTTATGAAATTCGTCTGCTTGAACTGCGAAACCTATATGAGTTTTGAAAAAGTGGAGAAACCCGCCGAAGGGTCGCTGGGGGTGTTTTTCGCCTGTCCTTCCTGCGAGGCGAAGGTTTCCATGGTGACGAATCCCGGCGAAACGCAAATGGTCAGCTCCCTGGGCGTGCAGCTTGGCGGGCGGACGGTGGCCCCTTCCCCATTGGAAATGACGCGGGGCACGTTGAAAGAAGACGTCGGGGCTCCTGCGCCGTCGGGGTCCATGGCGGACTATCTGAACGACAAAATCCACGCCGGACAGAGCGCGAGCCCCGCAGCCGGTGCGCCTGCGAAGGAAGGCGAGTCCGGCGGCTGTCCGTTTTCCGCGATGGTCGCGCAGATGGGATTGACCGGCGGCGAAGCCTCGACTGGTACGCAACCGGCCGCGCTGCAATGGAGCCCCGATGCGCAGGAACGGTTGGGGAAACTGCCGTCGTTCGTGCAGCCGATGGTTAAGAGCAGTGTGGAAACGTATGCGCGCAAGAACGGCTATTCGACCGTCACGCTGCAAGTCATGGATGATTCGAAGAATTCATCAAACGGCATGACGTGGTCGCCGGAAGCCGAAGAGCGATTGAGCAACATTCCGGATTTCATTCAGCCCATGGCCCGTAAGGAAATCGAACGGCTGGCCCAGGAGCGCGGCACGACCACGGTCTCCGCCGAACTGATGGACGAAGCCAAGGAAAAGTTCATGAAGTTCATGTGACGAGGATTTCCCCGTGATGTACGTGATCTGCCGCGGCAGAGTCGTCACGAAATACGGCGTCTTCATCGTAAGCAGAATAACAGAAGAAGGGTAAGTCCTTCGGCTACGACGAGCAACTCACCACGATCTGCTTGCCCCAATCCGGCGGCGGGGCGGCATACTCGTTCATTTCGGGTTGGTCATCGAACGGGCGGCACAGCAGTTCCCGCAGGCGGTCAATCTCTGAATAATCCCGGTGCCGAGTCGCCCGTTCAATCGCGACCTGGACCAGATAATTCCTCAAGACGTATTTGGGATTGCAGGCATCCATGCGCGCCTTGCGTTCGACGTCCACGCTGCGTTCGGCTTTGAGCCGCGCACGATACCGATCCGCCCACCAGTCGAATCCTTCCCGGTCGAGAAACCGATCCCGTAGATGCTCGTTTGCCGAGGGGTCCTGGTTGAAGAACCCGAGCGCTCGAAAGAAATTCGTGTAGTCCACGTGGTTGCTATGCATGAGCGCGAGCAGATCGCGCCGAAGCTTGTCGTCGCCGTCGCGGGCTTCTTTCAGCCCCAGCTTGGCCTGCATCAAGTCCGTATAGGTCTGCTGCATGGTCGCTTCATAGATTTCGGGGGCCCCAAGGACATCGGCTTCCTCGACCAACGGGGAGAGTGCCTGCGCAATCGCACGGACGTTCCAATAGCCGATATCGGGCTGGTTCTGAAACGAGTAGCGGCCGCGATGATCGGAATGATTGGGAATAAACCCCGGGTTGAAATCATCCATGAAGCCATACGGCCCATAGTCGAGGGTCAGCCCGAGGATCGACATGTTGTCGGTGTTCATGACCCCGTGCGCCCAGCCCACGGCCTGCCACTGGGCAATCAACCTGCCGGTTCGTTCGGCCACCTCACGCAGGAATCGCGCATAGGGCTCCGGCCCGTCGACGAGATGCGGGAAATGGCCGGCCAGCACGTAATCGGCCAGGGTCTTGAGATGATCATGTTGACGGCGGTAAAAGAAGACTTCAAAGGTCCCGAACCGGACGTGACTCGGGGCCATGCGTACGAGCATCGCGCCGGTCTCCACGCTTTCCCGAAGCACGGCTTCATCGCTGCCGATGAGACACAAGGATCGGGTCGTCTGGATGCCCAAGCCGTGCATGGCCTCACCGCACAGATATTCCCGGATCGTCGAACGAAGCACCGCCCGCCCATCGCCGTCCCGTGAAAAGCGCGTCAACCCCGCACCCTTCAGATGCAGGTCCCATGTCTCGCCCCGGCTATTGCGCACTTCGCCCAACAGAATCGCCCGGCCATCCCCAAGCGGCGACACGTAGTGACCAAACTGGTGACCCGCATAGAGCATGGCAATAGGCTCACTACCCGGCAGGAGGAGTTTGCCGCCCATGGCCTGATGGAACTCCGGGCGCTTGGCTTCATCCGGATCCAGGTCGATCAAGGCCGCGGCCGAAGGATTGAAACTGACCAGATGCGAGGTTTGAAACCCCGTGGGCGTCACCCGTTCAAAGAAGACTTCGGGCAGCCGGGTATAGGTGTTGTCAAAGTTCAACGTTTCGAGTGTCCGCATCCGTCTATTATCTTCCAGGCCGGAACCGGCTGCAACGGGAAACTCGCTTGCTCCATCCGCCCAGGGCCGGTGTCAAGCGCACATCCTATCGTCCTTCTGGATCAGGAAGTTCCACTGGCGGCCGCAACTGCGGTAGAAGGTCTTTCTTGAGTAGGGGTGCACATGGTTTCGCCCCCCAGATGATAGGGTGAGTCACCCTGCATTCTGTCAGCGAATTAGTGAACATTTACAAGGATAACTCCATTGGTGTGTTATTGAGAATGAAGAAGGAAGCGGCGGCGTGAGATGCCGCGGCGACAATTACGAATGACAAAGAAAACGCTGGATCCCCGAATTCGCGAGGATGATAGAAAGGAAAAAGAAAGGGCGGCTTTCCGCTTTGGGGAAAGCTTTGGGAAAGAAAAGACCGGGTTAGAAAATCTTGGCTATCAACGCCCGGAAGGGGTTGACGGCTGATCCGGGTTGAGTCTCGCTTTTCACTTGGGAGGACGACTCGGTTTTGTCGGCTTTTTTCGTTACTTTTTGTTCGCAATGAAGACTTCTGTACAGGATGCTGAATTCACTCATGATGGCCCCTCCAAAGGTTTGAGCAAGAACTATCCTGTATTAAGCAAAGGGTGTGCCAGGTTTTACAGGTTGAGGCCTTCCGCGAAACCACCGAAAAAACAACCTGTTAGGAATAGAAGTCGCCTGATCGGCCGACTAGGTGTGGACGACAAGCAAAAACGCACATGCTCGGGTGAGCGAAATCGCACCAAATCCATGACTGATCTTGGGGAAAAGTCGAGAAGAAAGCCGCAACCCGTGGCTTCGTCACAGAGGAACGTGGCGAGACGGCTCTTCTCTACTCCTTGGGCTTGACGTGAGCCGCCACTATGGAGTCGGACATGGGCCGGTGCGCGGCCAACCCCCGAATGAACAGGTCACATTCCTTTTCTTCGAATTCACCGACCCATTCGTAGAGTTTCGACATCACGGTGTGGTCCACGAGTCGCGTTTCGGCCAGGTTCAGGGTGACGGTTTTCCCTTCCTGGAGCAACCGGTTCAGGTGTTTGCGCAAGGGGATCCAGGTGCTGAAGACGGCGGATTCCCGTACCACGATGGTCGCCGATTTCTCGTCTTCCTGCGTGATCTCGGCATTCAGTTTGAAAAACGAGGGGATCGGGGCGCCGTTGAAGACGTGAATGAGGACCTTCACGGCAATCCCGATCCCAATGCCCATCAGGAGGTCCGTGGCCAGCACGCCGATGACCGTGGACACGAACACGATGAACTGGTCTTTGCCCAAATGGTACATATGGAGAAACTCGTGGGGGGACGCCAACCGGAACCCGGTAAACACCAGCAAGGCGCCCAGAGCCGCCAGGGGGATCTGGTTGATCAGCGCCGGGATCAAGGCCACGCAGACCAACAGGAACGTGCCGTGAAACATGTTGGCGAACCGTGTCCTGGCCCCGTTGTCGATGTTGGCTTTGCTGCGCACGATTTCCGAAATCATCGGCAGCCCGCCCACGAAGGCCGAGACGGTATTGCCGACCCCGACGGCCAGCATGTCCCGGTCCAGATCCGTCTTGCGTTGCCACGGGTCGATCTGGTCGATGGCCTTGGCGCTGAGTATCGACTCCAGGCTCCCGATCAGGGCGAACATGATCACGTACCTGATGCCGATCGACGTGGTCAGGCCCGAGAAATCCGGGAACGTGAGTGCGCTGAACATGTTCGCCGGCACGTCCACCAGAAACTTCGCGCCCAACGCATACGTCTGTCCGTTGAAGGTATAGGTGCCGTCCTGGCCGATATCCAAATACAGGCCCATCGGCACCGCGACGAGCAACACGATCATCGGCGCCGGGATCACTTTGAGTTTGGGGTTCCTGATGAACGGATATCCGAACACGATGAGCAGGCTCACGATCCCGATCAGGCCGACCTTGGGGTTCATGTCCATAATGAACGTGGGAATGTTGGCCAGCAGGTGCAGGGGCGAGCCCTCGGGACTGAGCCCCATGACCACCGGGAACTGCTTGGCGATGATGATGACCCCGATGGACGCCAACAACCCGTGGATGGCCGTCGTCGGGAAAAACTCCCCCAGGATGCCGGCGCGGAAGACCCCGAACAGGATCTGGATGATACCCGCGGCCACCCCGACGCCGAGCGCCAGCCGGTAGGCCTGAAAGTCGGCAGCGGGGTCCTTCCCGCCGGTAAACCCGAATTCCGTCACGCAGCCGATGGCGATGACGATGAGCCCCGCGGCCGGGCCCTTGATCGTCAGTTCCGAATTACTGAAAAACGTGGCCAGGATGCCGCCGATAATGGCGGTAAAGATGCCGGCGATGGCAGGATACCCGCAGGCCAGGGCGATCCCGAGACACAACGGCAGCGCGATCAGAAACACCAGAAACCCTGACAGCAGGTCGGCCTTCCAGTTCTGCCGGAGCCCGGTCAACGTGCCTTGCGGGATGTCTGCTTTTTCGGCGCTCATACTCGTCTCCCCCATGTGGACTATTCGTGACACAAAAAAGCCGGTTGCCATTCAGGGACCACGTTCCTGAATGCCCAACCGGCTTGTACTGTGGCCGGCCTGAGACAGCCGACAGCCAGCTACCCTACATGCCTTTATTCCAAGAACCTCCCGCCAGCGCGCGGACGGGACTTTCTCAACAGCCGTTACGATCGTTCGGAGATCCGAATTGCTTCCTCTGCGTTGTCGTTCGCCAAATTGTAGCCCGCACGCATCCGGGGAGCAATGGGTTTTCTTGCCGCCAACTCGCGGACAAGTGCATCAAAAGCGACTCGAGTTGATCCATAGATGGCACAGGATGCTCACCGCATACCCGAGCGCAATGGCCGGGGTCCATCTGAGATGACTGAAGAACGTATATTTGCCCCGCGCCTGCCCCATCAACGCCACACCGGCGGCCGAGCCGATGGACAACATGCTCCCCCCGACCCCGGCCGTTAAGGTCACCAACAGCCATTGGCCTTGAGACATATCGGGATGCATCGTCAGCACGGCAAACATCACCGGAATGTTGTCGACGATGGCGGACAGGATACCGACCATCGTATTCGCAAACGTGGGTCCCCAGTCAATATACATCACCTGCGCCACCACCGCGAGGTAGCCGAGAAAGCCCAACCCTCCCACACACAGGACGACCCCATAGAAAAACAGCAGGGTATCCCATTCCGCCCTGGCCACGTGCTGATAGATTTCGAATGGGATCATGTCGCCAAGCGTTTCCTGAGATTTCTTCTCACTCCATGTCCCCGGTGCCGCGTATCGATTGTGCGTCCTCTGCAGGTAAAACCCGAAAAATTTCAGGTAAGCCAGGCCGGTCATCATGCCCACCATGGGGGGGAGATGGAGGAAATTGTGAAAACTCACGGCCGTACAGATCGTAAAAAAGAACAGGAGCATGATCACGTGGGCGCCCCGCTTCATGCGTACGATTTCGTCGGACGGCGCCGGAGAGACCTGCGGCACGGCAAAGTGCATAATCGCGGCCGGCACCACGTAGTTGACCACCGAGGGCACGAACAGGAGGAAGAATGTGAAGAAGCCCACGATCCCTTTTTGCCATACCATCAACGTCGTGATGTCGCCGAAGGGACTGAAGGCCCCGCCCGCGTTGGCCGCCACCACGATATTGATACACGCCAGGCTGACGAACCGGGGACTGTCCTGACCGACCGCCAACACCACGGCGCACATCAGCAAGGCCGTCGTCAGGTTGTCCGCCACCGGCGAGATGAAGAACGCCAGGATTCCCGTGAGCCAGAACAGTTGGCGGTAGGTGAATCCCTTGCGCACCAACCACGACCGCAGGCTTTCGAAGACCAGCCGTTCTTCCATGGCGTTGATGTACGTCATGGCGGCGAGCAGGAATAACATCAATTCCGCATATTCGAGGATATTGTGACGGAGCGCATGCTCAACGGCATGCGGGTCGTCGCCGGGATACGACCACGCCACTATTGCCCAAATGATTCCCGCCGCCAACATGACGGGCTTGGATTTCCTGAGGTGCGTAAATTCCTCGGCCATGACCAGCGCATAGGCCAGGACAAAGATGCCCAGCGCGAAATACCCGACGGCTGATTGGCTCAGATCGACGTGAGTGATCGAGTCGTCCGTCCCCCAGCCGACATCGGGAACGCCGAGCAGCAGCGCAAAGGCACCGAGGAGCCCCATGGGTATTAATCGTGTCTTCATCATGATCCGTTTGCCGTTAGCACTTTGTGGGAAACGTAACAAAGACCGGAAGACATCTTCAATGATTTGGGAAGAAAAATAGAAGGAACCCGGGCCGCATGGGAATGGTCGCGGACTTTTTACACACATTTAACTATCCAGAGGCACTTCGATGACCAGCCCGCCCATCACGTCATTGAGTTTGAAGTCGCGCTTCGGAGATTCGACGTGCGCATTGTGACAGGACACACAGGCCCGGCTCACGGCCCGGTCCGGATAGATCGCCTGAAAGTAGCGTTTGTCATTCGACGTCACTTCGCCTTCCATGACCTCGCCGAATTCCACGACTTGCTCCAACATCTCCCGTTCGTGATCCGACGCGGGCACATTTTGGGGATTCAGCGGCCAGAGACTGACCAACCGGTAGCGAAACGGCGCATCACGAAGACGCAGGCTGCGCGATGCTTCGCGCAAAAACTGTGCGGGTAGCGGCAAAGTTTTGTCATGGGCCCACTCTTCCGACGCATTCACAATCAGCATGGCTTCCATACGCTCGACAACGTGCTGTGTATAAAACGTCCTGTCGGCCTCAATCACCCCGTGAAGGTAATCGGCTGCGGTTCTTGCAGAAATGCCCTGGACGGGCAGTCGTTGAGTGTTGAGCGTCCATCCTGCTCCAAGCCCCAGCACAAAGATCACGACGTATAACGCGAAGGTTCGTTTCTTCATGTTTTCACGTCACTGGATTGAATCCGGATTCGGCCAAGCTATGGCTGCATCATACCTGAAACCGGGTTCGACTCACCAGAGGACTTTTCCGGACCCCTCGTCGCCTCTGTGCACCCATCGTGCGGCAATTGGGGCCTCCGGTTTGACACCCCCACGCGTCACCCCTAAGATTACGCACGGAGTGCCGCAATGCGAATTTTTCGACGATTCAACAACCTCCCGATTGAGAAAAAACTCCTTCTGGTCTCGGTCATTCCGATCCTCACGCTTGCCGTCCTCAGCATCATCACTTTTAACAGCGTTCAGACCTTTTCCCAGGATGAAGACCGGCTCAACCAAGTGTATCATGTGCAAACCACTGCCGCCGACTACTTGCGACTGATTGTCGATTTGGAGACTGGCTTCCGCGGATTCGTCCTGACCCTCCAACCGAAATTTCTGAATCCCTATCATGCCGCGAAACAACGCGTGTTGGAAGTCGGACGTACCCTCGCCCAGATGGTCGAACATGATCGGGCACAACATGCTGAAATCCTGAACGTTCAGGCCCTGGTCTATACGTTGCTGGGGGATAAGGACCGGTTGCTCGAACAAGCCAAGCTGGGCCATGCGGAGCAAGCGCTCGAGTACATCGAATCCGGGGCCGGACGGAGACTGATGCTGAGTATCCGTGAAGAAATTGCCCGTTTCGACAAGCGGGAAGGCGAGGTCTTACGGCAAACCCTGAAACGCACATCCAATGACCGGGCCTTTCTGTTGACCGTGATCGTGGGTGGCGGATCATTGGCGCTCATCCCCATGGTGTTCGTGCTCCGCCTGTTGGCGCAATCGATAGCCGGCCCCTTGGTTTCGCTGGCCAAATCCGTTGAAAACCGGGCGGGCGGGACGGTCCCGGACGTCCAGGTCCTGGACCGGGGCGATGAAATCGGCGACCTGACCAGGGTGATGCACGAAATGGGGCAACAGATTCGGGAATTCATCGGCCAAATCCAAACGTCGGAAGCCGCGTTGCGCAACCTGAATATTGATCTGTCGCATTCCGAATCCAAATATCGCGGGATTGTGGACCACGCCCCATTCGGTATTTTTACTGCCAGGGACGGGCGCATTATTTTCTGCAATCGTGAGAATTGGAAACTGGCCGGACATGATCCGGACAATCCCCTGGATCCGGAACGTATCTGGGACGCCGTCCACCCCAATGACCGCGCCCAAGTGCATGAGGCGTTCGCCAAGGCGACGGCGCAACATGTGCCCTTTGAAAACGTCTTTCGGTTCGTTCACTCCGACGGGACCACGCGCAAGGTCCTGAGCCGGGCAATCCCTATCCAGGACGCGCAAGGCGGCAATTCGCTGTACCAGGGCTTCAACGTCGATATCACGGCGTTTGAACAGATGAAAGAAGAACTCAGCCGGGCGGAACGGCTCGCCACCCTGGGACAGGTGGCGGCCGGTATCGCGCATGAAATTCGCAATCCCCTCGTCGGCATCGGCTCCACGACGTCCCTGCTCATGGATGACTTTTCGCCCGAAGACGCGAAACGGGCGGACCTGCACACGATCCTCAAGGAAACCAAGCGGCTGGACAGGATCGTGACGCAGATTGTCGAATATGCCAGACCCCGCGACATCGTCCCGGGGTCGTTCGAGATGGCCGCGCTTATCGAAGAAACCCTGGATCTCGTGCGTCACTCCGCCGGCCGGAAACCCTTCGACGTGACCGTGTCCTTTGCGCCGGACCTTCCCGCGCTCGAAGCCGACCGTGACCAGATCAAACAGGTGGTCCTCAACGCGATTCAAAATTCCGTCGAGGCGTTAGGAGAGCCCGGAGCAATCCGGGTGGAAGCACAAGAGGAATTACGGGATGGGCACCGGGGACTGCTCACCACTATTCAGGATAATGGCAAAGGCATCACTCCCGAGGATCTCCCCAAAGTTTTCGATCCCTTTTTCACGATGGGGAAACGACGCGGCACCGGGTTGGGATTGGCCATCTGCCGGAATATCATTGAAGCCCATGGGGGCAACATCCGGGCCGACTCCCAGGTGGGCGACGGCACCGTCATCTCCATCTGGCTTCCGTTAACTCTTCAACCTCAACCCGCGGGGGTGGCCTGATATGCGTGCATCAATTTTCGTCACGGATGATGATGAAGTCGTTCGCTCGTCGATTACCCGCCGGCTCGTGCGTGGCGGGCACGACGTGCGCAGCTTCGACTCGGGAGAGGCTCTGCTTGAAGGGTTGGACCACGATGTTCCCGACATCATCCTGCTCGATCTGAAAATGTCGGGCATGACCGGCCTCGAGACTCTCAAACATGTCCGGCCCAAGGCCCCGCAAACGCTGGTTATCCTGTTGACGGCCTACGGAACCATTGAAGACGCCGTCGAAGCCATGCGACTGGGCGCGTATGACTTTTTGATCAAGAGCGTCGATCTGTCCGGCGTCGGTCCGGTGGTCGAACGCGCCATCGACTATCTGACACTCCGTCGCCGGGTCAGTTTTGAAAACCAAAGCAGCGCCGGGCGCTATGCCCTCACGAATCTCATTGCCGACAGCCCCGTTATGCGAGAACTGGTGGCCCAAGTGCAGGAATTGAGCCAAAACGCCAAGACCACCGTTCTGCTCCAGGGCGAAACGGGAACGGGCAAGGAATTCATCGCCCGCGTCCTGCATCACAATGGTCCCCGAGGGGACGCGCCCTTCGTCGGCGTCAATTGCACGGCCATTCCCCAGGAATTATTCGAAAGCGAACTGTTCGGCTACGAACGCGGGGCGTTTACCGGCGCCGCCCAGCGTAAACCGGGGCTCTGTGAACAGGCTGAAGGCGGCACGCTGTTCCTGGATGAAATCGGTGATCTGAATCCTTCCATGCAGGCCAAGCTGCTTCGCGTCCTGCAGGAACGCTCATTCAAACGGTTAGGTGGCCAGGAAGATATTACGGTGGATTTCAGGCTGATTGCCGCGACGAATCGGGATTTGAAAAAGGAAGTGAGCCAAGGGACGTTTCGGGAGGATCTGTTTTTTCGGCTCAACGTCGTGTCGTTGGAACTTCCGCCCCTGCGACAACGCGTTGAAGATATCCATCCCCTGAGCCTGCGCTGCTTGTTGCACCATAGCCGGGATATCAATAAAGACATCGGCGAGATCGACCCGGGCGCCCGAGAACTGCTTGAGCGCTACGCGTACCCGGGGAACATTCGCGAACTGGAGAACGTCATCGAACGAGCCGTGATCTTTTGTCGTGGGAAAACGTTAACCTCTGAAGACTTGCCCGGGGAACTCCATGAGACGACCCAAAAAATCATTTCATCCACAACGCAAGCCGACGAAGCGATTCTCAGGGTGGAGATGGCGTTAGGACGGCAAACACTGGCGGAAACGGAATTCGCGATCATCGAGGAAGTCATGAAGCTCTGCGGACAGAATAAGAGTTTAGCCGCTCAGAAATTAGGCCTCACCCGGTTTGCGCTGGACCGGCGCTTGAAAAAGATTTCTGATGAGTCGGAATAGCCGGTCCGGGAAAACCCTAACCGTGTCACCCCACCCCGTCGACCACATGGCATCTCCGACCAACACCTATCAAATTGCCGGACTCGATGACCGGGGGGCCGAGGCTTCAATCGGCAGGTCGAAATGAAAGTCCTGAGTGGAACGGTTCAGGCCAGCTTCCGATTTCAAGGAGAGGCCTATTGGGGCAATCAGGAATTGTGGGAGGAACATCTCGATCCTGAGCCCAAGGGAATACTAACTCGACTGTTGCAGGCAATCCGAAGCACGTTCCGCGGAGGCGAGGCCCGTTACGCAGACTTTAGGAGGACCCATAGCAAAGGCCGGAATAACTCTTCAATAACCTTGGAAGAAAGATATCCTCCATGAAGGCTTGCCGTTCAGATCACCCCGTACAACCAGACTGTTCGTCTCTTCATGGTTTCGATACGCCTCTCCCGTTTGACCGGCTGTGCCCCGGATGCGACGCAGCCGAGTGATCATCATACCTGAACTGGGTTCGGCTCATCATAGCCGGATGCGTTCCTTCATTCGTTGATAATTTCTACCGCTTCCCTTCGTACCCGAGTGCCCCTCCTTTGTTGTAAGAAGGGGCGAAGGGGAGGTAGAGTGGTTCGATCCCTCGCCCCTGGCAGGAGCGAGTCTGCCCCGGACTTGATCCGGGGGTTGGGGTGAGGGGGCATCCGCAATGTTCAAGGCAACCCGTTCATTGAAGGAGGCACGTCCATGGACCCGAAAGTCGCACTGATCACCGGTGGCGCACGCGGCATCGGAAAAGGGATCGCCCTCGATCTGGCGACACGGGGATGGTCTGTGGCCATTTGTTATCGAACCAGCGAACAGGAGGCGGAAATCACCACCCAAGCCATCGTCGAGCGAGGAGGCCGGGGGCTCGCCGTTCGTTGCGACGTGTCCGATCCCGCGGCCTGCCGGGATCTGGTCAGCCGGGTCGAGGGGCACTGGGGAAAGATCGACGTCCTGGTGAACGGGGCGGGACCGTATCACCGGGTCAACGTGTTCGACGAAACACCGGAAGGCTGGGCAGACATGTTCACCAATAACCTGCACCCGGTTTTTTATTTGGCTCAAGCGGTGGAGCCCGGCATGAAAGCGCGGAAGCGCGGCCGCATCATTTCATTCAGTATGGCCAACGCGGACAAGATGGAAGCCCAGCCCATGATCACGGCGCATTACATCGCCAAGGCGGGCATCCTGATTATGACGCGGACCCTGGCCAAACTGTTGGCCCCGCACGGGATTACGGTCAACGCGATTTCACCGGGCTTTATCGATTCGGGGAGTGCGCCTCCCGGAGAACTCGAGGGGATGGCCAAGAAAGTTCCGGCCGGGTACATCGGCGACGTGAACGATACGGTCTCGGCCGTGAGGTATTTGCTATCCGACGAGGCCCGGTACGTGACGGGGGCGAACATTCACGTCAGCGGCGGGTGGGGCCTGTAACGGGGCAGTCCAGCCCGAACACGTCCCCGAAACACTGCGCGATCCGATGACGGACTTCGTCCGGCTCCACCTGCCGGCGCAACACTTCCGCCATCGACGTGACGCGGCAGCCGTCAACGCCGCACGGCACGATACCGGCAAACGGCGCAAGATCCACCGTCACGTTCAACGCGAAGCCATGCAAGGTCACGCCGCGAGCGATCTTCACGCCGATCGCCGCGATTTTGGCTGGCGGCCCGTCCGGGTCGTCGGGATTGTTCACCCAGACGCCGACGAACCTGTCCGTACGGTAGCCGTTGATCCCCCATCCCGCCAACACGCGAATGAGCACCTCTTCCAACATGCACACGTACGCCTTCGGGCCTGCACAAAACTGCCGGAGCCGCACAATCGGATACCCCACGATCTGCCCGGGTCCGTGATAGGTCACAGACCCGCCGCGCTCGGTTTCAATCACTCGAAGCCCTCGATCCCCGGGCGTCGCCCGTAGCCCGTTCCAATGCGCGGTCTTCGTGGTCCGGCCGAGCGTCATCACCGGCTCGTGTTCCAACAGCACCAACGTATCCGGTCGATCATCCGCACGCCGTTCATCGTGAAGACGCCATTGGAATCGACGGGCCGCTTCGTACTCCATCAACGGAATCGAGAGCACCACACCCGGCCGGTTCGGCAACGAGGAAGGATCCATCGATTGACGATCTTACGCCCGCTCCGCTCTGGGACGCAAAACCCCACAATTGTGAGGTGTGTCGCGTAGTGTCCCATGGCACCACCTGAACCAGGGGTTGCACTTCGTTTATGAATTTAGGGAATCCAGCGTCGTTCCCTTCTGCTCTTTCATTCATGCGGACCCGTCTAGAACAAAAACCCCTGGATCCCCGATCAAGTCAGGGATTGTCTGTGTTCAGTGATTCGTTGACCGAATGAAAGGACGCCGACACCAGAATGGTCATTCTGAGCCGGAGGCGAAGAATCTCTTGCCCAACCACCGAACGCCTCAACGACGAGATCCTTGTGTGTCCAAAAAGTGCTACGATCGTGGTGTAGCGGGGTGCGGCAGGCCGAGAGATCCTGGGTCTTGCAAGACCGTAGCGAAGCAGCTCCCGCCGCACCTTTGCTCATACAAGCCCGTACAGTTGCCTGGGCCGTTGAAGCCCGAACCGGCAAGGGCGGGAGACTATGAACGTTCAGATCGTCATCGGCATCGATATTAGTGACAAATGGTTGGCCCTGCACCTGCTGCCCGAGGAGCAAGCGCACCGCTTTGCCCATGACACGGCTGGCATGGCGGCCGTGGGGGCCTTGGCCCCAGCCCGGCAGGCGACGTTGGTAGTGAGGGAAGCGACTGGGGGGCTGGAAGGGCCCCTGGCCGCCGCGTGTGGCTTGGCCCAGGTGCCGACGGCGATGGTGAACCCGCGCCAGATCCGGGACTTCGCCCGGGCACTGGGCCGGTTGGCTAAGACCGATGCCCTGGATGCCGCCGTCATTGCGCCGTTCACGGCGACCGTGCGCCCGACCCCGCGGCCGTTGCCCGACGCCCAGGCGCAGGAGTTGACAGCCTTGGTGACACGCCGCCAGCAACTCCTGGAAATGCGCGCCGCCGAGACGAACCGCCTCAAGCGCACGCTGCTCCCGGTCCGGCGCCGGCTGGAGCGTCACATCGCCTTTCTGACCCAAGAGGTCGAAGACCTAGACCACACGATTGGCGACTGCCTGCAAGCCAGCCCGCTGTGGCGCGAGCAGGAACAGTTGCTCAAGGACGTGCCGGGGCTCGGGCCGGTGGCGTGTATGACCCTGCTGAGCGAATTGGGGGAACTGGGCACCTTGACCCGGCGGCAGATCGCCACCCTGGTCGGTGTCGCGCCATTGAATCGCGACAGTGGCGCCTATCGCGGCGAGCGCGGGTGCGGCCAGTGTTGTACAGGGCCGCGCTGAGTGCGAAGACGCATAATCCGGTGCTCCGCGTGTTCTACCAGCGCTTGGTCGATGCGGGGAAGCCGAAGAAGGTGGCGTTGGTGGCGTGTATGCGCAAGCTGTTGACGATCCTCAACGCGATGCTGCGCGACCGCGCCGCCTGGCAGCCCCAGGGGGTGGAATCGTGAAAACCGAGAAGCGATCTGGTGTGCATTCAACACAGTTGCTTCGCTCCGCTCAGGCCAAGCTCAGGATGACAGATGAGGCGGATTGCGCAGGATGGTGGCTTCTCCCTCATGCAGGCAAAGACTGTCAACGAATGACTGAACATTGACAATTCCTGTGGAAGCAGGAATCCAGGGGCGTTCTGTTGATGGACCAAGAAAAAGGCAAGAACCCTGGATCCTCGATTACGAATGTTGAGGATGACAGGAGGGGAAGGGAGTAGGGTGTAAGAAGGGAGTCAGAACGCAGAGTTTGCAGGGAGAGGCATGGCATGGATCGAGTCTTGTTTCACAAGATCGGCCAAATCGGTTGCATGCTTCTCAGGGGGTCCCACCAGCGTCCAGGCCTCGGGGTTGTCCAGGATCGCCTGGACAAGTTGGGTGTGGAGATGATGGCCTGAACGTTTGCCGATAATATGACCGATGACGTGGATGCTCAGGAGGGCCAGATCTCCAATGAGGTCCAACACCTTATGGCGAACGCATTCGTCAGGGAAACGGAGCGTCCCTTCATTCATCATGCCGGTTTCCGTAAACACGATGGTGTTGTCCAGGGAACCGCCTTTCCCCAAGCCACGGTCCCATAAGGCTTCCACTTCATGGGAAAACGCAAAAGTCCGGGCGTGGGCGATATTGGCCTCGAACTCTACCGTGGACCACTCGTGTTCATAGGTTTGCTGTTGGATCAATTGGTGATCGTAGTCGATCGTATAGGTGATCCTGGGAAACGGTGAGGGAAGAATGGAGATCCCTCGATTGTCGTCACCGATATGAATGGGTTCCAAAATTTTAAGATAGGTTCGAGGACGTTCCTGGGGCAGAATCCCGGCAAGTTGAATGAGTTTGGCAAAGGGCGCCGCACTGCCGTCCATCGCCGGAACTTCTTCCGAATCGATATCGATAAAGGCATTATCGATGCCAAAACCCCAGAGGGCCGAAAGCACGTGCTCGGTCGTTTGGATCTGGAAGCCATTGGAACCGACCGCCGTGCACAACTCCATGGGTCTGAGATTACGGATCGACGCCTGGCAAGTCTCGACGTGACTGTTGACTTTCCGTCGGAACACAATGCCGTTGTCCACGGGCGCCGGGGAGAGGCTGACCTTTGAAGGACTTCCCGAATGGAGCCCCACTCCGGAAGCGGATATGCTTTGCCCAATGGTCTGTTGTCGTTGTCCTAACATGTTTGTCTGAGTCGGGTTCTATTTGAACCGGAATGAAGATTTCATAAGAACGGGAATTCATATTCCATAAAAAGTTTCCTTAATGAGTTATGCAAATTTTAGGCCATATAAAGGCATCCAGTGGTTTCTCGTAACACATTGAAATATAATGATAAATAAAAAACGGTGTTGCACGTTATTGAAAATGATGTGAAAAGTCAATAGTGGTGTTGTAAAAAAACAGCATAGAGGATTGATCCACGGTCAGGATCGAAAGGGTTCCAATAAGTAGCGCAAGGACTTGGGGAACTGATCGAATGCCTCGGTGCGGGCGAGTCCGGTAATGATCCCGCTGTGTTTCTTGTGTAATCCGGACTCGATAACGGCCTGGACGTGGAGTTTCCATCTCAAGGCATCGTCGCCGAGCAGTTGCGCCTGTTCCTCGGCGGTTTTGGTTTTGAATAGGGCGGAGAGACACCGGATGGTTTTTTCCACGCTATCATAAGGCGGGGCAAGCTTCAGCGCCGCATAAAAGGCTTCCAGGTTCTGACGGAATTCGTTGAGGAGGGCTTGGTCATCGTGCCGTGACATGACGGAGGAGCGTTCCAACCGTTTTTCTATGTAGGGGCGGGCCTACGTGCCCGCCGTAACCAGGGATACGGCTTATTCGGAATTACTGAATCCGTCCAGATCATGTTCTTTCCCGATCATGACCAGGACGTCGCCTTTTTCGATCATATCGTCGGGGGAGGGAGTGAAATTAAAGGTATCTTCCTTCTTTAATTTTCCCTTGATCATGCGATTCACTTGTTTCTTGATGCCGATGATGTTGAGGTTGTGCAACTCGCGGATCTTGGTTTCCTCGATGCTCATGCCGGAAAACCGGTCGGGCACGGCGACTTCCTCGACACTGTATCCGGGCGCCAATTCGAGATAGTCCAACACCTCGGGGGAAACCAGTCGATGCGCGAGCCGGATCGCGGCGTCCCGTTCGGGGTAGATCACTTCGGTGACCCCGAGATTGCTGAGGATTTTCCCGTGAGCGTTGGTGACGGCCTTGGCAATGATGGAGGTGATCCCCATTTCGGTCAACGTTTGGACGATGAGGATACTCGCCTCGATGTTTTCGCCGATGCTCACCACCGCCACGTCGACGTTTTGCGTGCTGACGGCTTTCAGCGCGCGCTCGTCCGTGGCGTCGCACTGGACCGCAAAGGTCGCAATATCACTGATGGATTGAATTTTCGCCTCTTCACTGTCGATGGCGAGGACTTCACAGCCCTTTTGCACCAACGATTCCGCGACGCTATAGCCGAATCGGCCCAGGCCGATGACCGCGAACAGACGTTTCATGGTTGTATACCACTCATCTGATGACGTGGGTCGTGGTGGAAGCCGTCCTACCTATGCTGAAGAGGGGTCTTCAGGCGGGGGTGGCGCTTTTGCTGGTTCCGTGTTTTTAAAAAAAGGGCTTAATAAGTCGATGGGCAAGGGAAACAGAATGATGGAACTTTTATCCCCGGCGACGTTCATGACGGTATCCATATACCGCAATTGCAGGGCGGCCGGATTCTGGCTCAGGACGTTGGCGGCATCGGAGAGGCGTTGGGAGGCCTGAAATTCTCCTTCGGCATGGATGACTTTCGACCGTCGCTCCCGTTCGGCTTCCGCCTGTCTCGCAATCGCCCGCTGCATTTCCTGGGGGAGATCCACGTTTTTGACTTCGACGGCGGACACCTTGATGCCCCAGGGTTCGGTGGCCTGGTCGATAATCCGCTGCAAGTCCGCGTTGATTTCATCCCGTTTCGAGAGCAGGTCGTCCAAGTGGCTCTGGCCCAGGACGCTCCGCAAGGTCGTTTGGGCGATCATGGAGGTGGCATAATAATAGTCCTCCACCCCGACAATGGCTTTTTCCGATTCCACCACGCGAAAATAGATCACCGCATTGACTTTGACCGAGACGTTGTCTTTCGTGATGACGTCCTGGGGAGGCACGTCCATGGTCACGGTTCGGAGGCTTACGCGAACCAGTTTATCGATCAACGGGATGATGATCACAATGCCGGGTCCATTCTTCCCGATGAGGCCTTTGGCCAGACGGCCTACGCGAAAAATGACGGCTCGCTCATATTCCCGCAGGATATACAACCCTTTCGAGATCAGGATGACGAAACCCAGGAACAGGATAAACAGCATGGTGGAATTCAAGGGTGACTCCATTGTCTATTGGCTTTCGCTTTGAGGTTCCAGTGGTTTGACGTGGACCGTGAGCCCCTCGACTTGCGTGATTTGAATAGGCTGTCCTTCGGTCACCGGCGCCGAACTGACGGCGTCCCAGATTTCACCCTGGAAAAAAATTTTCCCGGTCGGCATCAGATTCGTTTTCGCGGATCCGATGCGGCCGATCATCCCTTCGCTGCCGGTGGACGTTTGCCTGCGTAAGGCACGGACGCCGAAATTGACCACGAGAAACGTAAACCCGACCGCCAGGGCGATGACGGGAAGCATAACAGACCAGGAGATCTGATAATAGGGGAAATCCTCGTTGAAGAGAAACAGCGACCCTAGCACCATCGCGGTGACCCCGCCGATGGCCAACAACCCGTAACTGGTGACGGTCACTTCCAGGATCAACATGACGATGCCCAGAATGAACAGCAGGACGCCTGCGTAGTTCACGGGAAGGGACTGGAGGGAATAGAAGGCCAGGATCAGGCTGATGGCGCCGACCACGCCTGGCAGGATCGCGCCCGGGCTATAGAGTTCCGCGATCAACCCGATGGTGCCGATGGTCATGAGCACGTAGGCGATATTCGGATCGCTGATGGCTTTCATGGTTTCGAGTCGCCAACTCATGGGGAAATCCTGGATGCGCACGTCTTGCGTCTGAAGGGTGACGGGCTGTTCACCAAGGGCGAGTTCCCATCCGTCGAGTTGTCGGAACAGGTCATCAAGGTCCGACGCAATCAGATCCACCACGCCCAGTTCCCGGGCTTGCGTGGCGGTGGCCGAGACGCTTTTCTTGACGGCGTTTTCCGCCCATTCGACGTTCCGGCCCCGGCGTTCGGCAATGGACCGGATGTAGGCGACCGCGTCATTCTCCACCTTTTCCTTCATCACCTCGTCCATTTCCCCACCTCCCATGGCCACGGGGTGGGCCGCTCCGATATTGGTCCCCGGCGCCATGGCCGACACGTGCGCCGCCAAGGTGAGGAAGACCCCGGCCGACGCGGCCCGGCCGCCGGTAGGAGCGACGTAGACCACAATGGGAAGTTGGGCTCCCGTGATGTCTTTAATCATCAAACGCATCGACGTGTCCAGTCCGCCGGGCGTATCGAGTTGAAACACGAGCAACTGGGCGCGTTCCTGCTCCGCATGGGCAATGGCTTCGTGGAGATATTCGGCCGCGACGGGATTGATCACACCTTCATACGCGGCGGTGACCACCAGGGAAGGTTCAGCCCGGGAGAGGCCGATGTGACAAGAGAAAAAGAGCACGCTCAGCGCGATGAGCGCGTGTCCTTTCCGATTGTGCCACACCGAAGCAGGAGTGGACCAAAACCGGGAAGGCGTTGTGCGAAAGATAGTCAATGCGGAGGAAACCTCCTACAGAAACCATCTTACGACCCTCTCCGAAGGCTGTCAAGAAAACGCACCTGTTGGTAGTGTCTCAGTTTGAATTTACCGCCTCTCTCTTTTCCAATCCCGTTGTGTTAAGATCCCCGTATGCCCAAAGGCCCGACAGGACAGAAACGGCCTGGTGATGTGATCGGAACCGCCATCAAGGTGGCGAAGATTGCGACCGGCGAAGTCGTAGACGAAACCATGGCTGGTAAAGAGTACGCGCAGAAGGGCGGAATAAAAGGCGGAAAGGTCAGGGCCCAGCGGCTATCACCCGAGAAGAGACAAGAAATTGCCCAAAAGGCTGCACGGGCTAGATGGGGAGAAAAGGGGACATTAGCGCAATAGGAACGAGTTTGCAGGAAATTACGTGAATCTTATATAGTTTCTTTTTTGGGGTGCAAGATGGCATCTCTTTCTAGAAATTCGGCTTTGTTTAAACATGGGATGTCACTGGACATTTTACGATTATGTGGATACAAAAGGTCAGAATATCATTAATTTATGGTTAAATAAAGAAGGGGAACAGGCAAAGGCCAAGTTTAATAGTAGAATCAATATGTTGGAATCAATTCCACATGGTCAGTGGAGACGACCATGGGTAGATACACTCAAGGATGAATGTGCTGGGCTTTTTGAAATACGAGTGAAATCATGTGGTTTGGAATTCAGAATTTTGGCTTTTCATGGCCCTGGGCAACACTGTCCAACGTTAGCACTAGGGATAATTAAGTCTGGAGACAAGGTTCCTGTAGAAGATTGTAAACGAGCCTTGGACATTAAAGGCATTGTTTGGGCTCATCCATCTGAAAGGAGAGTTGTTCATGACCGCGATGGAGAAAAAGAATAAATTTCTGCAAGAAGTTAGAGACTACAAATATCGTCATGAGTACGTCTCCGCAAACATCGTAAATGGCTTGGCCTTTCAAATCGGGCTTATGCGGGACGCACAAGAATGGACTCAAGATGAATTAGCTAATCGCTGTGGTGAAACAGTCGAGTCAATTTCTCGCTTGGAAGATCCTAATGACGATGGATATACATTAAAGTCTCTCCTGCAAGTAGCTAAGGCGTTTGATGTTGCATTGCTCGCCCGGTTCGCGCCATTTGGCGAATTAGCCGATTGGGTGATCAATCTAAATGATGAAAAGTTGACTCCGCTCCCATACGAAAATGAACAGTTGAACCTCTTCTCTCAAGTTGAGACAATTATCGATCCTGACGACATAGAACTCTTGGATACATGGCAATTCGACCTTCCAGTAAGCTCGGCTATTGGAACCTCGTGGTCACCATCCTCAAGGAAGGCTGCCAAAGATGCTAGTCTCCCCAAAATTGCGACTAGACGTGACGCTAATAATCTCTCTTACTTGGGTAAGGTTGCATAAATATGGAATTACGTGACGATATTCGACAAACTCTCGCTACTGAATTCCATTTTGCCGTTGGCAAAATGGAACAATCACAGCAGGTAAGCCTTGAACTGCTTTACTACTATAGTGCTTTTTTCGGAGCCATACAGCGTGCGCTGAACTTGGAATGGAACCGCGAATTGGCACTTTGTCACATGGTCATGAATTCTTCATATAAAGAAATGCAGGCCGCTGTAGAACAACAAATGATCAATTTTGTCCCGCCCACCTTACCAGAGAACCTAACGAATGCGTGTAAGGAAATTGCTCGTTTATTCGATACTAATGCCATGACTCTAGAAAATCTTTACCCTCTTTTAGCGAGAATTGCCGAGTTGTCATATGCCACAACGGGAAACGGTCACTATAATATTATGAAAGGGAATTTGCGGTTATAGGCAGCCTTTCTCTTCCATAACCTGTCCTGCACCTCCAGTCCTCTCTCATCTAAATCGCTTTCCTGTTTTCTCACCATCCGTATAGCAGAAAGTAAGGAATAACAAGACTCGCTTTGTCTTGTCTATTTGCCGACATTTATAATGAAAAATATGCTTGACAAGCAAGCATTAATTTCATATAATAGCATCATGAACACGTTGCCAGACACCAAACGCATTCAGATTCTCTCCATGTTGGTTGAAGGCTCCAGCATGCGGACGGTTTCGCGCATTGTGGGCGTGAGCATCAACACGGTGACGAAACTCTTGGTGGAAGCCGGACAAGCCTGTGAAGCCTACCATGATGAACACGTTCGGAACGTCCACGCCTCAAAAGTGCAATGCGATGAGATCTGGAGCTTCTGCTACGCCAAGCAAAAGAACATGCGGGCAGCCCATGCAGCCCCTGAGCAAGCTGGTGACGTGTGGACGTGGACGGCCCTTGAGAGTGAATCTAAGCTGATCCTGTCCTGGATGGTGGGAGATCGTGACGCGGGTTACGCCACGGAGTTTATGAGAGACTTGGAGTCACGGCTGGCAAACCGAGTGCAACTCACCACGGACGGACACCGAGCTTACCTTGAAGCCGTGGAAGACGCCTTCGGGAACAACATTGATTTTGCGCAACTGATAAAACTCTACGGGGAATCGTCTGAGCCAGGCCCGGAACGGAAATATAGCCCGTCTGTCTGCAAGGGCGCACGAAAGCACACTGTCCAAGGCAATCCAGAGAAGAAGCACGTGTCAACGTCTCACGTGGAACGCCACAATCTCACCATGAGAATGAGCCTGCGACGGTTCACCAGATTGACGAATGCCTTCTCCAAAAAGATCGAGAACCATTGTCATGCGTTGGCCCTGTACTTCGTGTTCTACAATTTCTTGAAGATTCACAAGAGCCTGCGGGTCACTCCTGCTATGCAAGCCGGATTGACGGATCAAGTGTGGGAATGGGAAGACGTGCTGAATCTGATTGATGCTCGGAAACCGGAACCGAAAAAGCGGGGACCCTACAAAAAGAGAAATTCAAACTGAGACACTACCCACCTGTTGGGCACACGGGAAACATGTGTGGGTGCTTATACCAATTCCAAGCGCACCTCGCGCCCGATGGCCGTGGCCGCTTTCTGCAACGTCGCCAAGGTGACCGCTTCATTCTCGGCGTCCAGCAACCGGTTCAAGGCACTGCGGCTGGTCTGCATTCGCCGCGCCATCTCCGTCTTGGTGAGCCCCTCTTGTGCCATCGCCGTAGCGACCTGACGCGCCAGCACCCGTTTGATGGCACCGGCGGTAACTTCTTGCCGGATGCCATCTTCGTCCAGCCAGCTATCGAACGATGATCCGATGTTCTTCTTTCTCATGGGCGTTCTCCCTGCTTGCGCCTTAGTGCCAACTCAATATCTTGCTTCGGGGTTTTCCGGCTCTTCTTGATGAAGCCGTGCAGCAATACAAGCCTCCCTTCATCCACGCAGAAAATGACCCGCGCGATCCTGCTTCCGCTGAGATTACTGCGCACTTCCCAGAGACCATGGCCCAGTGAGCGCACCAGCGGCATCCCAAGTGGCCAGGAAAATTCCACATCCTTGATATCTTCACCGATGATCTTACGGTCGGCAGGCTTGAGGCTCTTCAGCCATTCCCGAACCGGTTCCCGCCCACTATCAGAGCGGTAGAAGTATGCGGGCAGACGTTTCAATTCCCGGGTCACGGTCGAATGTATCAAAAATGGTACTGCAAAGACAATGAATACCTGTCCCTGGTCGGTGTCGGAGCCCTGGAACAGAATTCTGTGGCCCTGCTTACGACTGCGGGGAAAACGGAACGACAGAAAGAAAGGGCGATAGTTGTCAACGAACGACTGAACAACACAAGAGAAGGGCAGCCATATGGCTGCCCTTCTGCTTTTTGCAGTGAGCATCCAGTCCGCGACGCGGGCCATGGATTATGCAGTTACTTAAATTTAGAACGATTAGTCAATTATTGTTTTGTCGGGACGGCTAGCGGCAGAAGTGGTGGCATTAGGATATGGCCCTACGGCAAGATGATGTTGAGGGATAAGTTGCAACCCCAAGGGCGGGCTCCTAGAATGCGGGCGATGCCCACCTTTCAACCAGGTCAACGCGTCCATCTGGTCGACAAAAAAGGGCGGCAGTATGCCCTCACGCTCAAAGCCGGCGATCGGTTTCAACACAGCGGGGAGACCATTCCGCATGACGATCTCATCGGACAACCCGACGGGACCGTAGTCCGTCTTTCCGGGGGGAAGACCATGATCGCCTTGATCCCCACCTTGGCGGAATACACGCTGAAGATGCCTCGGGGCGCGCAAGTCCTGTACCCCAAAGATATCGCCATGATCCTCATGTGGGCCGACGTATACCCGGGTGCCTCCGTGTTCGAAGCGGGGGTCGGCTCCGCGGCGTTGACGCTGGGGTTGCTGCGTGCGGTCGGCGACCGCGGGCAAGTCGTGAGCTATGAAAGACGGGAGGACTTCGCTCGAACCGCAATGAAAAATATCGAGCGATTCCTGGGTCCCGTGGCCAACTTCCATTTGGTGCAACGCGATGCCCATGAAGGCATCGGCTGGGACGTGGACGGCACACCCCACGTTTTCGATCGGGTGATTCTGGATTTACCGGAACCCTGGAACGTGGTGCCGCACGTGCCGGCTGTGCTCAGAGCCGGCGGGATTTATCTGAGTTTTGTCCCGACGGTGCCCCAGGTGGTGCAGACGGTGGAGGCCCTGCAACGGACCAGGGCCTTCGGACTGATCGAAACCTTCGAGACCCTTGTGCGCCCTTGGAACATCGACGGACGTAGCGTCCGGCCGGACCTGCGAATGATCGCCCATTCGGGATTCATCACCGTGGCCCGGCGCATGGAAAAGGGCGAGGCCCCTGCGGGGCCGACCCCTGCTGTCGCGCCCGGTGATGAAAGCGAAACCGAGGACCCGATATTTGAAGGCGGCTGAACCCGGTTTCATCCTATGCGGATCTACCGGGACAGGGTGGTCGTGAGGCGATGAAAACACTGCTCATTGCAGACGATGACCCCGATCTCCGGTTGTTGCTTCAAACCACCCTGGAAGATCCGGCCTATCGCATCCTGGAAGCTTCGGACGGGGAATCGGCCCTGCACCTGGTCCGGCAGGAAAGGCCTGACGTGGTGATCCTGGATCGGATGATGCCGAAACTCGATGGCCTTGAAGTGGCCGAAGCCGTGCTGGCTGATCCGGCCATCCGGCATATCCCCCTGATTCTCCTGACGGCCCTGGAACAGCCGGCAGTCGGTGGCGGTGAGCCGGCACCGGAGGTTTTTGCTTATCTGCTCAAACCCTTCAGCCCCTTGCAACTGCTTGAAACCGTCCGGCAGGCACTCGACCAAACAAGCATGGCTTAGCCTTGGGTCGCCGATGAAACTTTCTCAGGAATTCGTCCCGGATGATGATCTCAACAAACAACTGCGTTCGGCCAAGTCGCAACTGGCCCTGTATGCCAAAGATCTGAAAGCCTTGTTGTCCCGTGAACGAAAAAAATCGCACAAACTGGAAACGACGAACAAACAGTTGCAGGCCTATGCCCAGGACCTGAAGGCGGCCTATTCGGCTCAACAACAGAAAACGCGCGAACTCGAAAAAGCCTATGCCGATACCGTGGTCCGCCTGACCCTGGCTTCCCGGTACAAGGACGAAGAGACCGGCGAGCACATTCAACGTCTGAGTCACTACAGCAGAATTCTGGCGCTGGTCATCGGGCTCGATGACCAGGACGCACAACTGATTTTCGACGCGGCGCCCATGCATGACGTGGGGAAGGTCGGGATCCCCGACAGGATCATGCAAAAACAGGGACCGTTGGATGAACAGGAATGGGACATCGTCAAACAACACCCGATCCTGGGCGCCAATCTGTTGGCCGGGTCCCCGTCGTTGTTATTGCAGACCGCGCGAGAGATCGCCCTCACGCATCATGAACGGTGGGACGGGAGCGGCTACCCGCAAGGGTTGAAAGGCGAGGCCATTCCCTTGGGCGGGCGCATGGTCATGTTGGGGGATACGTATGACGCGCTTCGGAGCGTGCGCCCGTATAAACCGGCCTTTTCTCATGAGAAGGCGTGTGACATCATCCTGAACGGCAACGTGCGCACCCAACCCCGGCATTTCGACCCGACGCTCCTCGAAGCCTTTCGGGACAAGCACTTGGAGTTCGATGGGATTTTTTCGGAAATCCGGGAGGAAGAATCGACGCCGTAGCCCTGTATTAAACCCGCTCTCCTGGCGGGAGAGAGCCTGCCCCACAACTCCCTCTCCCCCGGTGGGAGAGGGCTGGGGTGAGGGGGAGGTAGAGGGCAAAGATGTCGGATTACGCTATGCTAATCCGACCTACGGCCTGCTCGCGGAATACTGGGCTCAGCGTCCCGGGAAATCGACTGGATACCCGGCTTCGGCCCAGGCGTTCATGCTTCCGATGACGTTATACACGTATTGGTATCCGAGGCCGGCCAGCGTTTCGGCGGCGATGTTGCTCCGGTGCCCGGATTGACAGTACACGACAATATGATCGTCAGGCTTTGCACCGATTTCCGTGTGGCGGCGGCCAATCTCCCGAAAATCGATATTGCCGTCGGTGCCGGGAATGAAGCCCGTCATATGTTCATCGCCGGTGCGGACGTCAATCAGAAAAAATCCTTTCTGCTGGAGGCTCGGAGCTTTTTGCAGTCCCCGGTTCAACTCCTGGACGGTCAGCACGTACGTTTGTTGAGCCGAGACGGAACCACCCAGCACCATCAACGCGAGTGAGAGACCCATGAGGCCACTGAGAATTGTCCGGATCTTCATATATAACCTCCCTGTCGAAATAGTGTGGAGGAGAATCAGGAACGACATGCACTTCCTGCGTATGGAATATCCTATGCCCACTTTCGGAATTTGGTCAAGAGCCGGCGTAGCTCTCATCCTCACGCTGGGGGTCGCGATGGGGGGATGTGGCGGCGGCGTTCAGGTCATCCGCGAGGGTCCGGATTCCGGCGTCGTCCGGTATCTGTACAAAGGGAGCGATGGACACCTGTACACATCCAAGCGAGCAGAGGCGTTTGACCAGATTCGCGAGTTTTGTGAGGGCCCCTATCAAGTGCTTAAGGAAGGAAAAACACAAGGCCGGCAACGGGTGGTCGAGGGCATGGGAGGCGCGGAAGTCGTGACCGAAAACTGGTGGGGCATCCGGTTTCAATGTACGAAGGAAACGATGAGGCCATTTGTAAGATGAAAGCAACGGACCAATGACAGAAGGAAAAAAGCAGAGCCACCGAGCATTTGCTTCCTTGGTTGGTGACGGGGTAGATTGACGCGGCTTGATACATGCTCATGTTGAGGGGGAATCGTTACGTTCATGCCGTGACCAGAGGATGGTGAGGGTGACAAACAGTCTATGTGTGGAATTATAGGCTATATCGGGAATGACAACGCCGCTGATGTGCTCATAGAGGGCCTGAAGCGTCTGGAGTATCGAGGCTATGATTCCGCGGGGATCGCCGTGTTGCAGCATGGCCGGATCGAGATTCGACGAAGCGTCGGCAAACTGCTGCACCTGGAAGACGCGCTGAAAAAAGAACTCCTCTCCGGGACGGTCGGGATCGGGCATACTCGATGGGCCACGCACGGCAAACCGTCCGAACAAAACGCCCATCCCCATCGTTCCGGCAACGTCGTCATCGTGCACAACGGCATCATTGAAAATTACCTGGCCCACAAACGGCGTTTGGAAACCGCGGGGTACCGGTTCCAATCCGAGACGGATACCGAAGTGATCGCCCATCTACTGGCGTTGCACATGGAAGAGGGGCACTCCCTCGAACAGGCGTTTCGCGCGACGGTGCGGGAATTACACGGGAGCTATGCCATTGCCGGTCTGTGTGTCAGCGAACCCGAGACCCTCGTGGTGACCAAATCGGGCTGTCCGCTGGTTGTGGGGCAGGGTGACAAAGCCGCGTTCCTGGCTTCCGACGTGACGCCGTTATTGGCCCATACCCGCCACGTGACGTTTTTGGAAGATGGGGACATCGGGACGTTGACGCCGCTCGGCGTGACGGTGACCGGCGTGGACGGGCACCCCGTCCACAGGGACGAGGTCCGGATCGACTGGAACGCGGAGGCCGCGGAAAAAGGCGGGTACCCGCACTTCATGCTCAAGGAAATTCACGAGCAACCCCAAGCCATTCTCGATACGCTGCGGGGTCGCTACAGCTATGACTCGGGTGAAGCGGATTTGCCGGATTTGGCGATCACGCCCGACCAGTTACGGGACGCCCGGTCGATCTGGATCGTCGCGTGCGGAACGTCCTGGCACGCCGGCATGGTCGGGAAATATTTGTTGGAGGAACTCGTGCACAAACCGGTCCAGGTCGATATCGGCTCGGAATTCCGGTATCGCAACCCGATGGTGCAGGAAGGGGACGTGTTTATCGCCCTCTCGCAATCGGGAGAAACCGCGGATACGCTGGCTGCCGCCAGGGAGGCCAGACGATTGGGTGCCTACGTCCTGTCGATCGTGAACGTCGTCGGCAGCACGCTGGCCAGGGAATCCGACGGTGTGATTTACACCCGTTGTGGCCCGGAGATCAGCGTGGCCTCGACCAAGGCCTTCACCGGCCAGGTCATGGCCCTGTATCTCCTGGCCCTGCACGTCGGGAGAGTGCGCCAAGTCCTGAGCGTGGAAGACGGGCAATGGTGGCTGGATCAATTTATGGCCTTGCCCGGACACGTCGAACGCGTCATCAAACGCGAAGCCGAATTCGTGGCGATGGCGCATCGGTTTTACGAAAAAAAGAACTTTCTCTATCTCGGACGCGGGATCAACTATCCGATTGCGTTGGAGGGCGCACTCAAGCTCAAAGAAATTTCCTACATCCACGCGGAAGGGTATGCGGCGGGAGAAATGAAGCACGGCCCCATCGCCCTGATCGACGAAGACATGCCGGTGGTGGTCCTGGCCCCGCGGGACCGGCTATACGAAAAAACCGTGAGCAATCTGATGGAAGTCAAAGCGCGGAGCGCGCCGGTCATTGCGTTCGTGAGTGAGAGCGAACAGGAACTCGAAGCCCTGGCCGATTGCGTCTTCAGGATCCCCAACACCCATGCCTTGCTCTCACCGATTCCCTTCACCGCCGCGCTGCAATTATTGGCGTATCACATCGCGACCCTCCGCAACATCGACGTGGACCGCCCCCGAAACCTGGCGAAAAGCGTGACCGTGGAATAGGTCATCCAAGATCCCCCGTGAGTATGTTCCATCTGTGGCTTGTCCCGACGGGTGCCGTGTACGACCGGCTCGCCGGTGTGATCGCCGACCTGAGCGTTCGGTATGATGGCCCGGCGTTCGATCCCCATCTCACCCTGCTTGGCCGACTCGAGGGTGAAGAGGCATCCCTGGTTGACCGCACACACCAGTTGGCGCGCGCGCTTCAGCCTTTTGAGGTTCGGCTCAAGGAGCCGGGCTATGAGGAACAATACTTTCGCTGCCTCTTCCTGCCGGCGGAGCCGTCTTCACCCTTCTTGGAGGCTCACCGACAAACCACGCAGATCTTCGACGCACAACCGACGAGTGCGTTCGACCCGCACGTCAGTCTCTTGTACGGGATGTTTCCCGAAAACCTGAAGCGAGAGATCATCAATGCCCTGCCCGCGGACCTCCCGGGAACCCTTCTCCTCTCACGCCTCCAACTCATTCGCGCCGGTTCAACGAACCCGCAGGACTGGCGGGTCGCGGCAACCCTGGATCTTTGAACGGGCCTACTGTCCGTGGAGGCGGGACAGGTATGCTGTCAGATCCTGTTAGGGGAATTGTTGAGGCTGTAAGGATTATTCAGGAACATGGAGGGGAAACGTGTGAATCGTGTAAAGGTGGGGTTGGTCGTTTGTCTTGTGTAATGAGTGTTCTGTTCTTTTTCGATACTCTTTTACCATTTCATCCGATACATCACTGGGATAGCAGAGAGGTGAAGCCCCGCCGGGCTTGCTATAGGCACTCCGTTTGCCACACCGTCTTCCTGCTCGATCAACATTATATGGACAAGGGCAATTGCCGCTATAGCGCGCAAGAGATTCTTTGATTAGAATTTGTTTGATTTCGGCATCGACTCTTGTCTCTTTCGGGGTCGTCGCTAAAGCCGTTCCGAAAATAAGAAGAAGAACCAAGGCCGAGAGTTTCGCGACGTTTTCCATAATAATTCAATATGCTTATATATTAATATTAAGTCAATAAGTTTCTGCGCTGAAAAGACACGCAATAGTGCACTGATGAGGACGTGAATCGGTTCAGATAGCTAAAGACTCAAAATGTGATCAATGGGAAAAGAACAGCGTTAAAGAGGCTATGCAGTGTCGTAGGGGACGGCCCTCGTGCAGTCTCACCGGGTTCGCAGGTTCCAACTGCAAAGGCACTGGATCCCCGATCGGGTCGGGGCTGACAGCGGGATTGTCGGGTTACGCTTCGCTAACCCGACCTACTACGACTTGCACATGAAGGAGGGTGTCGCGGCGAGGAGTTCTTATTGCCGGGCAAAGGCAAACGAATGGGTGGCAGTTTCCCGGCCGTTTTCGTAGACGGTCCATTCCTGGTTGATATGACGGTCGTCGATCAAGGTGAGGGTGAGTTCGTGCATGTGTTTGTTCTGCAAGGAATGCATGCCCGTGCCGTCGATATAGGACATGGTAATGGAATTTCCCGTCACCGGGCTGCTCGTTCTCATCCGTGGCTGATTGCCCAACAGGCAGTAATGCGTCATGACCATCTGGTGCCCGTCCTGCGTATAGATCGAGATCATTTCCTTGGGTGTACCGGGAAAAACGCGTTCGATCACCGCCGTGCCCCTTGCCGTTAAGGCATATTCCACGATGATGGTTTCCTGCCCGTCGAGCGCCTGTTTGCTGCCCTGCCAGGTTCCCACCAACGTTTTGACCACTTCAAACGGCATGGGAAGCTGGGAAGGATGTTCGGCCAAGGCCTGTCCGGACCAGAGCCCCAACAGGCTTCCTCCCAGTAGGAGCAGAAGGACGTGCGGCCGCACACCTCTTGATTTGGCGGTTTGGATTTCGGGTTGGCGTCGGCTATTCTGTCGCACCATAATTTACTATAAGACGTCTGTACCGGAGAGTCAAAACGAATTCCGGTGAAATCGGGACAAGATCGTGTCCAAAAAGACGCGGGGAGCAGCAGGACGACTTGAAGCCATTTGGATCAAGCGCATGAAGCGTGGTTCCATGGACTGCGTGGACCAGGCGACCCTGCAATCGGGAGAGGGACTGATCGGCAATGCGAATCAAGGCGGCAGGCGACAGGTTACGATCCTTGAACGGGAAATCTGGGAGGAGTTGATGACGGAAGTTTCCGGTACGTTGCCGCCGTCGGCGCGCCGGGCGAATTTGTTGGTCCGCGGCCTCAGCTTATCCCGTTCCAGGAAGCGCGTCCTCGGGATCGGGTCGTGTCGCATTCGCATCCTGGGTGAAACCAAGCCGTGTGAACGCATGGAGGAAGCCTGGCCCGGACTGCAAGCCGCCATGTCCCGATCCTGGGCCGGTGGGGCGTTTGGTGAGGTATTGGACGATGGCGAGATCGTGGTCGGGGATCCGGTGTTTTGGGTGGAGGAATCATAATCGTGATGCAGTCTCATGATCTTTGAAGGGTCCGGCCTGTGGGCTTTGTTTCTGAGCGCCTTCCTTGCCGCCACGTTGCTCCCCGGCGGGTCCGAGGCCGTGTTGGCCATATTGGCCGTTCGTGGTGAGTATGATCCATGGACCCTCTTGGCAGTGGCCTCGGCGGGGAATACATTGGGCGGGATGAGCACGTGGGGCTTCGGACGTTTGTTCGGGTGGTGGTATCCGGCCTCAGGGTTCACCCGACCCCGGCATCAGCGGTCTATCCGGTGGTTGCAGCAATGGGGGAGCCCGGCCCTGCTCTTGTCGTGGGTCCCGGTGGTGGGAGATTCGTTATGTCTGGCCGGCGGGTGGCTCCGCGTGCATTGGCTGGCGGCGTTGGTGTGGATCGCCATCGGGAAAACGGCACGGTATGGCGTCATCATATATGCGGCCTCGTGACCCGTTTTCCGCAGCCAATCTCGCCCAGGCCGCCGGTCACGAGTAACGGGTCAGGGTTGAGCAGAGGGCCGGATCGTTCCGATGTGAACCGGAGCCTGTGTGCCGTCTTTGCAATAGCGCTCCAGTATCTCGTGAATCACCCGAAACGCCAGCTTCGACCACGGAACCTCGTCTCGTTTGAACAGAGCGACTTCCATGCTTTCCATCCCCACACCGAATGCGGCCGTTTTCATGGTTCCGCGAAACACGACGTACACCTGGCTCACGTGAGGGATGCTGAAGACCGCGTACAGCCGGGAGATCTCAACCTCGGCTTCGGCCTCTTCCAGGGTCTCCCGAGCCGCGGCTTCTTCCAGGGTTTCGTCCTTTTCCATGAATCCCGCGGGAAACGTCCACAGTCCGGAACGCGGTTCGATAGCCCGCTTGCACAAGAGGATCCGGTCCTCCCATTCGGGAAGACAGCCCACCACGATTTTGGGATTTTCATAGTGAACGGCGTGACATCGTTCACAGACGAACCGGAGCAACGAATCCCCCTCGGGGATTTTCATGACGAGGGGTGCTCCGCAGGCGCTGCAATAGTTCATCACGTTCACCAATCGTGTGGAGATAAGGGGGAGCAAGAGGAAACGATGTTTCCGACTTGCTCGTTCCCATCAGGTATGCTTGAATACGTTGTCCACAATCGACCCATGATAACAGGAGCGATGCGGTTCGTGAAGGTTCCTTTGTTGGATTTACAGGCCCAATTCCAGCAGATCCGTTCGGACGTCCTGGCGGCGATCGAAGAGGTCTGTCAGGAACAGAGCTTCGTGCTGGGTCGCCGGGTCGAGGCCTTCGAATCGGCCATTGCCGAGTACCTCGGGTGCCGGTACGCCATCGGTGTGGCCTCGGGTAGCGACGCCTTGCTGCTTTCCTTAATGGCGGCGGGGGTGAAACCCGGCGATGAAGTGATCACCGTGCCGTTTACCTTCTTTTCCACGGCCGGCGGCATCTCGCGTTTGTACGCGGTGCCCGTGTTCGTGGACGTCCGGGCCGATACGTTTACGATCGATACCGAACAGATCGAGCAGAAGATCACCCCTCGCACGAAAGCCATCATCCCGGTGCATCTCTTCGGTCAGTGTGCCGCCATGGAGCCCCTCATGGAGCTGGCTGATCGACACGGCATCGCGGTCATTGAAGACGCTTGCCAATCCATCGGCGCCAGTCGCCGTGGTCGAAACGCCGGGACCTTCGGGTATTCGGGGTGCTTCAGCTTTTTCCCGTCGAAAAACCTCGGAGGCGTGGGTGACGGCGGGTTGATCGTCACGAATGACGGGGACCTCCGTGAATTGCTCCTCGCGTTGCGGGTCCACGGGAGCCGGTCGGATTACCATCACGATCATATCGGGCTCAACAGCCGGCTGGATGCCCTTGAGGCGGCGGTCTTGCGGGTCAAGCTGCAACACCTGGACAATTGGAACGCGAAACGAGCCCGGAACGCGGCGAACTACAATCGGCTTTTGACCGAAGCCGGGTTACTGGAGCACGTGACGTTGCCGGCAACGGATCCAGACAACGTCCACGTCTTTAACCAGTATACCCTGCGTGCTCAAAGACGAGACGAGTTGATGGCCTATTTGAAGGAACACGAGATCGGCCATAAAGTATATTACCCCGTCCCCCTGCACCTACAGGAATGTTACCAACCGCTCGGCTATTCCAAGGGGGATCTTCCGGTTTCCGAGCAACTGGCTCAGGAAGTGTTGTCCCTGCCGGTGTATCCCGAACTCACCGATGCTCAGATGGAAGCGGTGGTGACGCGGATCAGCGAATTCTACAGCGGCCGTTAAATCCGTTCCGACGTTCCTGCATCTTCACAGGCTCAATTATTTCGAAGACGGCTTTACTTCTTCTTGACTCTTGCGGTTGTCATGACAAAAAATGAAGGGAAGCTTTGTCCCAAGCCGTATACCGGCATCTAACCTCGAGCGAGAACTCTCGGAGCGGATGAGACTATACCTCACGTGGGAACTCTTGCTTGAAAATGGCAGTTGAGTACTGGGACGGACGCTAGAACCGTGGTAAGTCGTGAAGCAGATATGGAAAGGAAAGATGCTGTGCCTAAAGGTTTCATAGGCCAGGTGATTGGGCCACTGATCACAGTGTTAATTCTTTTTGGCGTCTATCTCGCCAGAGAAACACTGGTGAACGATTTCGTTGTTCCAACGGTGAAAAAATCCCTCGAGGATGGGAAGTTTCTGAGAGATCAGATCGCCGACGGAAAATTTGTTGTTGTAGATGAAAATGAATTCGCTGAGAATCATCCGATTGAGCCTAAATACATCAAGGAACTCAAGGACGGTAAGTATAGCAAGCTTCGGGAGAGTATTGAATCCATGGTGCAGGAGAATATCCAACCCATAAAAGATCGAGCACAGAAACTAGAGGATCAGATGAGTCGTGTAGAGGCTATCCACAAAGCAGAGTCAGAAGGTTATATTGAAGTGCACCTCTATGAATCTAAACAAGATGCTGATCAAGACGTTCTAGTTCTAGATGCTGAAGATCCGGTTATAGGTCATTGGTTGACAAATGGCCATTACTACCAGCTAAGGCCTCTTCGTGGAGACGGCGAGGAACAGTGTGTGAAACTTCGCCTTGACAAAGGGATCCTAGATAAAAAAGCACATGGCAGGCTCTATGAGACGCAATTCCACAGGCTTTTTACTGGTAGCACATCCAGGGGCCTAGGCAACGCCTCCATCGAGTTAAAAAAATTAGAAGACTGTAAGGAGTAGAAGCCTATGATTGGACTGGTTTTTTGGTTGATGCACGGTGCCTTAAGTTATAGGGTGTAGCCAATCACTTGCCCCCGCAGGTCGATATTGCCTACCTTACTATACTCATCATCAGTGGCGAAGTCCTGCTATCCCCAATCGTTTGGTCTTGTCAATCCTCCCGTTCTCATCTACTATCAAATATTTCCTGTTACGCAAGGCGTAAGGCCGGTAGCCAGTTACTTCGTTGAAGCGGTCGAGGACGGTGTGGTGAATTATAGGTAGGTGCTTAGACGACGGCTTGTCATTCACGTTGACGCGCACGAAACGGGGGGCCAGTGTTGTCTTTGCAATAAGGCTGGCTCGTTGTTGTTCGTGCATGATACCCCTGTGCAAGGGATGAATCTCAATGTCGTCTCTACATATCGCTTCGTCTTTACGTTCGTTCTTTTCTTGCAATCCCCTATAATAAATCTTTGGGGGATCCAGGAGTGTTAACCCCCCGTTTTCGGCTTCTTCGCACATAAATCTCAGTGTAATGTCGGAAAGCCCGTCAAACCAATAGCCGCCACCAATATCGGAATGTACGCCAGCGAACCAGACTTCCTTCACATTCTCCCGATGATTAAAAAGTGTCGGCTGAAAAGCCACACGCTTTTCGTCTATGGAAACCAGATGTACAGCAGATTCTACATGTCCACCCAATGTCCCGTTTTCAAAAACAATTCCACTGGCGGGGAAAGTTCCTTTCTGTAAATCCAGGGAGCCCTTGGTCGCTGCCACCGTGTCAAACACACCCAAAAACTTGACAGACTTGACCTTTTTATTGTGCTCGCGAATTTTTGCAGCAAACATTCTGGCAATGGCCGCGCCACGGCTGAAACCGAAAACGTATACAGCATCTCCATCCTTGAATTGCTGCAGATCATTTTTTGCCTGTTCAATGATGTCTTCCATATCGCCAGAGGGCGGTGCAAACAGAGCGTTCCATTTTTGCTTACACCAACTGCCGCGAGTGCCGATGCCGGAATAGTAAAAACTGTGCTGCCCAAGAAGATTTCGATTGGGCTTATTCTGCAAATTACCATCGAACAGGGCATGAAGTTTCAGCACATTGCTGATGCTTCCATCTGCAAAAAAGTCTCCTGCGTCGCCGGGGTCATTGCAGGTACCATCAAAGCAGAAAATCAATTTGGCCATTTTGGGTTTCCTCTTGTAAAGTTTTTCGGGCTCGTTCGAACTCTATCATTTCACAATTGAAAGTTCAGTCCTCTTATCCGAGGACCATGGGGAGGGGCCGGAGTTCGCGCCGGATCGGGTCGAGGATCAGTCCCAGAGCTTCGAGGGAGACCATGCCGAACAGGAGGCTGTCGCCATCCTCGCCGAAAATGACGGGGGAGGCCGCTCGCTCTCCGTTGATGGCAAAGATCGCATCCCCGATTTCTCTGGTCATGTGGGTCCCATCGGCGAGTGTGAAGACCCGCGTGCCGTGCGGTTCGATGCCGATTCGTTTCAAGCGTTTCTTGGGGACGACGGAGTAAATCGCTCCCGAATCCACCAAAAATTCCAGATGGGTCTTTCTGCGAGGATTCGCGGGGTTGATGATACTGGCTTTGATGAAGGTGAGACCCATTGCCTGCCTATGGAATGTTGCGTTCAACGTACGCAGGGCGTCGGAAATAGTCAACCTGTCATGATCCGCGTTTTTCTTGCGGGTATGTCGCTCGAATGGTGCTGCTGAGCCCGCCGCGGGCCGTAAAGGTGCCGGTCACGATGGCCCATTCGGGCCGGCAGGCTTTCACGAAATCCTGAAGGATCCTGTTGACGGCGTTTTCGTAAAAGATGCCGACGTTGCGATAGGCATTGATGTAGAGCTTCAGCGACTTGAGTTCGACGCAGGCTTTTTGCGGCATGTAGTGAATCGTGATCGTGCCGAAGTCCGGGAGTCCGGTTTTCGGACAGATGGCGGTGTATTCCGGGATCTCGATCGTGATCTCATAACCGGGGAATTGGTTGGGCCAGGTTTCCAAGGGGGGAAGAGGCGCGGCAATCCCGCTTTCGGCGTGTTGTTTCGTATATCCTTGCTGCGCGCGTTTCATGCCCTTCACACTCCTCATGATCCACCCAAGGCTGCGTGAATCACGCCTGCCAGTGTACCTTGTCGCATCAAATGTCCGCAATCGTGAGGGGCGGATGCAAAAACAATCGGCATGTTGAGAAGCGGGTGAGGCGTCTGGTATTTTCTCAGGATTGCCATGTCCTGTACGTATCAACGATAAATGCCCATAGCCGGGAACGACGTTATGACCGTAGTCGACAGCGATGATTTTGTGAAGGCGCTCCAGGATATCGGATTTGATTTTTTTACCGGCGTCCCGGACACCATTCTGGGCGGTATCATTGAAGTGCTGAGCGATCGCCGGCTCTATACGCCGTCGGTTCGTGAAGACGAGGCGGTGGCCATGGCCGCGGGGGCGTTTTTGGGCGGGAAAATCCCCGTGGTCCTCATGCAGAATTCAGGGCTGGGGAACGCCATGAACGTGCTGATGTCACTCCACCTGATCTACCGGATCCCGTGCCTGCTGATTATTTCCTGGAGGGGATTCGAAGGGAAAGATGCGCCCGAACATCTGGTGATGGGGCAAACCATGCCGCAGTTGATGGAGACGATCCGGATTCCGTATCGAACATTGTCTTCGGAAACCCTGGTCGAAGATCTGCGATGGACCGCGCAGACCTTCATGGAACAACGCATTCCCGTGGCGTTGTTCTTGAAAAAGGGCGTGGTGAAAACGATCCAACCGTAATGGGTGGCGGACGAGAGAAGGCTGAAGACTATGCGACCTGAAGAAGGGGTGATGCAGAGCAGGGCTCAGGCGATTCAGTCCCTTTTTGACATTCTTGTCGATCAACCGGTGATCGTGTGTAATGGGTTCCCTTCGCGGGAAGCCCAGAAAATCAAGGACCGGGCCGGCACCTTTTACATGATCGGGTCGATGGGCGTCGCGGCGTCCATCGGGTTGGGGCTGGCCTTGGCCAAACCGGATCAGCAGGTCGTGGTGTTTGACGGCGACGGGAACGTGCTCATGGGGATGGGCACGTTGGCCACGATCGGCGCCGTACGCCCCAAGAACCTGACGCACGTCGTGTTCGATAACGAGGTGTATGGGACGACCGGCAATCAGCCGTCCTATTCGCGAGTCGTGCGGCTGGACCAGGTCGCCAAAGCGGCCGGGTACGCCACGGTCGAACGGGTTTGGGAACGGGAAGATATCATGTATGAATTCAAACATATGCTCGCCAACGATGGTCCGCATTTCCTGCTGATCAAAGTCAACGAGCAGATCGAAGACGCGGATCGGGTCGCGTTGGATCCGCCTGATATTACCGAACGGTTTCGTGCGGCCGTGGGGCCAGATTAGCAACAATGGAACCCTCTCCCCTTGGGAGAGGGAAGGGTGAGGGAACATAGGATGAGATCAAGCTCATGATACTGCTCAATCCAGGTCCGGTAAACGTCTCGGACCGCGTCAGAAACGCCTTGATGGGGCCGGATATCTGTCACCGGGAATCCGAATGCGCGGAATTGATCGGCAATATCCGTCGAAAGCTGCTGGGAGCCTTTGTGCCGAGCGCGGAATCGGACTACACCGCGATTCTGCTGACCGGCTCGGGCACCGCCGCGGTGGAAGCTTCCATCATGTCAAGTCTGCCTCCGGGAAAGCGGCTGATTCACGTCAATAACGGGGTGTACGGAGAACGGATTTCGTCCATCATTGCGACGCAACGCCTCGGGATCGCCGAAATCAAATGCAAGTGGGATACCCCGCCCGACCCGGAAAAGATTCTAAGGTCTTTGAAGCAAGAGCCGGCGGCACATGGGGTGGTCATGGTGCATCATGAAACCACGCTGGGGCTTGTCAACCCGGTTCACGAAATTGCCGAACACGTCGACAGCCGCGGGGCCGTCTTTATCGTGGATGCCGTCAGCGGGTTGGGCGGAGAACCCCTCGATATTGCCGGTCGTCACATGTACATGGTAGCCGGGACCGCGGGAAAGTGCATTCAGGGATTTCCGGGGGTTTCGTTCGTCCTGGTTCGCAAAGGCTTTATGGAAAACGTGGTGAAGTATCCCAAACGCTCGTGGTATTTGAACCTGGGAAATTATTACACGGCGCAAGAAAACGGCATGGTCCCCTTTACGCCGGCCGTCCAGTTGTATGCCGCGTTTGATGTAGCCTTGTCGGAACTCCTGGAAGAGGGGGTGGCGAATCGAATCCAGCGTTACGGCCGCATGGCCGCTTTGATCCGGGAACGCATGGAAACCCTCGGAGTGCGGGCCGTGCTTCCCCCCGAGCGTCAGTCGAATTCGTTGACGGCGTTTTATTTGCCGGAAGGACTGACGTACGCCGTCCTCCATGACCGCCTGAAGGAGCGCGGCTACGTCATTTATGCCGGTCAGGGACATTTAGAGTCGGAAATCTTCCGCGTGGCGAACATGGGGGCCTTGCAGGCAACACACGTGGACGGATTTCTGGGTGCGTTTGAAGAGGTGTTGAAGCACGAGCGCCGGTCAACATGAAAGCGGTCATCCTGGCTGCCGGGCTGGGGAGGCGGCTGCACGTCCTGACCAGGCATCGCCCCAAGTGTTTGATTGAAATCGGGGGGAAGCCGCTTCTGTATCGCTATTTCGATTCCCTGTTGCCTCTGGGCGTGACCCGAATCTGTGTGGTAGTCGGGTACAAACAAGAAAGCATTCGCGAGGCCGTGGCGTCATACCCCTCCACAATGGACGTGACGTTCCTGGTCAATGAGGATTTCGAACGGGGGAGCATCGGCTCGTTGTGGACGGCCCGAGGAGCGTTGGACGACGACGTGGTGATCATGGATGCCGACGTCCTGTTTCATCCCGCCGTCCTCGCGCGACTGGTCGCCTCTTCGCATCCCAATGCCCTGTTGATGGATGAAACGGTGGCGCAAGAAACCGAAGAATGTATGGTCGTGGTGCGGCAGGGACGGGTGGTGGCGTTGTCCAAGCACGTGCCGGACGAGTATGACCTGGTGGGCGAAGGCGTCGGGTTTTTACGCGTGGAGCATGCTGCCGTGCCGCGGTTGCTGCAATCGGTGGAGCGGCGCGTGGATCAGGGACGACTGGATATGGAATACGAAGACGCGTTGGAAGATTTTTTCCGTGAAATCCCCGTGGGGGTCGAGAAAGTCGGGGGCCTGCCGTGGATCGAGATCGACTTTCCCGAAGATCTGGAACGAGCGGAACAAGACATCCTGCCTCGGTGTACTGTTCCGCTGACCGCATGATATGGCCGACGGTCTGAATCCTTTTGCCATCCTCACCGGAGCCTCACGAGGGATCGGAGCCGCGTATGCCCGCCTCCTTGCAAGACGGGGCTATGACTTGTTGCTGGTCTCCCGTGACGAGATGCGCCTCACGACCCTTTCCCGTGAACTCGAGACGAACCACCGCGTTCAGGCCCACGTGTTCATCGCCGATCTGGCCCAACCCGATGCCGCTCATCAATTATTCGTGGAAAGCCGGCGATACCGGCAGACCCCGGATATGCTGATCAATAACGCCGGTTTTGGCTTGTACGGGGAATTCGTCGCTCAACCACTGCCGCGTATCCAGGAGATGCTTCATCTGCACGTTCAAACCGTGGTGGAAAGTATTCGGTTGTTTCTGCCGGGGATGATCGAGCGCGGGTCCGGGACCATTATCAACGTGGCCTCCATCGTCGGCCTGCTCCCTATCCCGTATTTCGCGGAATATGCCGCCACCAAAGCGTTCCTGGTGTCGTTTTCAGAAGCGTTGGCCGAGGAAACGCGCGATACCGGCGTTCTGATTCAAGCCTGTTGCCCGGGACAAACGGAGACCGATTTTCATACCTCCGCCGGCTTTCGTCCCACTAGCCGTATTTCCATGCAAACGGCTGATCAGGTTGCGCACGTGTCCCTGGCCGCGTTACGGAACAAGCATCCCGTTGTCACCATCGGCTGGCAAGGCCGGCTGACGGCGTTGGTGATAAAATGGTTGCCACGGCGTTTCCTCATCAGAACTGCAGGGCGATTTATCCGGACGGCAGCGCGGTCAGGCCCCACTGCTTGACGGTTCGTCCAAGGCTTCGAGACACCGCGCGTCATCCACTCGTGGATCATTGACCCGCCTGCCGACCGGAACCGCGATCATGGCGTCTGCGGGGTAAGGCGTCAGGAACGGGACAAGACGAGTCGTATCCTGCAACCCGGAATCGAGCCACGGCTCATACGCCCCGGGATGGACAATGACCGGCATCCGGTCATGAATCGAGGCCAGACGTTCGTTGGGCGTGGTGGTGAGGATCGCGCACGATTCTATGGTCTTCCCATCTTCACCATTCCACCGACTCCACAGCCCGGCAAACGCAAACGGGCGCCCATTTTTCAACCGAATATAGTAGGGCTGCTTTCTTGCGCCTTCCCGTTTCCATTCATAGTAGCCGTCCGCCGGCACCAGACAGCGACGTTCTCGAAACGACTTTTGAAACGATGGCTTTTCCGCTACGGTTTCCGCCCTGGCATTGATGAGCTTCATCCCCATGGCGGGATCCCTGGCCCACGAGGGGATTAAGCCCCACCGCAGCATGATCGCTTCACGTTTCCGTTCCCGGAGCCCCGCTCTCACGCAGGCGACCCATTGGGAGGGCGCCACGTTATAGCGCGGGGGGAGGACCGGGATGGCTTCGAGTCGAAACGCTTCCGTGAGAACGTCGGGCGTGCAGGTTAAGGTGTATCGTCCGCACATTGCGCTTGCGCTCCGTGCTGGGGAAAAAGATGTGTCTGATATCGACTTTTCTGTTCCCCCTCCTTTGTAGGAGGGGTGCGGGGAGGTAGACTCTGTGAGCTAGGCCGACGACTCCCCAACTCCATGGACGTGTGGCTCTACCCCACCCTGCCCTCCCCTTACAAAGGGGAGGAAGAAGACGGTCTTACTTTTCCAGGTCCCTTCTTATAGAAACCGTAGGTCGGGTTGGCGTAGCGTAACCCGACAATCCCAGCTATCTCTCCTGCGTTCTGAAGTGAAGTCTGACCGTCAATTCTCCATCAACGGGATCGTCGCCGTTCATTTGGGGATCGAACGTCCATTGTTTGAGCGCTTGTACTCCGGCCAGATTGATGAGTCGATTTTTCGCAGGCACCAAAACCACGAGCGTGGTCTCCGCCGTCTTGCTGACGAGAATGCGGGCTTTCATCCACTCATCGACTGCCTGTCCTTGTAACGCCGGCGGCATGGTGGGCCACGGGGTGTACTTGGGGATCGGACCAAGCTGTTGGTCCTTGTTCAACCTGAATCCATGCACGTGCACGGTTTCCAGGACCTCCACCTGTTCATCCTCCAGATGATCCAACTCATGGGTGGGATCGTCGACATGGCCATGGGTGGAATCACCGACTTGGCTCCATACAAACGGGGGGCTCATGACCAGCAAGGCACTCGCCATCACGAGAACCATCCGGACGTGCTTCATCCTGCAAACCTCCTTTATCTTTCTTCTTTCACGCGGAAACGGGAATCCAGTAATTTATGATCCTGTATCATTTCTCCCGGCTCTACCTCCCCCTCACCCCAGCCCTCTCCCTCGGGGAGAGGGAGGAAGAACACGCATTACACGCGCAGAAGATGGCCGCGGAGTGCTCGAGACTGACTGCGGCTTACTCGTATTTGTTGCGTATTCGTCAAGGTCACAACATAGGATCCTCCCGGCATGGGAGTGATCTTCCTGATGGCCTCGACGTTGACCAAGGCTCCGCGACCGACTCGAAGAAACCGCTTGGGGTCCAGCTTGGCTTCCAATGTTTTCAAGCGATAGTTCATCGTATAGCGTTCCTTGCCAAACGTGGTCACGTGCATCAGTTCACCCTCCGAGACCGCCGAGGCAATATGGTGAACGGGTAACAGATAAATATCGTCCTGTTTTCGAATGGGCAACCGATCGATATAGTGCGCTGCAAGCGCCGGAGATGCCCGTTCCGCCGGTGCGGACGGCTTGTCACGCCTGCCCTGAGCGGAGTCGAAGGGTTCCTGCTCTGCCAAGGCATCCCGTTCGAGTCGTTCATGGGCACGATCGATCGTTTTGCGGAGGCGGTCTCGATCAACGGGTTTGAGAAGGTAGTCCAACGCTTCAAGTTCAAAGGCACTGACAGCGTACTCATCAAACGCCGTGACAAAGGCCACCAGCGGGATTCGCCCGTGGCGCAAGGACCGGACGATGGACAGCCCATCCATTTCCGGCATTTGCAAATCGAGCAAGGCCAGATCGGGTTGCGTGCGTTCAATCAATCGAATGGCCTCTGTGCCGGTTTGGGCTTCCCCCACAATATCGACGTCGTCAAATGATCGCAGCATGGTCACAAGAAATTGCCTCGCCGGACGTTCATCATCAGCCACGATCACACGTAACGTCATGCTCATGCCAGTCGCTCTCCACGTCCTTGGTGAAGCGATGGGGCGCGCGTCGCCTCATGACCGTCAAGTGGAAGCAGGAGGTTCACGACCGTTCCATGCTCCGGGCTACTGTTGATGTCTACCGTTGCGCGTTCGTCATAGTGCAGCAACAACCGTTGTTTGATATTGGACAGCCCCAGCCCGGTTCCCCGGTCATTCCCATTACGGACGCGGCCCGTTGCGCCCCCCGTGTTCCATACTTGAAGGTGCAGCAGCGTGGAGGGACGCCGTTCCCGGCCATCGCCCGCTTCCTCAATCCAGGCCGTAATCCGGACCTGTCCCCCGCCGGCCGAGGGCTGAACGCCGTGCTTGACGGCGTTCTCGACCAATGGTTGTACGATCAACGCGGGGATCGGCACGTCACGCACCGACTCCGGAATGTCGATATGGACCGTCAACCGATCTTCGAAACGCATCTGCTCAATATCCAGATAGGCCTGTATTAAATCCATTTCGTGCCCTACGGTCGTCAATTCTTTGTCCAACCGCATTAACACGCTTCGCAAGAGGTCGGTCAATCGCATGAGCGTGTCAACGGCCTTTGCCGGAGACGTCTCTATCAAATAGCCGATCGTGGTGAGGGCATTGAAGAGGAAATGGGGATGCAATTGCGCGCGCAACGCCCGCAATTCCGATTCGGTGGCCAACTTCTGTACTTCCTGTTCCCTAAAGGCTTGCGCACAGCGTTCATGTGTGACCCTCACCGTCGTAATACGTCGGGAAAGCAGATTCGCCAATAATTCCAGGTGATACAAGTCATCCGATAAGAGCCTCCGCCCATGCGGGAGCGGCCCGATCCTGATGAAATATTGGGGAGGATCGACTGTCGGAATATCCACGATGACGTCGGAGGCTTCACGTGTCGCGATCGGATTTCTCGACGAGACCAGGGAACGATACGGTGACCCTTCGCGCTTCCATTCCTGCGGCCCCACGGAAGACCATTCGATCTCCTCCGTGAACAGCACATGTTTCAGCATCGCACAACATCGCTCCAGAATGGCTTCCGGCGTGTCTCTTCGCATAATTTCCCGCGCAACGTCTTGTCGGAATTTTTCGTAATCCGGTCGTCGTAAGACGACCGTATCGACGACCCATGACACCCCTCGAGATAAATAGGGATAGAGCAACGCCGTCCCGATCCACAACCCGATCAGGGTTCCGTCCATGAACGGGCTCGGCTGCTCCGAACGAGACGCGAAGTGCCACCCCCCCAGCCCCACGTAGAGCCCCGTCGCAATGCCGACCAAGCCAATGAGCGAGAGCGCACGTTTTAAAAAGATGTCTCCGAAGGCAAAACGGAAGTCCTGATACAAAATGGCTAAGGCCAAAGGCAATGACGCGTGGTGCCCGATCAACTCCACCCACCACGCGTATTCGCCGGATTGATGGTGGCTGAACGGTATCGCAGCCGCGGCAATCGCGGCCAGCGTCACAACCCCGGCGTGGTGATCCCACCCTTGCCGCCGGACGGTATCGGCCAGCACGACCACAAGCAGCAGGACAAAGCCCATGGCCAACAGAATCACCGCCTCGACCGCAACGACGGTTGTCCCCGGTATGACGGCCAGAGCATTGAACACTCCTGCTCCGGCGCTTAACGTATACGCCCCCGCGAGCAGGATGTGCCGGTTCCACCTGTCGCCTTGACGCATACCGGATTGCAGAAAGGAATGCACCACCACGGCCGGGAGAAACCCCAGGGCGGACAGCGCCGTCACTTGCAGAACGTGTTTCAGCCAATCGGGCGCCACGGCCGGAAGAAGAAACGAAGCCAGCCCGCCCACGTTCCATAGCAACCCCAATATGGCGGTCCACAGCGACAATCGCCTTAACGGCGTCACCCGCCCCCCTTCCACGTTTCGCGAGACGGATGTCCGGGGCGTCTGCAACACCAGGACCAGAATCATGGCATAGAGAATCGCGCCCGTGATAAAACCTATGGGGTGCGCAATCAGGCTTACGGCAGTATCCGTCATGTTCTTCGGCTTCCAAACACAAGGTTTGGGCCAGTATAGGGGACGGGAACGGTCATGGTGGATTTTGGATTGGGAGTTTATGGCCAGTATAGGGGACGGGAACATTCACGGCAATGCATTCCCCATGAACGGGCTTTTTCTTCAGATGAACCGTCGGTTTGTGCCCATCACAAGTGATCCATTGCAGAAGGCCATCGAAGCAACGGACGTGCGTTCACTCCGGGAGGGGATTCGTCACAACGCGTTCAGGGTTCCAGGCAAGCGGCGATCTTCGCGGCCAGCGTAGCGCCTTCGTCGAGCGACTTGACGTTCCACCCTATGCCCAAGCCTGATCCATCATCTTCTTTCGGGATGATGTGGAAGTGCACGTGCCCCACGGCTTGGTGAGCCGGGGCGCCATTATTTTGGAGGACGTTAAAATGCCTGGTCCCCGTGGCCTTGCGCACCGCACGGCACAGCCGCGGCAACACTCGACCGACGGCGGCGGCGGATTCATCCGACAGTTGATCCAAGGTTTCAGCCGGCTCTTTCGGGATGACCAGAGTATGACCGTGGGATAGCGGATAGATATCTAAGAAAGCCAGCACGTGCTCATCTTCATAGACCTTATGGCACGGAATCTGGTGGTTCAGGATTTTTTGAAAGATCGTTTCGCCCATCACCTGCAGAATACGCCACGGCGGCACTCCGTCGCAAGCGGAGCGTGACGCCAGAAGGAGGTGCCTTCTTCTCTCTTTGAGGACGACAGGGAGGGCTCGGTGGCGCCGTGATCGTGTTCTCACGACCGCTTCATGCTACGTTTGTCCCAGACTTCCACCCGTCTCATCAGACGAACTGGCAGACGTGCTTGAAATCGTATCAACGGTTCCCTGATGATAATTAGAGGAGGAAGGAGTGGGAGCGGCCACCCTGCACTGACGAGCGACGCCCGGGCGCGATGGCGCGTAGGCCCCCTGTCTCAGTCATTCGGTGCCCTCACAGATTCGACTCCCGGCAATCGCGCGGGCCGGCAGACTCCCGCGGGAGAGCAGCAGACTGAGGATACGGCTCCACGTTCACGACGAAACCCTGCACCGGGGCGTTCTCGCCGGCATCGCCCTGTGTATGGCGGCCCCGGTGACGGTGCCTCACCTATCAAGCGCCATTGCAATGGTTACAGAATCAAACGGGACAAGACGGTTCCGGATGGCGGGCTGACGAAAGCTTTTCGGCGACGGCCAGGATGCTGGCGCGCTGGTCGTCATTCAATCCCAACAAAATATGCGCTTCGTCCCCATGCTGGAGCCGCAAACTCAAAAAGGAAATTTCTTCTCGTTTTTCCTCATCTTTATAAATGCCGTCAATGGCCTGGAACTTGTTCAGATCGGCAGCGGAAAAAATATCATAGCGAAAATATTGATCGCCGATGACCATGTCATAGACCACGTTCCCCTCCGTCACGGCGACCGCATTGAAGTGGCCTTGGTCTTCATACCCTTCCGGCAAATATTGGTTGATGTGCAAGAGGGCGACGGTCCGGTTTCCCAGAACCGCTGTCATTTTCTGCTCCAAGGCTTCATAATCGATTTGTAAGGCGCGTTCATCCGATCCGGTCGCCGCCAGAGCGGCCGCTTTTACTTTCTCAAAAACTTCTTTCGCTGTTGCCACAAGTCACTCTCCTTTCTCAAACCGTTCAAAATGGCTTTTTCACTCGAATCAAGTTGGCGGCTACGATAGCCAGACCGTCAACGAAAATGCAAGTAAGGAACAACGATCGTTGTTCTTTACATCCCCGCGTCGTTGCACCGTTGCGTGTCGGTTGGGCATACTGGAACGCAGGGGCGGACCGGCGTGTCTGCCCAAATCACGAAGGAGTCAACCGCATGATTGCTCAATCTTGTATGATCGAAGGATGCGCGAACCAAAGCTATGCCCCGGCCGGAACGGGCACCGTATGCAAAGACCATTTTGCCGACTTTGTGACCTGGCGGCGCAAAAAAGGTGGCAAAGGGATGTTCCGCAAATATAACGGCATGACGATGGTGGAACGGGATGCGATCGTCGTAGAATGGCAGGGCACTCTCGCCGTCCCGCACTAACCGGGACGAACAACCCCTACATTGTGGTTATTGTAGGGGACGGCCTCCGTGCCATCCCGAATGAATCGCGGGCCCTCCTCGACGGACCACCGCGAGGGCCTACCATGTTTCTATTCCATTAACAGGGAGCCGTGATGATGGATGATCTTCCAGCCTTCATCCATGCGCTCATACAGGTTGGTCGCCACGACTCGACTATTTTGGGTGTTATCCGCGTGCCGGCTGGTAATATTTTCTGTACAAATCACCCACGCCACGTCGCCGGCGACCTGGACCTGTAATTCCGTGAGGGAAAACCCCATGGAAAATACGTTATTGAAAATGACGACCCACGAATCTCGAACCATCGGCCAGCCGACCCTGATGCTCCAGCCCGGATGGATGCACGTCACGTATTCCTGGTGCGCCCACACCTTATCCATTTCCCCGATGTCCAGACTCTCAAAGGCCCGATAAAACGACTCGTTGGCCAACGTCACTTCCTCGATTCGCTCTTTCAACATTCGGCTCTACCTTTCTCTTCCGTTCAACGCGTTCCGCACCGACAGCCTGTCCATCGTGAAGTCATCATTCCATTCAAGCAACGGTTGATCAACCCCCCTCAGGTCTCTGAGGAGCGGTTCACCAACCAGACACCGCCTAACACGAATCCGATGCCAAGCACTTTGATCAGATCCAGGGATTCACCTAGGATGACAAACGACAGCAACAGTGCCGACACGGGAATCAAATTGGTAAATATCCCGGCACGTGAAGGTCCGATACCGGATACCCCATAGAGCCAGGCTTGCTGGCCGAGTGCGGTGGCAAACACGATGACGTACACCAACGCCGCCCAACCGGAGGGGGGAATACTCCCGATGCCCGCCTCCAACACTTGGAGGTCTATCCACAGCAACGGAACTTGAAAGACGATGGAGATGAAGAGCGTCGTCCAATTGACCGTCAGCGGCGACAGCCCTTCCATCATCCAACGGCTCCCGATGGTATATAAGGCCCAGCTGATCAAAGCCAGCACGATCAACCCGCCACCCAGCATGGGATTCGCTCCGCCATCCGCCGTTGCATCGCCACCCGACACCAACGCCACTCCAATAAACGACACCGCACACCCGATCCAGACTTGGCGAAACGGGATATCCCGCAACAGCAATGAGGACAGAAAGGCCGTAATAGCCGGGCTGGCCCCGATAATCACGCCGGCTGACCCGGCCCCGATGTACTGAAGCCCATACAACACCAGCAGGTGATTCCCAAGCACAGCAACCCCCAACGCCGTGAGCACCCCGAGATCCCGCACGGTCAAACGCGTCTTGGACTGCTCCTGCCACCACCACAACGGCACAAGAATCGCCAACGCGCCGAGTCCTCGAAACACCGACACTTCCACGGCGGAGAAGGCACCCAACGCCACTTTCTGGGCCACCACCGATCCGCCCCACACGACCGAGGCGGTGATTAACGCGGCATACGCCGCTGATTGCGTGGGCCTATTCAACGCTCGCCTCACACATGCGTTTCTCTGTACAATATTTCTCGACCCGCTCCGATCCCTCATACACGGAGAGACCTGTTCTTGTTGTCTTGCTATGAATCAGGCATGAGCGACAATCATTCCCTGTCCCCATCGTTCTCCCCATCTTCTTTCTTTGGGAACGTTCCCGAAGGCGGGAACTTTCTTCCGGCGGGCCATATCCACGTGTGGCGCGCGATTGTAGACATACCTGTCGCCCGCCTTCAAGTGTATCAAGAAACCCTGAGTCCTGACGAACAAGAACGCGCGCAACGCTTTAGAAGCTCCACACATCGACGACGCTTTGCGGCGGCACGGGGCATCCTGCGGCATATTCTCGCTCGCTACCTCCGGACATCTCCTCGGGACATCCGTTTGCAATCGGGTCCCTTTGGAAAACCGCTTTTGCAAGACCTCGCGGATCAACCGCTTCACTTTAACGTGTCTCATTCCCAACAGTTGGCGGTGTTTGCCGTTTCCCGAGATTTTGCAGTCGGTATCGACCTCGAGGAGGATCGGGGATCCCTGGATTACGCGGGACTGGCCGAACGCATTTGTAACCCTGAGGAACTTGCGACTTTCCAGGAGCTCCCTCAGGCCGAACAACGGGCGGCATTCTTCCGTTGTTGGACCCGAAAAGAGGCTTTTGTCAAAGCCATTGGAAAGGGATTCTCCTTTCCTCTGAGAAATGTGAAGGTTTCCTTTACCGCCGACGAACCGCCCCGAATCCTCAATTTCCTATTAGAGCCCCGATCAGGTCGGGGACAAGCCTCGGAGACAGGCTCATCTTCTGATGATTGGTCTCTTTTTAACCTCCCCTTGGGACAAGGATTCTGGGGCGCATTGGCGGTCGCGGGAAAGCCCTCTCTTATCCGGGGTTGGGACTATCAACTTGAAGATTGACGGGCCACCGGAGAAGCTTCGTCCCGGGCGCGTGTCATTTTCAGTTCCGCGAAGGGAGTGCAGCCACGGCCACAACCCGTTGGGAGAACAGTCCAAATGGCTTAGGGCTCTAGGCCTTCTGTCCCGTTGACTCGCTATTCACGGGTGCCTAGAATAGAGAGTCTTCATCACGTTGGTGACTCTTGCTGGTTCGATAAAGGAGGAAGGTATGGCGTTATTGATAACGGAAGAATGTATTAATTGCGGAGCCTGTTTACCGGAATGTCCGAATGAGGCGATCTTCGAAACCCGGAGTGCCGCGGAAGAAAAAGGGTATGCGGTGGGTGAAGGACAAGGCGAGGGTGATACCGTATACGTGATTACCCATGAACGCTGTACCGAATGCGTCGGGCATTTTGATGAACCGCAATGTGCGGCCGTCTGCCCGGTCGATGACTGTTGCATCTCCGACCCGGAAGTTCCTGAAACTACCGAGGTCTTACTCGACAAAGCGAGAACCTTGAACCCTGATAAAGAAATCGACCCTGAGAAGGTCTGGAGCGGCGTACGAAACTAAGATGAGAAGGCCCCGTCTTCATACGAAGACGGGGCCTTGAGTTTTTCCCCTCGCGCAAAATCTTCCGGCCTCTTGCCGTTACACCGTCTCAAAATCCGCGATTCGCACGGAAACAAACTTTGAAACGCCGGGCTCTTCCATGGTCACCCCAAACAGGGAATCGGCGACTTCCATCGTGCGTTTATTGTGCGTGATCACGAGGAACTGTGACAGCGGGGTTAGCTGAGGCAAGAATCGAGCGAACCGGACCACGTTCGGTTCATCCAATGGGGCATCGACCTCGTCCAAAATACAAAACGGCGACGGCTTCGTCAAAAAACTGGCAAACAGCAAGGCCAACACGGTCAAGGCTTTTTCCCCGCCGGATAACATCGTCAGGTTTCTGAGACGTTTCCCGGGAGGCTGCGCAATAATATCGACGCCGGGCTCCAGCCCCAGCTTTTCCTCCTCTTCTTCCGGGTCCGGCTGAACCAACACCAACTCCGCCTGTCCTCCGGCAAAAAAGGCCGAAAAGACTTCTCCGAACTTTTCCTGAAGGGCTTCAAAGGTCTGCTGAAACATTCGATTCGTCGTTCGATTGAGGCGTTCGATGATTTCTTGAAGCGAGCGTATCGATTCCGACAAATCCTCTTCCTGTTCGTGGAGAAACCGATAGCGCTCTTCCAATTCCCGATGCTCGTCGATCGCGGCCAAATTCAACGCCCCCATGCGATCCATCCTGGTCCGGATGGTCTGCAACCGTTCCTTCCAGGTCTCAGGCCCTTCACCATCGGCCCCTTGCGAAACCTCCGTCTGCAGCGAACCTGTTCCACTTGCCTCCACGGACTCCCCGTAGGTGCCGGTTAGGGCTTCCTCGATGGTTTGCATTCGCGTCCGGATTTCAGCAAGCTGGACATCCGAGTCCCGCCGCGTGTCCCTGGTCGAAGAACACTGTTTTCGATTCTCATTGAGACCCTGTTCATATTCCCGAGTCCGTGCCAGGCCGTTCGTATGTCGCTCTTCCACCTCACGAAGCTCTTCCTGCAGGCTCGTCTTTCTGGCATCCAATTCCTGAAATACCGCATCCGCTCGCCGACGTTCTTCCTGGCTCTGCCCGGCTTGCCTCTGAAGGGACTCGATCTGCTCGGCAAGACTCTGCAGCCGTGCCCGCCGACTGCGATCCTCCTCCTGTAACCGCTCCAGATCCGCCCGTGCCCGTTCATGACGTTCCCGGTACGTGGTCAAGGTCAACCGCGTCTCCGTCAACCGGACATACAGCACTCGTATCGCTTCGTCCAGCTCCTGAAGTTGCGCGGTCATCTCCGCCAGCCGTTGTTCTTCTTCGCCGTGTTGTTGCGCGATCTCTTCGAGCCGCGTTCGAGCCAGACGTTCGTGCTCTCGAACCCGAGTCAGTTCCTCCTGACACGAATCAAGTTCCGCTTGATTCGCATTCAACCGTTGCGCCAGATCCTGCAGGCGACTCGCAAGGGCGGAGCTTTCCTGCTCTACTACGAGTTGCTTCATTTCGGACTCTTTCAGGGAGGCTTCAAGGGTTTCGCGTTGTTGCTTGTTCGTCTCGAACTGTTCCTGCACTGTCCGGCGTTGATCGTCAAATCCGGCAATGCGCCGGCCCATCGAGTCCAGTTCCTGCTCCAACGAATGCACTTCGCGCCGTCGTTGAAGCAGCCCACTTGCCTCACCGGAGAAACCGCCGGTCACGACGCCCCGGGGATCGATGACTTCTCCGGTTCGCGTCACCAGCAGCAGGAACCCAAGATCGGATTGAGAGACGTGTTTGATCGCCGACAGACCGTGTTCGAGTGTATCCACCAGCACCACTCGGCCCAAAAGACAATGCAACACACCCTGAAGATCTTCGGGGACGGAAATCAGGTCGACCGCCCTGCCCAACACCCCTTTCACCTTTTCCAGGGCAGGCCACGACTCAAGGAGCACGGAAGAAACAGAGGGTTGCACGGTCACGAAGGTCCCACGACCCCAACCATGTTCAGTGACAAACTTCAGCGCTTGCAGAACATCATCAACCCCGTGCACCACCCAAGCGCGAATATGCTCTCCTAATGCCGCCTCGATCGCGACTTCATATTCTTGCGGTACCGTCAACCGTTCGGCGAACACTTCCTTGACCCCCTGACACACCCGTCGTAATGAGGGATCGTTTTCTTCCCGGTCTTGTCGATACCCCAACTCTTCCCGAAGCACGGCTTGCAGAGCCCGTAGCCGCGATTCGGCTGCCGCACGGTTGGTTTGTTCCTCAATTCGTTGTTGATCGACTTCTCGAAGCCGGCCTTCGAGTTCCAACGTCGCGGCCGACAGGGTTTCGTGCTTTTCACGATCGGCGGCCAGGTGTTGGGTGACTTGCTGTAAGAGAATGTTCTGCTCGGCCTGGGTCGCCTCGGCGTTCGAGCGTTCCTGCCGGCAATGGGTTTGATCGTCTTGAATGTCCTGGAGGCGACTCGCCAGTTCCCGTTGTTTGGTATCGAGATTGGACAATCGAGCTTCGGTTTGCGAACGCTCGACGGCAAGGTCGAACAGGCGTTGCCGGGTTTGCTCGGTCCGGGTTTGTAACGACGTCCGGCGCTCACCTTGTTGCTGTTCTTCCATCTCCAGTTCCGTCAATTGTCCGGTCACCTGAGCCATGTCTCCGTCAGAGCGCTGAACCTGCTCCTCAAGGCTCTCGATGCTCGTCGCGGCTTGCTCGATGACCGTGACGAGACGAGTCTGTTCTTCCAACGCTTGCGTTCGTTGCTGGTCAAACAAGTCGGCGCGATTCCGCTCGACTTCCATGGTCGTGAGCGCCTGCCCGACGCCATGTTCCAATTGTCGAAGCTCTTCCTGCATGTGTCCGACGAGTTCCCCGTCCTGGAGAAGCGACACCTTGGCGTCCTCATACGACGCCGTCAGGCGTGCTTCCTCGGCCATGAGTTCAGCTTCGCGCGACTCCAACCGGGCGAGTTCGGATTCAACGTGCGTCCGCTGCTGACGCAGGCCTTCGAAATCGTGTTTCAGGAGCCGGATTTCGAGGGTGCGCGCTTCTTCCTTGAGCTTCCGATAGTGCTCGGCTTGTTGCGCCTGGCGTTTTAAGGTCCGCAGCTGTTTTTGTACCTCGGCAATAATGTCTCGGACGCGAGTCAGATTCTGGTGCGTGGTTTTGAGTTTGTTTAGCGCTTCCGTCTTTTGTTTTTTGAAGCGACCGATTCCCGCCGTTTCTTCTATAAACGTCCGGCGGTCCTGGGGAGACCCGGAAAGGATTTGATCGATATTGCCCTGTTCGATCACCGTATGCCCCTTGGTGCCGGCTCTCGCTTCCAAAAAGAGACCACGTATATCTTTCAGCCGACAGGGGATTTTATTGATGGAATATTCGCTTTCCCCGTCACGGTACAACCGGCGCGTGACCATTAACTCTTTGTTTCCCGGCAACGCCTCCATCACATTGGTCAGGGACTCGAGTTCCTGATTCGTCACGTCACTGACAACCAGTGAGACTTCCGCCATACCCAATGGCTGACGGGATTCCGTCCCATTGAAAATGACGTCTTCCATGCGTTCGCTTCGTAGCGCCTTGGTGCTTTGCTCGCCCAAGACCCATAGAATGGCATCCACGATGTTGCTTTTCCCTACGCCGTTAGGCCCCACCACCGCGGTAATGCCTTGGGGAAAGTCGAGTCGAGCTTCAGGGAAGGATTTGAATCCGGACACCAGGAGGGATTTCAACTTCATGAGAAACTCTCAGAGAGGTGGGTGATGGGGCAAACGGACTCGTGGCGCAACTGTACCACAGAAGACAAAAAAATCAAGGATTTTACACTAAATAATGTGGCGTTGACGGAAATGCTGTGTATATATTGTGTGTTTCCGTGTATATGCTGTGGGCTACCTGTAGATACGGAAACCGGCTGGAATGCGGGCTAGACGAGGGCCCTTTCGCTTCGCTTTTGTCCGGGCATCATCAGTTCTTTGGGCAGCAAAAATTCTATGTCTTCCTCAACAACCGTGAGTTCTTCGACCTCCTGGGCCCCGACTCCCTTAAGGTACGCCACAACCTCACTGACGAGAATCTCCGGTGCAGAGGCTCCGGCCGTGACCCCGATGGCTTCCACGCCCTTGAGCCACTCAAGCTTGATGTCTTGATAGGAATCAATGAGATAGGCGGGGACCTCGAATCGTTCCGCTAATTCACGAAGCCTGTTGGAGTTTGAACTGTTGGGAGACCCGATGACCAGGATCAATTCGACGAATTTGGCCAGCTCTTTGACGGCATTTTGCCGATTCTGCGTGGCATAACAGATATCTTCCTGATGCGGGCCTTTGATGCCGGGAAAACGCCGGTTGAGCGCTTCGACGATTTCACTGCATTCATCCACGCTCAACGTCGTTTGCGTCACGTAGGACAGGTGTTCCCGATTCTCAACCTCGAGCGTTTCTACGTCTTCGACCGACGACACCAGATGAAATTTATCCGGAACCTGTCCCAGGGTTCCGACCACCTCGGGATGGTCGGCATGGCCGATGAGAATGAGCTCGTAATTATTGTTGTAATCGCGATTGACTTCATTGTGAACTTTGATCACCAGGGGACACGTCGCGTCGATGACTTTCAGATTGCGCCGCCGCGCCTCTTCCCATACCCGTTGAGCCACCCCATGGGCGCTGAAAATCACCAGCGCGCCGTCCGGGACTTCATCCAGTTCCTCGACGAACACCGCTCCCCGTTTGTGAAGTGAGTTGACGACGTGCCGGCTGTGCACGATTTCATGGCGCACGTAAATCGGAGCGCCGTAGCGCTTCAGCGACATTTCCACGATCTCGATGGCCCGATCAACGCCGGCGCAAAATCCACGCGGATTGGCCAAATAAATTTTTTTCACTCCGACCCCCTAAGGTCTGTGGAAACTGTGGAAAAACCGACTCGTGGATGATGCGCGTCCCCGACACGGCACACCCGCGAAACCCTACTTGACATTATGACATAAATTGAAGATTCGTCAACTCAGGAATGGCCCTGCCTGTCAAGGCTCTTTACCATCGTATCAAGGCGGTTCCCCACGTTAATCCTCCGCCAAACGCTCCAAGAAGAATGAGATCACCTTCCCGAAATTTTCCCTGCCGGTACGCCCAATCCAAGGCCATCGGCAAAGAGGCCGACGAGGTGTTGCCGACCTGATCCACGATAGAGACCAATTGGTCCTGGCGCACACCCAACCGTTTCGCAATGGTGTGCAGCATGCGGCCATTGGCCTGGTGCGTAATTACTTGCTTCACCTCGGACAAGCTCGTGTGGGTCTCACGCAGGATCGCCCTGATCGCCTCGGTCAACCGTTTGACGGCCACGCGATAGATCGCCCCACCCTGCAATCGAATACTGTGTTCATGACCACGAATCGTTTCCCGGCTCATGGGGCGCCTCGATCCGCCTGCGGGAATCGTGATCAGGTCATGGCAGGCTCCCTCCGAATAGAGTCGAATAGCCAGAATGCCCGCAGCCGCATGGCGACTCGACGATTCTTCCCGGGTCACCACCACCGCCCCGGCGCCATCGCCAAAGAGTATTCCACTCGCCGGTTGGGACACGTGGAGAAAGCGGGATTTGACCTCGGCCGCAACCACCAAACAGTTTCGAAACTGCCCTGACCGGATAAAGGCATCGGCCATGGACAAGCCGTAAAGAAAGCCACTGCACGATGCCGCAAGATCGAAGGCCGCAACGCGGCGCGTGCCCAGCCGTTCCTGGAGCAAACAGGCCGTGGAGGGAAACGGGGTATCCGGAGAAGTGGTCGATACCAGGATGACGTCTATCGCTTCACTCGACAGGCCCGAGGATTCCAAGGCTTGTCGAGCCGCACGCTCGGCCAGGTGCGAACAGGTTTCGCCGGCCTGGCTCCAATACCGGGCCCGTATGCCGGTGACCCGAAAGACGTCCTGATCGTGGAGGGCAAATTGCGTCGCCACCTCCTCATTGGGCACTCGCCGTTCCGGAACGTACGCGCCGGTTCCGCAGATTCGACTGGTATAGGAATGGGGCATTGACGATGACCCGCTCGGAGAACCCCCGGGTTTCAGGTTCGCGCACGGAGAACGTGCGCCCGTATTGCTCAAGCCGTCAATCTTGTCTTCACGGTCGGAACTCTGTTATGCTAAACACCTATTTTTCGGATCAGCTTAACCTTTCTAAGGATTTCAACGCAGATGCCGCACGTATTTCGCCATCCGGTCACGATGGTGCTCCTGTCCGTGACCAGTTGCCTCACCCTGGGCTGTTCAATGTTCTCGGACAACAAGGCGCCTGCCCCTGCCGCGGCAGGTGCCGAGCGAACCGATGCCCAGATTTTTGTCGGGGACACCATCGAAATGAACTATGATCCCAACGTCATCCTGAAACGAGCGGAATCGTTTCATGAAAAAGAGGGGTACGCGGAAGCGATCGTCGAATATCAACATTTTTTGGACCTGCACCGCAATCACATCCTGGCCCCGTACGCGCAATACCGTTTGGCCCTCAGTCATTTTAAGCTGATTCAAACGATTGACCGGGATATGACTCCCGTCAAAAAGGCTCAGGAAGAATTTTGGGAACTCATCAACGGCTTCCCCGCGAGCCAATACGAAGCGGAGGCACGGGTCAAAATCAGGGAATGCCAAGGCCTCCTCGCCAAGAACCATTTCTTCGTGGGAAGGTTCTATTATCGAAGAGAACAGTACCTGGCCGCGGCAAAACGGTTCGAAAAAATAATCGTCGGCTATCCCTCGACGGAGGAGGCTATCGAGTCCAAATTGGAATTGGCAAAAACCTATCAGAAGTTAGGGGCACTGGAATGGGCACGCGATTGGGCGATGGAATTGGTTCAACAACATCCCCGACATCAGTTGCGGGAGGATGGGCTCGAGCTGCTGGCGGCGATTGAGAAAGAAAAGCCCAACGTGATGATGGCGTCCCGATCTCGTGGTTCCTTACAACCTCGTGGCTCCTTAGCCCAAAACGGGTCGAAACCCGCTTTCTTCCCCACGACGACCGCCATCAATGGAGCCACCCGGCGGGCATTGCAAGCCTCTTCAACGGTAACCGACTGCCAATTGGGTTCCTGGTGCGGACAAACAGGCACGTCCCTCTCCAGCGCCTTCGCGCCAACTCCCCGCGATACTCCGTCTGTGACGTGTCGCCCCGGCACCTGGTGCCAATAAACGGTTTATTGCACGATCGGGCGCAGGGCGGTGTTGTGTCCTCGCTCAAGGCTCACTCCCCCTCACACGCGGACTACTGTCCGATATACCAGCCAATCCCATTGCGTTCGAGAAAACTGGTCAGGCGCGCCAGGGAATCGACGTAGATCATCACGCCGACCAGGACCAGGCAGACGCCGCTGGCAAGAGATACACCGTGAAGGTAGAGCCGGGCCTTTTGAAAATAGTTGAGGAATCGGTCGACGCTGAAGGCGGTTACAAGAAACGGTAGCCCCAACCCCAAGGAATAGGACCCTAGGAGCAGAATTCCCGACTGCATCGATTCCGTGGTACTGGCATAAGCCAAAATCGCGCCCAGAATAGGCCCAACGCAAGGCGTCCACGCGGCCGCGAAAGCCGTCCCGATCAGGAACGAGCCGACGTATCCCACGGGCCGACTGCCGAACGACAAGAGCCGGCGCTCGGTCATTATCGCGCTCCACTTGATCAAACCCAACAGGTAGAGCCCGAAGACAATAATCAACACGGCGCCGATTTTTCGAATGATATCCTGGTATGCATACAGCATTTGCCCCACGAAACTGGCGGAGGCGCCGAACGCAATGAACACGGAAGAAAATCCCGTCACGAACAAGAGCGAATTCAGGATAATGGCTTTGCGAAAACGCTGCCGTTCCGACGCATCCACCAACTGCTCCAGGGAGAGCCCCGTAATGTAGGAGACGTAGGAAGGAACCAACGGTAACACGCAAGGCGAGATGAAGGAGAGGAAGCCCGCACTGAAGGCCGCAAACAGGGACACGTGACTCATGGCGTCGAGCATCGCGTTACGACTCCCGGAGCAGGCCGTGAATCAGTTCACGAGCCTCCGGACTGTTCCAGTCCCGTGCCCCAAACACGCGATGGGTCAACGTGCCGTTTCGATTGATTAAAAAGCTCATGGGGAGCGTTTTGACTCCATAACTCCCGCTCACCCGGTAATCCGAATCATGTAAGATCGGAAAGGTCAGCCCTTGGGATGCGACAAACGGTCGAGTCACGATACTCCCTTGCGGGTCGGAAGAGATCGCAAGGATGGCAAAGTCTTCGTCCTTGAGATTCTGATACAAGCTTTCCATACTCGGCATTTCGACGCGGCACGGACCACACCACGTCGCCCAAAAGTTCAGCAGCACGACCTTGCCGTGATAGTCCGGAAGCGCTTGCCGCTTCCCCTGCAAGTCAATGAGTTGAAAATCAGGCGCCAGCGTTCCGATCTCCGGTCGAGGCTTACGGAACGCCACCGACTTCGCCGGGCCTTCGTTGTGAAGCCCATCCGAATAGCCTGAGTCACACGACACGCCCGACACCACAACTAAAACTCCAAGGCAGGCGATACCAGCGAGACGGCTTCCAGAAATCACCTCCCGTTCGACCCCATGTTTCCCGCGTGGAGTCTCCTTGGTCATCTTCCAATTATACACTGAGATAACAGGCTGCTTGGAGCGTTTCTCCGACACGACGCAGATTTATCTTATTCGGGGCTTCCCGATACCGTCAATAGGCCAGGCAAAGAAGCGGCAAATATGTCCCGGCATGACAAGAAGGCGTCGCGACGCTATCGTTAACGCCAGCGGCTTGGCTCCCCGGCTCAGCAGACGTGACTCTTCTCTTCGAGCATCCTGACCCGGCTAGTGTTTCGAGAGAATTTTCAAGCCTTCCCGAATCAATTCGTCGAGTGACGTCGGTGGCGGGCTCGTTCGGCTTACCTGGTCGAGGGCATTTTGGACGTCGCGATGCCGGTATCCCAGATTGACCAGTGCCGACAGGGCATCCTCACGGGGAGCGTCGAACGACGCCGGCGCGTCGCTCGCCTCCGGCGTACCATCTGCGAGACAGGCGATTTTATCCTTGAGTTCCAAGGCAATGCGGCCCGCGGATTTCTTCCCGATTCCCGGAACCGACGCGAGTGTGTCCAGGTCGTCGGCGAGAATGGCCGCCCGCAGGTCGGCAATCTTCAAGGCGGACAACACGCTCAGGGCCAGTTTTCCGCCCACGCCGGAAATTTTGGTCAGCAGGGTAAAGGCCGTTTTTTCATCGGGTGTCAGGAACCCGAATAATTGAATGGCATCTTCCCGCAGGTGGGTGAAGACGTGCAGCGTCAGAGGCGCACGCAGGCCGGGGAGGGCGAAATAGGTGCTGAGCGGGATGAACACCTCATAGCCCACTCCGTTGACGTCGAGAACGAGCCGTGAAGGATCTTTGGCCGCCAGGATTCCCGTCAGGTTGGCAATCATGAAGCAGTGTCACGTGGGCGGCGAAATGGTGAGCGAACCTCAGCCGGATGCCGCGACTTTTTCCATGACCTCATCCGGAATGTCGAAGTTGGCATGTACTTTTTGGACGTCGTCATGGTCGTCCAGGATTTCCATCAGTTTCAACATTTGCTCGGCCGGTTTTTCGTCGAGTCGGATTTGATTCTGAGCGAGATAGGTGAGTTCAGCCACGGACGTGTGAATGCCGGCCTGTTGCAGGGCCGCCTTGACCGCTTCGAACTCGGAGACTTCCGCGGTGATTTCAAAACCGTTGCCAGCCTGTTTGACGTCCTCCGCCCCGGCTTCCAGGACAATACTCAATATCTGGTCTTCATCGACCGACGCCCCTTCCGTGACCAGGAGGCCTTTCTTGTGAAACTGCCACGCGACTGCTCCGGCTTCGGCCATGGTCCCATGATTTTTCCCCAGCATGCTGCGAATTTCCGACACCGTGCGGTTCCGGTTATCCGTCATGATTTCGAGGAGTATCCCGGTGCCGCCGGGCCCGTAGCCTTCCAGGGTGAATTCCTCATAGTTGACACCGGGCAGTTCCCCCGTACCACGCTGGATGGCGCGTTTGATGGTGTCGGCCGGCATGTTGGCTTCCTTGGCCTTGGCAATGCAGGTCCGCAGGGTCGGGTTCGCATCGGGATCTCCGCCTCCGCGGGCCGCGATGGTCAGGTCGCGAATCAGTTTGGTGAAGACCTTGCCGCGTTTGGCATCGACCCCTGCTTTATGGCGTTTAATCGTGGACCAATGACTATGACCGCCCATGTCGTCGTTTCCTTATGCAAAACGTGCCAAACTTTTACAATGTATCCTGATTTTTCAGGGAACACGTCGCTTGGCTGGCATCATAGGATAGGGCATCCGACCGTGTCAACGCGATTATACGTACTATAAACTAAGTACAATGTGCTCGGTCTTCTTGTAAGCCGGCGAAAATCGGCGAGTGCCCTTTCATCCGGATGGGGCCACAAAGGGAAGTTGCGCGAAGACAGGGAGGATGGTAAGGAAACGGCATGCGTGTCGTGTTTATGGGAACACCCGCGTTTGCGGTGCCGTCCCTGGAAGCCCTGGACAACTCGGATCAGGAGGTCGTCGGTGTGGTCACCCAGCCCGACCGTCCCAAAGGAAGGGGCCAGGCCGTGGTGCCGTGCCCGGTGAAGGAACTGGCGTTGGCAAAGGGATTGCCCGTGAGTCAACCCGATAAGATGAAAAGCCCGGAATTCCTGCGGCAACTCTCGGATTGGAAACCGGACGTCATTGCCGTGACGGCGTTTGGCCGGTTCCTGCCCAAAGCGATCCTGGACCTGCCCCCCATGGGGTGCGTCAACGTCCACGGTTCCCTGTTACCCGCCTACCGGGGAGCCGCTCCGATCCAATGGGCGCTCATTCACGGGGTTCCGGAAACGGGGATTACCACGATGTTGATGGATGAAGGCATGGATACGGGTGCCGTGCTGCTTCAACAAACGGTCCCGATCGAACCCGAGGATACCACCCTGGAATTGGGCGCCCGGTTGGCGCAGGCCGGCGGCGCGCTGCTGGTGGAGACGCTCACGCGATTGGCCGAAGATTCGGTCGTTCCCCGCGAACAGGATCATGCCCGGGCGACAGTGGCCCCGTTGCTGAAAAAAGAAGACGGCGTGATCGATTGGACGCAATCGGCCACGAAGATTGCCAACAGGATCCGGGGGCTGTCGCCGTGGCCCGGCTCTTACACCTTTCATCATGACCATCGCCTGATCATCCGGAAAGGCCGCGTCGATGCCGGAGGCGGTCCGGGCGGGAGCGACGGGTCGCAGCCGGGGACCATCTTGGCCGTGGGTCCGAAATCCTTTTGGGTCGGGACGGGTCAAGGCAAAATCGAAGTGCTGGAAGTCCAACCCGCGAATAAAAAACGCATGTCCGTGGAACAGTTTCTTCAAGGGTATTCGCTTCGGGTGCATGAGACGCTCAGCCCACGGCCGGAAGAGCCTGTGGCCAATTATTAACGGCGCGTGGCGCGTGTGGTATCGTGTGAGAACGTAACACCGAAATCGAGGACAACATGAGTGATCAAACCAAGCAGGCGGTGGAATTCATCGCGAAACAAATACGGGAACTCAAAATCATTCAACCGCATCTGGTGGAAGCCGTGAATGCGATATTGGCAAAAGAACAATTTTACAAATGGAAAAAACAGGTGGTGGCGCTGGTGGGAGAACAGCTCGGAGACGGCTACCGAAAACGACTAGCCAAAGATTGGTTGGAAACGGCGTTTGCCGGAGCGGATATGTACGATGAATTGAGTGACGACATCGAGATGTGTCTCCGCCACCTGTACCAAATTTCCCACGAGATTGAAACCCAGGGGCTGCCAGGATCCGATGAGCCCTCGTCAACCTGAGCCGATGCCCTCCCTTCCCCGCCCGCGCAAACGCCTTGGTCAACACTTTCTCATCGATCCCAATATCACCAGAAAAATCCTGAAGGCCGCGGCGTTGAGTCCGGAAGACGTCGTCTTTGAAATCGGACCCGGACGGGGCGCCCTCACGCAGGTGTTGTGTGAACGAGTCTCCAAGGTGATTGCCGTGGAACTCGACCGGCACCTGTTCGACTATCTTTCGCAAATCTGCGCGCAACACGACCACCTGGAACTGCTTCACGGCGACGCCCTGGACTTTCCCTATGACACCCTGCCCGTGGGAACGGTCGTCATTTCCAATTTACCGTACTACATGGCCACGCCCTTGTTGTTCCGGTTGTTGCAGGAACGCGATCGGATCGACCGGATGGTCCTGATGCTGCAACGCGAAGTGGCCGAGCGGATGATCGCGGAACCCGGTTCGCGGGACTATGGCCTCCTGTCCGTGGTCACCCAATATCAGACGAAGCCCCGCAAGGCGTTCGTCGTGCCGGCGAGTTGTTTCCGGCCGGTCCCGCAAGTGGACTCGGCCGTGGTGTGTCTGACGGGCCGGACTGCGCGGAATCCCACCGATGCCCGGTTTGACGACGTGTTCATGAAGGTCGTCCGGGGCGCGTTTGCGCATCGACGCAAAACCCTAATCAACTCCTGCCGAGAGGAAAGATGGGAGGAACCCGTGATCCGGCGGGCCCTGGAACGGACCCGGATCGACCCGCGCCGCCGCGCCGAAACCCTCACGGTCCGGGAATTCATCTCCTTGGCCCATGCCGTCCGGACTTCAGAAAATTAATCTGAAAAGTCCAGGCTCTCTACGAAAGGATACTCACATATTCTTCACTAGGTATTTTGCTTGATAAACGAGGACTTTCTGTGGTAGATTTACTTCATGCGCCTCTTTTCCAGGCCCGCCAAGAAGTCCGATAAGCCGGAAGCGCCATCCCCCACCTTTCCTCTGAACCGGGAAATCGTCGGCATTTTTCTCATTACCCTAGCCGTGTTGGTCTTTCTGAGCCTGTGGTCGTTTTCGCTCCGGGACGTGGGCTGGTTTGTGCTCCCCGAGACCGAAACGGTCGAGGAACGGGGCAGCCCGCACAATCTGGTCGGGTTGGTGGGCGCCTACACGGCCGCCGGCTTGATTTGGCTCGTGGGATCCGCAGCATTGGCCATCCCGTTTGTGATCCTCCTGAACGGCATACGACTCTTTCAGAAAGAGCGCCACTCGATCAAAACGATCACGGGCTCCGTGCTCCTGATCCTGGCGATGAGCACGCTCGTGTGGTTGCATCATCCCGTCTCCGTGCAGGTGTTGCAGGAGGGGATCACGTCGGGCTTATATGCCGGGCAGGCGGGAGCCTGGACGGCGGGCGGCTTGGAACCCTTGTTCGGTCAGTGGGGAAGCACGGTCCTCCTGAGTTCCCTGCTGCTCGTCTCCCTCTTGCTCATCACGCCCTTTTCCCTTTCGACAGGGGTCGGACGCATTCCGAACGGCGTGGGGAAGATGGGGGCATGGGTACGGCGTCCCGCTTGGCATTGGCCTGCCTGGTGGAAGAACCGCTCGCAACCCAAGGCCAACAAACCGGTTAAGATCAACCGGGGGTTGGGTGGACGAAGGGCGGCTTTTTCGTTTCTGAAAAAGGAAGCCCCGGTACAGGAGCCGCTCCTGGAAAACGCTACGGCTTCGGCTGACATCGATTTTCCCGTAGGGGACGGCCCCCGTGACGGCCCGCGGTCAGAAGATGGCCCCTCTACCATCCATCGGCCAAACGTGGTGCGGCCCGAATCGGTTCGGAAGGTGGCGAAGGGTTATCATCTGCCCGATCCCATGGCTCTGCTTGAGGCACCCCCGGGTTCGAATGCGCAGCAGACGGATCAGATTTTGGAGTCGCAATCCCAAATCCTCACGAATACGTTGCAGAACTTCGGCATTGCCGGAAAAGTGACGGAAGCACATCCGGGGCCGGTCATCACCATGTATGAATTCGCTCCGGGGCCCGGCATCAAAGTCGCGCGAATCGTGACGCTCGCCCACGATTTAGCCATGGCCCTGAAAGCCCCCAGCGTGCGGATCGTCGTCCCGCTGCCGGGCAAATCCACGGTGGGGATCGAAGTCCCCAACCCGGTCAAAGAAACCGTGGCCTTACGGGAAATCCTGACCAGCGAGGTCTACGCCCGGTCCCGGTCCAAATTAACGCTGGCCTTGGGGAAAGATATTTTCGGCCGGCCGTGCGTCGCGGACCTGAAAACCATGCCGCACCTGCTGGTGGCCGGGGCAACCGGGGCAGGGAAAAGCGTGGGGTTGAACAGCATGTTGCTCAGCCTCCTGTTTTCCGCCCATCCGGACGAGGTCAAGCTGTTGCTCATCGATCCCAAGGTCCTGGAACTCCAGGTCTATGACGGGATTCCGCACCTGTTGCATCCGGTGTTGACCTCCCCGAAAGCCGCGGCTCGCGGGTTGACCTGGGTGCTTCAGGAAATGGAGCGTCGCTATCGCCTGTTGGCGGAATACGGGGTTCGCAATATCCAGGCTTATAATCAGAAAGTAGAGGACGGCCTGCGTGTCGTCCCACAGAAACAGGGATCGGTTAGCGCAAACCGGCGCGGCGCGGCGACCGAGTCCGAAGAAGTCGACGACCTGCAACCCGAGGAGGCGCCGCAACCCCTCCCGTTCATCGTGGTGGTGGTCGATGAATTCGCCGATCTCATGATGACGGCGCCCAAGGAAGTGGAAGAAAAAATCGCCAGGTTGGCTCAAATGGCCCGGGCGTCGGGCATCCATCTCATCCTGGCCACCCAACGTCCGTCGGTGGACGTGGTGACTGGACTCATCAAGGCGAACTTTCCGACCCGGATTGCCTATCAGGTCTCTTCCAAAACGGATTCCCGGACCATTCTCGACGCGAACGGGGCCGAAGCGCTGCTCGGATTGGGAGACATGCTGTATTTGCCCCCGGGTACCGGACGTCTGGCGCGGCTGCACGGGTCCTACGTCTCCGATGATGAAGTCCGCCGGGTGGTGGAGTATGTGAAAGCCCAGGCCGGCCCGGATTTTTGCCATGAACCGGTTTTCCAGGAGCAGGTCATCGTGGAAGAAGAGCAGGAATGCGATGACGTCTATGAGCAGGCCAGGGAAGTGGTATTGACCTCCGGGCAGGCCTCCGCGTCGCTCATTCAACGTCGATTGCGGCTCGGGTATCCCCGAGCGGCGCGCATGATCGAGCAGATGGAAGAAGAAGGCCTTGTGAGCGCACCCGGACGCGATGGCCGTCGTGAAGTGTTGGGCCGGCGAATGGCCCTCGAAGAGGAGGCGGGATGAAGCTCCTGGGAGTGCTCGTTGTCGTCTGTTTTTGTACGGTGTTCCCTCTCCTTCTGGGAGAGGGGAAGAGTGAGGGCCTGCCGGCGCTCGCGCAGACCGGGGCAAGCGACGACCTCCAGGCGTTGGTCAACCGTGTTGACGCGCAGTATGCGCAGATCAAGGATCTCCAGGCGGACTTTGTCCAAGAAACGCACATTCAAGGATTCGATACCCCGCTCCGCTCCTCGGGGCGCGTGTATCTGAAAAAACCCGGGCGGCTTCGCTGGGATTACCTGAAACCCTCGGTGGAACACCTGTACGTGCACCAGGATCAGGTGGCGATGTACGTGCCTGCCCACAATCAAATCCTAAAGGGCAGTCTCACGATGATGGCTTCGACCAAGGCCCCGCTCCGATTGCTCCAGGGCGTCGGGAAACTAGCCGAACATTTTTCCGTGGAACCGACTGGAGCTGGAAAGAAGGGGGAAGGCGGGTTGCCGTGGTTGACGCTGATCCCCAAGCCCCTTCCGGGTTCGGCGCCGTCGTCGCTCGTTAAGATCGTGGCGGAGATCCAACCGCGCACGTATATGATTCAATCCCTCACCTTGCATGAGAACAATGGCAACGTCTCCACGGTTCGGTTTTCCCATTTCAAGGTCAACAAAGGATTGGATGACACGGTGTTGATCCTAAATCCGCCTGAAGGGGTGGTCATCGTCGAAGACTTTCTCCCGAAAAGCTGACCGATCATCCCGGCAACATCCTCTCCCCACTGCGGGAGAAGGCCGGAGTGAGCGGGCCATGTGTTCCGGGAAGCCAGTGCCTTTTCATTACGATCATTTCTTGACTCAGCGAAAAGGCCCCGTTTAAGCTTTTTGCTGGCTTGGGGGATCGTCTAAGGGTAGGACATCAGATTCTGGATCTGATTGTGAGGGTTCGAATCCTTCTCCCCCAGCCACTCTCCGCGATCTTCAAATTTTAGTCTATGGTCGGATGGAGTATGAAACGCGGGAATCCAACTTCTATGCATGACTACGTGGCAGAAGCGACGATGACGAGAGAGATGATCTGTCACCCATCCAGGTGTCTTGCCCTGTTGCTGGGTTTCTGCCTGCTCGCTTGGACAGGCATGGCAAACGCCGAAACGAGCCGGCAGGGATTTTACGCCGGCATCGAGTTGGGGTTTGCGAATGCCGGAGACATGGGGTCCGTCCTGTCAGCAGTCAACCATCCGACGAAATGCGACCAGCTTCTTAGAGTCGGACCAGACCACAACGTGGTTCCACTCAGCGATCCGGACTGTACAAATAATACGCCGCAGCCGCTCACCACCAATTCGTTTGACCTGAGCACCGGGTTCCTGGGCGGCGTCAGCGTTGGATATGCGCTGGACCGGTTTCGCGTTGAATTCGAATACCTGAACCGGTCTCACAGTGGCGGTTCTTCGCTGTGGAGGATCCCCGGTGAGAACGTGGCGCTGGTGGACAAAAATGACGAGGTGAGCACGCTCGACCCACCCTCGGAATGGGTATCGGACTTCAGCGCTCATCAATTTTTCGTGAACGCCTACTACGACTTTTTGAATAACTCGCGCTGGACGCCCTACGTGGGTGCGGGCGTCGGTTGGGCCCGCACCAGTCTGGCCTACGAGGCTTCCTTTTTACGTAAGACGATCGCTCAAGGCTATCCGGCTAATAAACCACCGGCTGCCGCCGGCACGCTCAGCCTGCTGTATACCGAGTTCACCGACACGCTCTTCGGTTTCCAATTTCTGGGTGGCCTGGACTACGCGCTCACGGAAAAGGTCTCCATCGGGATGAAAGCGCGCTGGGCTTCCTTCCAGGACCTTGAAGGCGACACCGTGTGGGATCTCATCAGAAGTCACAGACCGGTCCGGGCGGACGGCACGACCCCATTCGACAGCACGTTGACCTTCAGCGACATCCAATACTGGGCGCTCAGCGTCGGGCTGAAGTACGCCTTTTGACCCTGACGCGTGGTCGTGCCCGTCACCGTATCGGACGTGGCGAATGCGGGGCCTTGACACCTCCGAACATTTTTCCTAGGTTTCGTCCGGTTATGGCAACGATGATCCAACGTTTTGCTTCCTCTCTTTGTCTGCTTGTGACCCTGACGGTTCTGCTGGTCCCGGTTCACGGTTTTGGTTATCAAGACGAAGTGGACTGGATGTGGAACGACACGAAAGCCACGTCCAAAGGGCGGTGCAAAACCTTTGTGGTCAAAGCCGGCCCGCCGAAAATTGTGCGGGGCACCGTCTCGGGTCGCACGTGCCTGACCAATGCCGTTCACGCCTATCGAACAGGCGATCATGAAAAAGCCTTCGGCTGGATCCTGGCGGGTCAATGCCATGATCGGGCGGCCCGGGACACGTTGATCAAAAACGCTCCTCACGTGTTGAAATATCTGCTCGACCAGTACGGACCGCACGTGTCCGAGTGACGTGAATTTCTCTCCTTTCCAGCTTTGCCCATCGGGAAGGGCTGTCGTGTTCACAAACAGGAAAAGAGATTCCGGGAGGGACGACGATGAATGACCAATACTATTGGGGTGCGCTGTTGCTGATCGTCGGGGTGATCGGCTTGCTTGTGTTGTTCAAAGGCAAGAAACCCTATTAAGGTTCCTGATGTGTCCAGCACGGTAACGGCAAAGAAGGATTCTTAAGCATGTCCAATCCCCAACCGGCTTCCAAAGACTTCATCCGCACGATCGTCACGCAGGATCGTGCGGACGGAAAATTCAACGGCGTCGTGCATACGCGGTTCCCGCCGGAACCCAACGGCTATCTCCACATCGGGCACGCCAAATCCATTTGTTTGAATTTCGGCATTGCGCAGGAATTTGCCGGGGGGCTGTGCAATTTGCGGTTCGACGACACCAATCCCGCCAAAGAAGACGTGGAATACGTGGAATCCATTCAGGAGGACGTGCGGTGGCTGGGCTTCGACTGGCAGGAGCGTCGTTTTTTTGCCTCGGATTATTTCGAGCGGTTGTACGAGTACGCGGTGTTCCTGATCAGAAAAGGGAAAGCCTACGTGGACAGTCTGACCGCGGACGAGATCCGTCAATTCAGGGGGACCCTGACGGAGCCGGGCAAGGAAAGCCCGTATCGGACGCGATCGGTGGAGGAGAACCTCGACCTGTTCGCCCGCATGCGAGCGGGCGACTGCGAAGAAGGGGCGCACGTGCTCCGCGCCAAAATCGACGTGGCCTCGCCCAACATCAACATGCGCGATCCCACGCTGTACCGGGTCCGGCGGGTACCGCATCACCGGACGGGCACCGCCTGGAACATTTATCCCACGTATGATTTCGCGCATCCCCTGTCCGACTCCCTCGAAGGGGTGACGCATTCCCTGTGCACCCTGGAATTTGAGGATCACCGGCCCTTGTACGATTGGGTGCTGGACGAATGCGAAGTGGCGTGCCATTCCCAACAGATTGAATTCGCGCGCCTGAACCTGACGCACACGGTCATGAGCAAGCGGAAACTGTTGGACCTCATCGAAGAAGGGCACGTGCCGGGATGGGATGATCCGCGCCTCCCGACGTTGATGGGCTTGCGACGCCGCGGGTATCCCCCCGAGGCGATTCGGCGTTTTTGCGAGCACATCGGGGTGGCGAAACGCGACAGCGTGGTGGAGGTCAACCTGTTGGAGCATTTCGTCAGGGAGAACCTGAACGCGAGCGCGCAGCGGGTCATGGCGGTGCTCCGGCCCCTGCGCGTGGTTCTGACCAATTACCCTGAAGGTCAGGTGGAAGAGTTACAGGCGGTGAACAACCCCGAAGATCCCGCGATGGGGAGCCGGGCGGTCCCGTTTTCCCGTGTCCTCTATATCGAGCAGGAAGATTTTCGTGAAGATCCGCCGAAAAAATACTTCCGGCTCGCGCCCGGCCAGGAAGTCCGGTTGCGCTATGCCTACATCATTCGATGCGAGGACGTGATCAAGGATGAGCAGGGAGAGATCGTCGAAGTCCGGTGCACGTATGACCCGGAGACGAAGAGCGGAGCGGGGCAGGCGACCCGGAAGGTCAAAGGCACCATCCATTGGGTGTCCGCGGCCCATGCGCTCGAGGCCGAAGTGCGGCTGTTCGATCACCTGTTTTCCGTTCCGGACCCCGAGAAAGACGGGCGGGATTACCGGACCGTGCTCAATCCCGAGTCGGTGGAACGGTTACAGGGCTGCCGTGTCGAACCGGCCTTGCAAGCCGTCGCCGCGGGCCAACGGTTTCAGTTCGAACGGCAAGGCTATTTTTGCGTCGATTCCGATTCGACCTCCCAACAACTCGTGTTCAATCGCACCGTCGCGCTCCGCGATTCCTGGTCGAAACTCGAAAAGAAATAAAACAAGTCGGGGCGTTTTTTCTTTTTCTGTCATTCCGAGCGAAGCGAGGAATCTCGTCATTTCAACGGCCGAACGCCTGGAAAAGCAGATCCTTCGCGTTGCTCAGGATGACGGATGAGGCGTGTTGTGCAAGATGATGGCTTCTCTTTAATGCCAGGTGAAAACGGTTTTTATTGCATGAGCAGGTCGAAACGCTGGAGTCCCAGCGTTTCATAGATGTGTGACGAGGCTTTGGATTTGTTCAGGGTGTAGAGATGCACCCCGAGCACCTTGTTGTCCAGCAGGTCCAGGACCTGTTCCGTGGCCCAATGGGTCCCGATCTTTTCGGCTTGGGCATCATCCTGCGCGCTGGCCAGGGCGCGAAGCAGCCTGCCCGGAAAGCGCGCGCCCAAGGCGAGTTCCGCCATCCGCTTCATCCCCTTGAGTGAAGTAATGGGCATGATGCCCGCGATGATGGGCACGTGGATCCCGGCCAGCCGGCACCGTTCGCAGAAATCATAGAAATCGCGATTATCGAAAAAGAGTTGCGTACAGATGTAATCGGCGCCGGCGTCGACTTTGGCCTTGAGATACTCGATTTCCTGGAGTCGATTGGGGGTGTCGGGATGGCCTTCGGGAAACCCGGCGACCCCGATCCCCATATGGGGAAAATGTTTTTTGATAAAGGCCACCAATTCCACGGCATAACGAAAGTCCTGCTCGGCCGGATCCCACGGCTCCTGGGTGGGCGGGTCGCCTCGCAGGGCCATGATGTTTTGGACGCCGTGTTCATCGTATCGTTGAAGAATCCGGAAAATTTCATCCCGGCTCGACTTCACGCACGTCAGGTGCGACACGATCGTTAAATCCGTCTCATGATGCAACTTAACGACCAGGTCATGGGTCAGATCACGCGTGGACCCGCCCGCACCGTACGTGACGCTGACGTAGGCGGGTTTCAGGGGAATCAACTTTTCGATAGTATGAAACAACGCCTCGGACGCAGCCTCGCTCTTTGGGGGAAAAAACTCAAAACTGATCGCAGGCTGGTTTTGACGAAACACTTCTGCTATATGCATGCAGAACCTTTATCGTTAAGTGATACGTTCGTTGTTCGTCTAACAGTACTAGACCGGAGGAGATGAGGCAATACTTGCTGGAAATCACCTGTCGTCAAGGCAGCCTCCTCGACGTGGAGGCGCAGGCCATCGTCAATGCCGCGAACAGTCACGGCCTCATGGGCGGGGGTGTGGCCGGAATCATCCGGCGCGCCGCAGGGTCCCAAGTGGAAGATGAGGCGCGGCGGCAGGCACCGATACCCGTGGGCCACGCCGTGCTGACGTCGGGCGGGCGCACACGCTTTGCGGGGATCATTCATGCGCCGACCATGCCCGAACCGGCCATGCGCATTCCCGTCCAGAACGTGAGATTGGCCACACGGGCCGCCCTCCGGCTGGCCGATGAACACGGCTTTGTGTCCCTGGCCATTCCAGGCATGGGGACGGGAGTCGGCAGAGTCGCTCCCGAGGAAGCCGCGGAAGGGATGGTTGAAGAAATTCGCCAATTTCAGCCCCAATCCCTGCAATCGGTCATTTTAGTCGATATTGATCCCGTGATGGTCCTGGCCTGGCAGGCTGCGTTGTCGCGCCCCGTGGCACTCGAAGACGAATTTTGCGACATCGTGAAAAAAGCCCGGAGGGGGAGCGGGCAGTCGATCGCCGGTGCGGCGGAAACCGCCGGCCTTCGCCAAGACGAGTGGGAACGTCTGGAACAGGGGACCCGGGCCCCGTCGGAACACGAAGCCCACGCCGTGGCCCGGGCCCTTGCCCTCAAAGGCGAGGCGCTTGCCGCGGTGTCCGTCGGGGGATGGGTGCCGCAGCCGTCTCCGGCGTGGGTCTCTGCTTTCGTGGTCACGGTGCTCGGCGACATCGGGGGGTACGAGGTGAAGGGATACGTCCTGGTCGATCCTGAAACCAAACAGGCCGTGTTTATCGATACGGCGTACAATGCGGAGGCCATGTTGGCGGTACTCGCAGAACGACACGCGACGTTGGCCGGCGTGTGCCTGACGCATGGGCATATGGATCATGCCGGGGGGTTGGATCGGATTTTGTCCGAATGGCCCGTGCCGGTGTATCTTGGAGAGGGAGATTTCCCGCTGTTGCCCTGGAAGCCCCCGCAAGCATCAGTCGTCGTGCCCACGGACGGCAAGGTCGTTGCTGTGGGTGATCTGGAGGTCGAGTGTCTCGCCACGCCCGGCCACACGCCCGGCGGAATTTGCTACAGGGTGCAAACCCGCGGCCAAGCCTTCTGTTTTGTCGGCGATACGCTGTTCGCCGGGTCCGTGGGCGGTTCCAATCCCGTGTCGTTGTACGCGGATCATTTGGCGTCGGTCCGCGAGCGCGTGTTGCCGTTGGACCCGGACACGGTGTTGCTCCCCGGACACGGGCCACCAACGACGGTCAAAGAAGAACGCGTCACGAATCCCTTTGGATGATTGCACCATGATGTTCAGCCACTGAGTCGTCATCGTTTATGGATCAACAACCATTTCCGCCCGAACAGAACAAGGGATTTTCTGATGACCAGTCGAAAAATGACAGGCCTCAGGCTCCCGATGAATGGTCGCCTGATTGGGAACAGTCCGAGCCCGCAGAGGAAAGTGCGGTGTCGGCCCTGTACCTCCCGCTCGGCTTGTTGGTGGTGACCGTCTTCACCACGCTGTGGGCGGGCGCGTATCAAGTCAATACCAAGCCCGTGTCGGGCGCCTGGGATTTCCTCATGCGCTATCCCGGCAGCCTGCTGGACGGTTGGCCGTTCGCCGGCACGTTATTGGGTATTCTCGTCACCCACGAATTCGGGCATTTTTATTTGTCGCGGCTTCATCGGGTCCCGGCGTCTCTTCCGCTGTTCATTCCGGGGCCTCCGCAATTTATCGGGACGTTCGGCGCCGTCATTCGCATGCGCTCCCCCATTATGAATCGTCGGGCCCTATTCGACATCGGCGTGGCCGGCCCGATCGCGGGCTTTATCGTGGCCGTGCCGGCCTTGATCATCGGGCTGTCCTATTCGAGAGTCGAACCCACGATAGGCCTCTATGGTTTACAATTGGGGGAGCCGTTGTTGCTGCAATTTTTCGCGTGGCTCATGTTCGGACCGCTCCCCGCCACCTACGACATCGTGTTGCACCCCGTGGCCTTTGCAGCGTGGTTCGGCTTCTTCATCACTGCGCTGAATTTGATTCCGATCGGGCAACTCGACGGCGGGCACGTGGCCTATGCGCTGTTCGGCCACCGCCAGCGGACCTTGGCGCTGGCGACGATTCCCATCCTGCTGGTGCTGGGGCTCTGGGGGTGGCCGGGGTGGATTTTGTGGGCGGTACTGGCCGGCCTGGTTGGGATCAGCCATCCGCCGGTGATCGATCCGGGAACGGAATTGGGGCGTGGCCGACTATGGGTGAGCTGGGGCGCCCTTGCCATTTTTCTCGTCAGCTTTTCACCTGTCCCCTTCTATTTCGGCTGATGGCTGACACGCAATCATACCTGACTAAAGAAAGAGAGAACATCGATGAAGCATTTGGAATCCTACATCAGGTCCGTTCGGCCACAGTTTGAGGACATGCTCGGACACGTGGTGGAGATTCCCTCGGTGAGTTCCGATCCCGTACGCGGGAAAGACATGGCCCGGATGGCCACCGTCGCGGCGCAGTACATCCGGAGTTTCGGCGCACGGGCGCGGATCGTAACGACCAACGGCTATCCGGTGGTGTCGGGAGGCTGGCAGGTCGGGAAGCAATATCCCACGTTGACGATTTACAATCATCTGGACGTGCAACCCGCCCAGGAACCGGAATGGAAGCAGGACCCGTTCATCTTTCACAAACAGGGGGATACCTATCGAGGCCGGGGCGCCACCGATGACAAAGGGCCGGCGTTGGCCGCGCTCCTGGCCGCCCGGTATGCCGTGGAACAGGGTGTCGCGTTGAATATCCGGGTTCTCTGGGAATTGGAAGAAGAAATCGGCAGTCCGAATTTCCAGGATGCCCTGGATCAACGGAACGCGGTCCCGCGTCCGGATTCGGTCCTGGTGTCGGATACGATTTGGGTGTCGCGCCAACGCCCGGCGATTTCCACGGGGCTGCGCGGGATGTTGGCCGCCCGGCTGACCCTGCGCACGGGAACGACCGACGTGCATTCCGGCTTGACCGGCGGCGGGGCCAGAAACCCGCTGGCCGAATTATGCGAAGCCGCGCAGTCGTGCGTGGATGCGCGAACCGGCCGCGTGTCCATTCCCGGGTTTTACGATGAGGTGGTTCCTCCCACGGCCAGGGAAATGAAGCAATTTCTCTCCTCGGGCTTTCAGGTAGACCGATTCAAAAAGGCCTATGGGTTCCGGTCGATTCGGACGACGAACCGTGCCGAGTTGATCCAACGGATTTGGGCTGCCCCCACCTTTGAGGTACATGGGTTGGTGGGCGGGTACTCGGGGCCCGGCGTGAAAACGGTGGTCCCTCCCTTCGGTGAATTGAAGGTGAGTATGCGACTGGTCCCGAACCAGAAGCCCGCGGTGATCCTCGCCCGGTTGAAGGCCCATCTCAGGAAACTGAATCCTGATATCCGGGTCGAGGCAGACGGGCAACTCGAACCGTTTCGTGGCGTGACGCAAGGCCCGTATGCCGACGCACTCCGCCAGGCTGTGCGGACAGCATTCGGGAAGAACCCTGCATTGGTGCGGGAGGGGGGATCGATTGGCGCGGTGTCCTTGATGGAACGGGCGTGGAAGGTGCCTATTCTCTTTTTCGGATTGAGTCTGCCTGAGCACGGCTACCACGCGCCGAATGAGAATTTCGATTGGGGCCAGGCGTCGGGCGGAATCCGCACGTTCGTCGACTACTTCACCCGCGTGGCGTCTCGGCACGTGTAGGACCGCATCCCGCAATGACCTGTCTGCCAAGAGGCGAAGCTTGTCGGGTTACGCGACGCTACCCCGAGATCCCTCGACGCTGACGGCTTTGGACCTGTCCCAACTGAAGATGAAATCCCACCTTGGGTCAACAGGTCGAGAATTCCCTGAGAGGCTAATTGACAAGAAAAAGTTCAAGGCGTATAGTTTTTTTCAACAAATAGCTAGGGGAGCCAGCAGGCTGAGAGTCTTTGTCACGAAGACAACCCTTATGACCTGATCTGGGTAATACCAGCGTAGGGAAGCGGACAAACAATCTGCCTTCTTTTGTGTCAGCCGCTCCCAAAACCTGGAGAGCGGCTTTTTTATTATCAGAGACTCCTTAGGAAAGGATTCCCGCATGCATAACACTGAACTCCCTCAACCCTCTTCCGGGAACGGGAAGGAGGGTCAGGCACCTTCGTCGGCCTTGACCACGACTCCGCTGCCCGCCTCCAAGAAAGTGTATGTCAACGGGGAGCAAGATGGCGTGGCCGTGCCCATGCGTGAAATCTCTCTTTCCTCCCCCAAGCAGGACAACGGCGCGTCCGCTTCATCATCAATTGTCGTGTACGACACGTCCGGACCCTATACCGATCCCTCGACGGGCATCGACATTCAACGCGGCCTTCCCCCGTTACGCCGCGATTGGATTCTGGCACGGCAGGACGTGGAAGCCTTATCCGACGTGTCGTCCGAGTACGGACGACTGCGGGCTAATGATCCGACCCTTACCTCCCTGCGCTTTAGCCATATCCGTAAACCGTTGAGGGCGAAACCGGGAAAGAACGTCTCCCAGATGCATTATGCCCGACGGGGCATCGTCACTCCCGAGATGGAATTCATTGCTATCAGGGAAACACAATTTCGGGAGGCGCAAGCCCATTCGAACGGCACGCCCCGCGGCGTCGACCAACATCCCGGCCAAGCCTGGGGTGCGACGATTCACCACACCATCGCCCCGGAATTCGTTCGTGACGAGGTGGCCCGCGGCCGGGCGATCATCCCGGCCAATATCAACCATCCGGAAATCGAGCCCATGATTATCGGCCGGAATTTTCTGGTGAAGATCAATGCCAACATCGGCAATTCCGCCGTGGTGTCGTCGATCGAAGAGGAAGTCGAAAAAATGATCTGGGCCATCCGGTGGGGGTCCGATACGGTCATGGACCTGTCCACCGGAAAAAACATTCATGAGACCCGCGAATGGATCATTCGCAATTCCCCCGTGCCCATCGGAACCGTCCCCATTTATCAGGCGCTGGAAAAAGTCGGCGGGAAGGCCGAAGACCTGACGTGGGAACTCTATCGGGACACGCTGATCGAGCAGGCCGAGCAGGGAGTTGATTATTTCACCATTCACGCCGGCGTCAAGTTGGCGTACGTGCCCCTCACCGCGAACCGCATGACCGGCATTGTCTCACGGGGCGGGTCCATTCACGCCAAATGGTGTCTCGCGCATCACCGGGAAAACTTTGCGTACACCCACTTCGAAGAAATTTGTGAGATCATGAAGGCGTATGACGTCTCCTTCAGTCTCGGCGACGGGTTGCGTCCCGGCTCGATTGCCGATGCGAACGACGCGGCGCAGTTTGCCGAGCTCGACACGTTGGGAGAATTAACCAAGCTGGCCTGGGAACACGACGTGCAGGTCATGATCGAAGGACCCGGCCACGTGCCCATGCACATGATCCATGAAAACATGGAACGGCAATTGGAGGCGTGTCACGAGGCGCCGTTCTACACCCTGGGCCCCCTCACCACCGACATTGCACCGGGCTATGACCACATTACGTCGGGGATCGGGGCGGCCATGATCGGCTGGTACGGGTGCGCCATGCTGTGTTACGTCACGCCCAAGGAACATCTCGGTCTGCCGACGAAGGAAGACGTCAAAGCCGGCGTCATCGCGTACAAGATCGCCGCGCATGCCGCGGACCTGGCCAAGGGACATCCGGGAGCCCAACGCCGTGACAACGCGTTATCACAAGCACGGTTCGAGTTCCGGTGGGAGGATCAATTCAATCTCTCGCTTGATCCCGACACGGCGCGAGAGTATCACGACGCCACGCTTCCCGACCAAGCCGCGAAGGGCGCCCATTTCTGCTCGATGTGCGGCCCCCAGTTCTGTTCGATGAAAATCACGCAGGACGTCCGTGATTATGCCGCTCACCTCCAGGTGGCTGAACAGCAGGCCCTGGAAGAAGGGCTGCGGGAAAAAGCCGCCGAGTTCCGACAAACCGGTGGGGAACTGTATGTGCAACCCGAAAGGCCTTAACCAACGGAGTCCCCTCACTCTGACCCCGTCCCTCACCCCCACCCTCTCCCGGAGGGAGAGGGCATTATAGAGGGCAACATAGGAATTTCTGCCATGGACAATCTCCAGCCAGCGCCGCTTCGTGAACGAGACGTAACTCGCCACATCGCGCGCGAATTCTATAGAGAGTTTGATCAACTCATTGAAAGCGACGTGATCATCGTGGGAGGCGGGCCGTCCGGTCTGGTCTGCGCCCATGACCTGGCGACACAAGGATTTCGCACCCTGCTGATCGAACAGAGTCTCGCGCTCGGCGGAGGGTTCTGGTCCGGCGGGTACCTTATGAATAAAGCCACCCTGTGCGAACCCGCCCACGCCATCCTCGAGAACATGGGCGTCCCGTGTAAACCCGTCAAGGACTGCGCGGGCATGCGGATCGTGGACCCTCCGCACGCCACCGCCCGCCTCATTGCCTCGGCGTATGAAGCCGGGGCGAAAGTGCTGAACCTGACCAAAGTGGTGGACCTGATCCTGCGCGGCGAGGGCGTGCTCGAAGGCGTGGTGGTCAACAATACGACCGCGGAGATGGCAGGCCACGACGTGATCCACGTGGATCCGATCGCCCTCGAGTCTAAAGTCGTGGTCGATGCCACCGGCCATGACGCGGTCGTGGTCGGATTGCTCAACCAGCGCGGGCTCTATGCAACAGTCCCCGGGAACGGGGCCATGTGGGTTGCGCGCTCCGAGGCCATGGTTGTAGAAAATACCCGTGAGGTCTTCCCGAACTGTTTCGTCACGGGGTTGGCCGTGGCCGCCGTGGATGGGTCTCCCCGTATGGGCCCGGCGTTCGGGTCGATGCTGTTGTCGGGAAGGCGCGCCGCCGACCTCGTTCGTCATAAACTGAAAGGTGAGTAGGCGTTTTCATTCCTTGCGTAACGTCCGGAGTCGATGAACCAGCAGGATTTTATTCAGCAGGGTGAAGGGCGGGAAGAGGACAAGCTGTCCGCGTGGAATTTATTCCAGCAGGCCTACGAATGTCAGATGAACGGCAAGCTGGATGACGCCGTCAAATTATATCAGAACTCCATTGACCATTTTCCGACAGCCGAAGCGTATACCTTCCTCGGATGGACCTACAGCTTTATGGGTCAATTGGACGAAGCCATTGAAGAATGTCATCGAGCGATCCGGACGGACCCGGATTTCGGGAATCCGTATAATGACATCGGGGCCTATCTCATTGAACTGAACCGGTTGGATGAAGCGATCCCCTGGCTCGAACGCGCCACCACAGCCAAACGGTACGAAAGTCCGGCCTTTCCGCACATGAACCTAGGGCGCGTCTACGAACGGAAAGGCGACTGGACGCGCGCCATCGAATCGTACAAAACCGCCGTGACGCTCAATGCCAACTATACGCCTGCGAAGAGAGCGATGATGCGGCTCATTAGTTTAATGAATTGATGTATTGCACTATCGGGCGCGTTGCTGCGTTGTGTCCTCGCTCGGCTCTCGACTATCTACTTGATATGTCTCGGGTCTCGCTGCGGGACGCCCTGCACTGCATCCCGCTATCACAATAAATTAAGGACCGCGGCTTTGTTGGTCGACGGTTTTCAGATGAAAGGTGGAACTCGTGGAACACGAAAAAATCGTTCTCGTTGGTGTGACCGATATTTTTTTCTATACGAAGATTCGGGATGCCTTTAAACCCGCCGGCTACGGGCTCAAGCGCGTCACGTCTCCCGATGAGATCCTCGAAAAGGCCAAAACCCATGCCCCGACGGCCATTGTGCTAAATATGAACGACCCCGGGCTCGATGCCGCCACCATGCTGAAAACCGTAAAACGCGAGACGGTATCGAACCATATCCCGGTCTTGGCGTTTGCCAATCATGAAGAAGTCGACACGTGGCGCCAGGCCAAGGAACTCGGCATCGACAAAATTGTCTCACGCAATGAATTTTCCGCCAGGACCTTGGCCCTCCTCCAAGAAGTGACGCAACCCCGTACGACATGAAACAGTCTCCCCTGCACACCACCCACCAACGACTGGGTGCCCACTTCGCTCCTGCCGGAGAGTGGGAGATGCCGATCCATTATGGTGACCCCGTTGCCGAACATCACGCGGTCAGAAATGGCGTGGGGATTGCCGATGTCTCGCATCGCGGAACACTGCACGTCACGGGAGACGATCGCGTCACCTGGCTTCAAAGCATTATCAGTAACGATATCTTGCCGCTCCGGCCTGGAGACTGGTTGTATTCGAGTTTCATGTCGAATAAAGGCAAGATCCTGAGCTACTTTCGGGTCTATCGGCTCGAGGACTATCTGCTCGTGGAAGACGTGGGCGAAGCAGGAGCCGTCACCTACGAAACCTTTCGCAAGTTTCTTCTCTACGGCACCAAAGCCAAAATGAAGAACTGTGCAGATACCTGGGGCATTATTCTGGTCAGCGGTCCCAAGGCCCCGCACCTGATCCGGCAAGCGTTGGGGGCCAACGTCACCGACTTGCAACCGGGATCCTTTCTGACCCACGACCTGAATGGGCAGACAGCCCTGATTGCCACCACCCAGGAAACCGGTGAACGCGACGTTGAAATTCTAATGCCGAATGATGCCATGGACCAGGCCTGGAGCCGGTTGTGGGAAGCCGGAGAAGCCGTCGCCCTGCGAGCGATCGGCACGGCAGCTCGAGAATCCCTGCGTATCGAGGCGGGCCTCCCCACACTGGGACCGGATTTGAATGACCGGATCGTGCCGCCCGAAGCCAACCTCGAAGGGAAAGCCTTCAGCCTGAGTAAGGGGTGCTATCCCGGACAAGAAGTCGTCGCGCGCATGGACACGTACGGGACCGTCAAGCGGCGACTGGTGGGCCTGGTAATCGATTCACCAGAGAACACGGTTCCGCCTCCCGATGCCAAAGTGTTCAGCGAGGATCGAGAGGTCGGATGGGTCAGCAGTGCGATTCACTCCCCGACCCTGAACAAAACCCTTGCCTTGGCGTTTCCGTTGCGGGACTTCACCGCCCCGGGCACCGCCCTCGACGTGGACGTCAACGGACAACGCCTTCCCTGCGTCGTGCAGGCCCTTCCGTTTTATCACGCGTAGGGGCAGACCTGCGTGTCTGCCCATGTTCGTCACATCGGGTTTAGCATTCCTGGCTTGATCTAACATCACTGGCAAGTTGTAAGAGCAGCATGCCAGCAACTACCTGTCACGACTGCCGGGGCCAAGTATCAAACTCGACCTGAGCGCATTCGGTCGCGTCGTTCAACATCCCGGAATCAATCTCGAAGTCGATAACTTCGAGGAAAGATGGAATGCATTTTTTCACGCATTCCAGGATCGGACAAAGACGTCGGCTTTGATTCTTTCCTGTAGCGCCGCCTATCGCGCCGACGGAACGGTGCGCGGATTCGAAAATCGTGCGAACCACTTGAAGCAATTGTTGAAGACGTTTCTCGACGGCATCGGCCTGGAAACGGAAGGCTTGGCCGAATGAGTAGAGGAACACATCCCCTTCCAACTCTCGGACAGGGCCAGCCTGGAGTTTCTGGACAGGTTAGGTCCTTCCGTTCGCATCCGCCGGAATCACGTGCCCCCGCAGTAGAAGCAAACCTGAACTCGCTAAGAACAGAGAAGATTCTGGACAAATTGAGAAAAGACAGTAAATTTCAAAGTTCAAGGTCTATAGCAGCAGTGCAGACATTCTCCTGCACCGATTCACGGTTCTTCTTTCCTGCAGAACCACCAGAATTTCCTTCGGACGAGGTTCAATTGCGATTGCAAGTGCAACATCGACTACAGCGGCTATTTGTAGTCGTCGGGTTACAAAAAATAACCCTTCCTGATGAAGCACAAGCGACAACACACCCCTCCGACCGCGGCAGAATCACCGGTCCAGTCAAGTTCATCAATCAACTGCTCGCTACTTGGCATTTGGAACCGGAAAAAGCTTGTGTCCTGCTGGGATTCGAGCATTCTCGGTTGACTGAAACGAGAATGAAGTTCTTCGGGTTTACTTCTGAGGCATCTCTACACTCCCAGTTCAAACGGACATTTGAAATATAAATTAGAATTAGGTAAGCTTAAACCGTTATGAGAAAAAGTACTCGATCAAAACTCATTGAAGCGGCGTTGGAGGTCTTTGGCGAGCGGGGCTATCACCATGCCACGATTCAACAGATTGTCCGGCGTGCAGGCACCAACGTGGCGGCCATTAATTACCATTTTGGGGACAAAGCCCAATTCTACGGCGAAGTGGTCTCCCATGCCCTGAACCTGGATCGGGATGCGGAACGTATAGATTTGGGGGACGAGCCTCCGGAAGAGCAACTTCGAACATTTGTGTTCTGGTTCGTCCACAACATCGTGGGCATGCACAAACCATCCTCATCTCTGGAGAAAATCCACATCCAGGAAATGGTGAATCCCAGTCCGATATTGGATACGCTCGTGGAAACGTTCATTCGCCCGAATCACCTGAAGCTCCGCGCCATTGTGGCGGCACTACTCCCGGATGACGCGACCGAGCAGGATATTCGTCATCATTGCTTTAGCGTGATCGGGCAGTGTTTGCACTACAAATTCGCGCGGCCGGTCATGGATCGCCTGTATGCCGATATCGAGTTCACCGAGGAGTACGTCAATGTCCTGGCCGAGCACATTACGGATGTCAGTCTCGCCGGCATGCGTGCCGTACCTCGTCAACGGGCCATGCCGGCGCATAGCGGGAAAGAACGTCGATCATGATGATCCGGGTTCTCGTGATCAGCCTCTGGACCTTCGCGTTGGGCGGATGCGCGCTGGGGCCGGATTATGAGCGGCCGCCGGTCGCGCAACCCGACGGCTTTCGGATGCAGCCGGGTGCGGCCCTCGAAGAGGTCTCCTTGGCCGACCTGGGCTGGTGGGAACTTTTTCAGGATGAGAACCTTCAGGCCATCATCCGCAAGGCGCTGGTGGAGAATAAGGATTTGCAAATTGCGGTAGCCCGGGTACGGGAAGCACGGGCCCTTCTCGCGGCCACCGGCGCCGACCAATTCCCGAGGATTGACGGCAAGGGTAGTCTCCAACGGAATCAAGTGTCGCAGGCGGTGGTTCGACAGTTCGGTTTTCCCGGTGGAGGCCCCGCCCGTCAGATTCCTGCCACGACTCAATTCAGGGCCACGGCGGATTTGTCCTTTGAACTCGACCTGTGGGGAAGACTGCGTCGAGCCACGGAAGCGGCGCAAGCCGACCTGCTTGCCCGGGAATCGGCGCGCCGGACGGTGGTCCTGACGCTGGTCAGCGATCTGGCCAAGGCGTATTTCGAGCTTCAGGATTTGGATACCGAACTGGAGCTTGCCAAGCGCACGCTCAAGACCCGACAGGAGTCCCTCGATCTGATCCGGTTGCGAAAACTCGTGGGGCAGAGGTCCACGCTGGAAATTCGTCGCGCGGAACAGGAGGTGGCCCGGGCCCAGGCCGTGATCCCCGACCTCGAACGGCGGATCGGACAAAAGGAACACCAACTCAGCCTCCTCATGGGACGGAACCCGGCCCGCATCCTTCGTGGAGCTTCGTTGCGCAACAACCCGTTGCCTCCCGAGGTGCCGGCGGGGTTGCCGTCGGCGTTACTCGAGCGGCGTCCGGATATTGTGGAAGCCGAACAACGGTTGGTCGCGGCCAATGCCAAAATCGGCGTGGCCAAGGCGGCGTTTTTCCCGCAGATCAGTCTGACGGGAAATTTCGGCGCGCAGAGCCTGCAATTTTCCGATCTGTTTGTCGGCCCTTCACGGGTCTGGATGTTCGGCCCCACGCTGACCGTGCCGCTGTTCGACACGGGGCGCAATCTCGCCAACCTGGAAGTGACTCGAGCCCAACAGGAACAGGCGCGGCTGTCCTATGAAAAAACCATTCAACAGGCCTTCCGGGAAGTGGAAGACGCCCTCCTTGCCCATCAAAAAATTCGAGAGGTCCGGACGGAACGGGAGCGACTGGTCGATCTCTCTCGTGAAGCCCTGGAGTTGGCCCAACTCGAATACCTGAATGGGAAAGCCTCATACCTGGAGGTTCTGGCGGCGCAGCGCGACGTGTTGAACACCGAAATGGCTCTGGCTCAAACGCAACGCACTCATCTCCTCACCGTCGTGCAATTGTATAAATCCCTGGGGGGAGGATGGGTTCCCGAACCCGTGTCCGAGGACCTCGCCATGCGGGAGGATTCGAAGTGACGGCCGCTTCCGGCAAACAATCGAAGATTCTGAAGGTGGTCCTGCCCCTTCTCATCATCGGGCTGGCCCTCCTGGCGGCGCAAGGGTTGATGCTTGTTGGTCCGACCGTGCCCAAAACCCCGAGAAGCGTCAAACCGACCTTTGTCGAAGTCCTGACCGCGCGGGCCAGGGACGAGCAGGCCGTGATCGTCGCGTACGGGACCGTGCAGGATCATCAGCGGTTGATCGTGAAACCGGAAATCAGCGGCCGGGTGGTGAAACTCAATCCCCGTTTGGTGATCGGGGAAACCCTGAACAAAGATGCCGCCCTGTTGCAGATCGATCCGCGCGATTATCGGGTCGCGGTGGATGAGCAACGCGCCGCCTTGGCGAAAGCGGAATTCGATCTGAAAGTGGAGTTGGGGAATCAGGCCGTGGCCAAGCGCGAATGGAGCCTGTTGAACCCGTCCGCCGGCGAAGTCAATACGTTGAGTCGACAACTGGCCCTTCGCCACCCGCACCTCAAGGAAAAACGCATTGCGCTGACCGCGGCGAGGAGCCGGTTGCGCAAGGCGCAGTTGGACTTGCGGCGAACGGTGTTGCGAGCTCCCTTTAATGCGTTGGTGCTCGATGAATCCGTCGAGATCGGTCTACTCATCAATACGCGAAGTACCGTGGCAACGCTGGTCGGGACGGACGAGTTTCGGGTGCAGGTGAGCGTGCCCATCCGGCAGTTGGAGTGGATTGCCTTTCCCGGCGCCGGTCACCCGCAAGGGTCGTCCGTCCGGGTGATCCGCGAACGGGGCAACGGCGAACCGGTGGTGCGGCAGGGCACGGTCGTCGAGTTACTGGGCGACGTGACGCAGAACGGCCGGATGGCGCAGGTCCTGGTCTCGATTACCGATCCCCTGGAATTGGCCCAGCCCGCGCAGGCTCGCCAGCCCCTCCTCTTGGGCGAATACGTCCGCGTGGAAATCGAAGGCCCCGAGTTGCGCGACGTGATTGTCGTGCCTCGGAATGCAATCCGGGAAGGGACGCGCGTCTGGGTCAAGAATGCCGGGAATGAGTTGGCCGTTCGACCGGTGGAAATCGTCCTGTCTCGAAAGGACACGGTCCTCATCAATCAAGGGATCCGGGACGGAGAAGCGGTCATCACGAGCCAATTGCCTGCGGCAATCCCGGGGCTGCCCTTGCAGACGATTGAGGAATCACCGTCTCCTGCGGGATCTTCTCCCAAATCCGGTGCTCCAGGCGGTGCGTCGACGGTATCCACCGAGTAACTCTGCCCATGGCGTCTCCTGACCAATTCTCCCCGCGTTCCGGTCCGATCGCCTGGATGACCCACCACACGGTGGCGGCCAACCTCGTCATGCTGATTTTCATTCTCGGTGGGCTGGTCATCTTGACCAACATCAAGCAGGAAGTCTTTCCGGAGTTCAAAGTCGATCAGATTCGTGTCTCCGTACCTTATCCCGGGGCCAGCCCGGAAGAAGTGGAGCAGGGGATTATCCTGTCCATTGAAGACGTGGTGCGGGGACTGGATGGGGTGAAGGAAGTCACCGCCACGGCTACCGAAGGCCGGGCCAAGGTGGAGATCGAGTTGATCGACGGGGCCAATGCCGACAACGTCCTGCAAGACGTCGTGAACGAGATTGACGGCATTCAGTCGTTTCCGGAACTGGCGGAGGAACCCATTATCAGTCTGGCGGAAGTCCGCAATCAGGTCGTGACCGTCCTGGTGTACGGAGACCAGGAAGAGCAAACCCTGCGCGACGTGGCTGAACGCGTGCGGGATGACCTGTTGCAACGGCCGGGGATCACGCTCGTGGAATTGGGTTTGGCCCGTCCCCGCGAAATTGCCATCGAAGTACCCCAACGGCATCTGCGCGCCTACGACCTGACCCTGAACCGGATTGCCCGGGAGATCGGGGAAGCCGCCATTGAACTGCCGGGGGGAGGGGTGAAGACTCCCAGCGGCGAAGTGCTGTTGCGGACCCAGGAGCGGCGTGATTTCGGCCGGGAATACGCGGATATTCCCGTGGCCTCGACGCCGGATGGGGCCACCATCACCGTAGGCGATATTGCGACGATCAGCGACGGGTTTGAGGATGTGGACCAGGAAGCCTACTTTAATGGTCAACGGGCGATCCAGGTCAAGGTGTTCCGGGTCGGCATGGAAACGCCCCAGTCCGTCTCCAAGAGCGTGCACGCGTATTTGGAGGAATTGCGAACGGAATTGCCCGACGGCATTGGCTTCGCCATGTGGAACGATCGATCGGAGATTTATCAGGATCGGATGAATTTGTTGTTGAAAAATGCATTTCTTGGCTTGACTCTGGTCCTGTTGCTTCTGGGTTTGTTCCTGGATCTCAAGCTCGCGTTTTGGGTCACGGTGGGCCTGCCCGTGTCCATTATCGGGTCGTTTCTCTTCATTCCGTTCACGGGCGCCTCCATCAACATGATTTCGCTGTTTGCGTTCATCATCACGCTTGGCATCATTGTGGACGACGCCGTGGTGGCGGGGGAGATCATCTATCAGAAACGTGAGCAGGGGCTGCCGTTGGTCCAGGCGGCCATTGCCGGGGCCCGGGAGATTGCCGGCCCCATCATGTTTGCCGTGTTGACCAACATCGCCGCGTTCTTACCCTTGTTTTTCGTGCCCGGCGCTTTGGGTAATTTTTTAAAGCAGGTTCCCTCAGTCGTGGTGGCGGTGTTTGTGGTGTCGCTGATCGAATCCCTGTTCGTGTTGCCGGCGCATCTGGCCCATACGCGAGAACTGTCGGGGTTTTGGAAAACGCTCGATCGGCCGCGACAGTGGTTCAGCAAGGCCATGCAAACCTTCATCCGGGAGCGCTATCAACCGTTTCTCCGAAATGCGATCGCCAATCGCTGGTTGACGGTGGCGGTCGGGTTGGCCCTGTTGATCCTGACGGCCGGGATCGTCGCCGGCGGGCACATCCCCTTTACGTTTCTGCCGGCGATTGATTCTGAAATTATCACGGCCCAGGCCATCCTGCCGTATGGCGCGCCCATGGAACAATCCCGGAGAGTGTTGCATCGCTTGGCCGATTCCGGAAATGCCGCGATTGCCCAACTCGGGGGCGAGGCCGCGTTACGAGGCATCTATGCCCAAATCGGTGCGGCCTTGATGCAAAGGGGACCGCGGCAGGCTGATTCGGGTGCCATGGGCAGCCATACCATCGGGGTGCAGGTTTTTTTGAAGCCGGCGGACCAACGGGATTTCAGCGGAGCGGATTTTGCCAGGGTCTGGCGGGCCTCGATTGGGACGATCCCGGGATTGGAATCCCTGGGGTTTAAAGCAGAAGTGGGTCCGACCGGTGAACTTCCGATCGATATCCAACTCGCCCATCGTTCCAGGACGATACTGGAAACCGCTGCCCAGGAATTGGCGGAGAGGCTGTCAGGATACGCGGGAGTGACCGATATCGACGACGGCGTATCATTGGGCAAACCGCAATTGAACTTTCGCATCAAGCCCGAAGCTCGCAACCTGGGCCTGAATGCGACGGATTTGGCACGGCAGGTGCGCGGAGCCTTTTATGGCGTGGAAGCGCTGCGTCAACAACGAGGACGCAACGAAGTGAAGGTCATGGTACGGCTGCCCGAATCCGAACGCCGGTCCGCGTTTACGATCGAACAATTGATCCTGCTCACCGGGCAAGGAGGAGAAATTCCCCTGGCCGAGGCCGCGGAGATTGAAGTGGGACGCGCCTATACGGAAATCAAGCGACGCGAAGGGCGTCGCATCGCGGCGGTGACGGCCGACATCGATGATCAGATCGCCAATGCCAATAGCGTCATGGCGGAAGTGACCGCCAATGAGTTGGAAGCGTTGAAGAAAAAATATCCGGGACTCACGTATTCCGTGGAAGGCCAGCAGGCGGAGCAACAGGAATCGCTGTCTGCCTTGGGCACCGGGTTTGCCTTGGCGATGTTATTGATTTATGCATTACTGGCGATTCCCTTCAGGAGTTACGTGCAACCGCTGATCGTGATGCTGGCGATTCCCTTCAGCTTCATCGGCGCGGTGGGCGGGCACCTGCTCTTGGGGTATGGGCTGAGTTTGATCAGTCTGTTCGGCATCGTGGCCCTGGCCGGTGTGGTGGTCAATGATTCACTGGTCCTGATCGCCGCCACGAATCGGATTCGCGACGAACAACAGGGATCCCTCCATGAGGCCGTGATTCAAGGGGCGATAAACCGGTTTCGTCCCATTGTCCTGACGTCGCTGACCACGTTCTTCGGGTTGGCCCCGATGATTTTTGAGACGGCGCTGCAGGCCCGGTTTCTCATCCCCATGGCCGTCTCGCTGGGCTTCGGCATCCTGTTCGGGACGGTGATTATTCTCATCATTGTGCCATGTGTCTATCTCATGGTGGAAACCCTGTTACGCAGGGACCGCTCGACTCTGGTCGACTCGGTGACTCCCCCGGAACATTCGGAAACAGGATTGGTTTAACGCGTCGCCGTTGCGTCCAGCCCCGCTGCAATGGTTCCGGGCGACCGGAATGCCGTGATGAGAGGGGGGCGCCTCCCCCGAGGAGTGAGGGGAGGCGCCTGCTGACAGGAAGAGCCGTCCGGCTCTCGTCAGGTTAAAAGAACCACTGTGCGCGGAAGAACACCGAACGCGGCATGTTGGCATGGGACACGCCGAGCCCGATACTCTGTTCGCCGGTGTTCAAGAACTCATGCTGGTCGAAGAGATTGACCACGTCCACGGCCAGCAACAGCTTCTGTTTCTTGGCAAAGGGCAGCACCTGAGTCACGGAGAGATTATACGTGGTATTCGAATCCTCATGCCCCGAATTCGTTTTTTGTCCCTCTTCCGCTTTTCGCAGACCGGAGCCGAAGAGCATCTGCCCGGTGATCGTGGTGTTGGCGAAGGGCCGATACGTGACCACCGCGGAACTGGTGATGGTTTGTGAATGATCGCAGAACACGCCTGAACTCGTCTCGATATCTTCCAACTCATGTTCGTGCAGCAAAAAGTGTCCGGATTGCAGTCGATAGCCCTTGCACTGCCCCCACGCCACGTTGCCGCGGGCCGTGAGCGTGTCCGACAGCTTGGTGTTCACGGAAAAATCGATCCCCCGTTGCCAGCCCCGTTCATACGCAAAATAATTCAGCATCGGCGTCGTGTTGAACTGGTGGGCGTCGGCCATGTTGGTGTTGATTTTGTAGTAGCCCGTCAACTGGATCACGGTCCTTTTCCCAAGCGCGTGGGTCGAGCCGATTTCCACGTAATGCGACCGTTCAGGCTTGGTCCTGATATTGGTCGGGTCCTCGGCTGCCGCGGTGGTGCCTTCGAGATTGAGGGCTTGGAAGGGCAGGGCCTCCAGGTTGGGCGGAGTAAACAAGCGACCGTAAAAGGCGCGGAACGCATGCCGTTTATTGGGCGCATAGGTCACCCCGATGCGGGGACTGACCTGGAAGGCCTCCACGTACCCGTGAATGTTGTCGAGTCGCAGGCCGAGGTTGATGGTCCATTGGTCATTGGGCGTGTATTGATCCTGGATCCAGAATTCTTCCCGGTACCCGGTAATCCGCCGGTTGGCATTGCGGTTGATGACTCTACCCACGGGCTCACCGTGATGCCCGTCGTCGTCCTCCATCTCGTCCTCATCCATGTCATCATGGTCGTCCTCACCCTCTTCACGATTAAACGCAAACAAGCGGGTCTTGTTCCTCGTCGTTGTCCGGTCAACCTGGAACCCGGCTTTGATCAAATGCCGGGAATTGAACGCGTGCGTGTAATCGAGCCGTATGCCGCCGGCATAGGCCCATCGATCTTGATCGCTCGCTGAGAACGGTTCGGCGTCGTCGCTCGTGTAGGCCAAGACGTTATAGGGATCGGTGGTGAACGTCGCCCGGCTGTGCCGGAAGTAGCCGGCCACGCTCACGAACTGTTTGGCATCCATATCGTGTCGCCACACCAGGTGCGAGTACTGGTTGTTCTCCACCTGGTTTTCATCGATCTGTGCCGAAGGCGACGGCGTAAAATTCTCAAGCCCCGGGGTGCTCCGGATCAATTCGAGAATGTGGTCATTCGGGGTCTGCCCCGGTTGCGTGGGAATCTGCGAGTCCGCCACGCTGTTCAGGAGCAACCAGGTGACGTTATTGCGGTTGTTCACCTGGTAATCGCCACGCAGGAAGGTCTGGTTGGATTCGCCGCGACCGTGAAAGATCGACTGGCCCAACGTGGGCGGATCGATCGCCCGATTGGTCGTCCGATAATTGTTCATCACGTAGAAGCGGAACCGGTCTCCTGCCGTCCCCCCGTATTCAAACGACGGCAGTACCGTTTCATTCGAGCCTCCGAACACGCCTAATGACCCGAATCCCGGTTTGGTGCCGCTCTTGCTGGTGATGTCGATCACCGCGGCCGTCCTGTTCCCGTATTGGGCCTCCATGCCTCCCAGTAAAATGTCCGCCCGTTCCCAGGCCCGGGGGGAGAGCAGGTCCGAAAACTGGCTCGTGACGGTGTCCGGAATCGGCACGCCGTCGATCCGGAATTGGAGATTCGCATGATCCTGCCGAATATGTACTTGTTTGAGGCTGCCGTAGGCGGCGCCGGGGATGGTGAGCAGGACGTCGTGCAGATCCAGATTGTTGCCCCGTGGCAGAGCTTCAATGTCTTTCCGGCTGACGGAATAGGTCTCACCGGACGAGTTGGGCTTGATGGGAACGAGGGGCGCCACGATTTCCAGCGCAATGTCCTTGGTCTCCGTCAGAGTCAACACGACTGGTTCGGGCTCTTCTTGGCCGACCGTAATCACCACGTGCTCGCTACGATAGGTATCCTGGACGGCTTGGACGGAAAACACCCCGTCGCGCGGGGTAATCAGCAAAAATCCACCGGCATCGGTCGTCGTAGCCGATGTCACCAAGGTCCCTTCCGGGTCCCGCAGTTCCACGGTGGCCTGTGCCACGCGCCGCAGGTCTGCATTCTGCACGTAGCCGGTAATCGTCTGGTTAGCCGGGGCGGCGAAGCTGTTCTGCGGCATTCCCCAAAGCAGCGCCAAGGCGATTCCAAGGATGAGCCATGCCCGCCTGACGGACTGAGTCGTGAATGTTGTCATCGAACGTCTCCCTCTCTTTCAATGGTCGTTCCGTTGTCCCTCTTGAGAGGGGCCTGTCCGGTGCTTATACACGGCCCATTGGTGTTTCGTGAGCCATTTTCAACGAACGGGCGCAAATCATCCATGAACCGAAGATGTGCACTGATGAGAAGGGCGGCTTTTCCTCTGTCATCCCCGACTTGATCGGGGATCCAGGGGTTTTTCTTTTTATTTTTGCAGTCAGGGAGGTCGGCTTAGTGCAACGTCAGATAGCTAGGACTTGCGGTTGAGAATCTCTCTGGCGTGTTCACCGGCTTCTTTGACCAGGATCCCCATCTTGGCATGGGAGGGTTCGAAGTCAACGGGGAAATGATGGTGACGGAGCCGCTGGCTGGTGACCGGGCCGATCGAGGCGACCATGGCTTTCCCCATGGCTTCACGAAAGCAAGCGAGTTCATCGGTGGCAACGAGCAGTTGCACGATATGGTCGACTTGGGCCGCGCTTGTGAACAACAGGACGGACACGTTTCCGTCCATAATGCTGCGGAGCGTCCGTTTGAGAGGCTCCACGTCATCGGGCAGGGCCCACCGGTACACCGCCACGCTCCTGACTTGGGCTCCCCGCTCGGTCAACCCCTGCGCGAGGTCCTCGTTGGCCATCCCGTATTCTTGAATGGCAATCCGGAGTCCGGAGAGCCCCTCCGGTTTGCGATCATCCAGAGTGTGAAGGATATCCCGCCAGGTATTGGGTTCGGGCACGGTGATGTGGGGTTTCAACCCCAACTCCTTTAGGGCCGCGATGGGTTTGGGCCCACGGCAGACCAGGGTGGTCTTCGCCAGGGCTTGTTGGATCGCGTCGAGTGGCAACTCCGTTTTCCAGACGTCCACCAACGTCCTGGTCCCCACGCCCGTCAGTAAAATCAACATGTCAACGTCTCCGGCCATGAGAAGCTTCGCGAAGTCCAGGGCTTCGGTATTATTTTCCAGGGGAATCTCTTGCATGGAAGGGGCAACCATTGGATTTCCGCCATGCCGGGCAATCAGCTTGGCCATGTGATCGGCCATCCGGCTTTCGAAGGCAGCGACGGTCATGCCGGCGAAGCCGCTTGTTGTGTCCGGTTCGGTGTGCATGGGTGTGATGATAACACGCGGCCCGTTTTATCGGGAACAACGATCGTTGTTCCCGACCGCTGAGAACGAGCCGGCGCGTTATTTGGAAATCGCAATGGGCAACGTGGGGATTTGAGAAATGTCGGTCACGGTGAGGTGATACAGTTGATACAAGAGGTCGAACGCTTCATGATTCCACCGGTCGAACAATTCTCCCACTGCGGATTCCTGGTCGATGTAATACCACAGCCTGCGCTTCTGAGCGGAGATAATGGCTTCTTCGGGTTGGGTGCGTGACTCCTCGATGGTCAGAGTCTTGGCCGGATTGACCACTACCGGTCCTGTCCGCGGGTCCGGGTCCACGTGAAATTCCGGTTCCTCGGTAATCCCTCGTCCGATAAATTCCAGGATCCCCTTGAAACTGCGTAATTTGATCTGGCCGAACATGGGGAAATCACCACCTGGATGGTCCGGTCGAATGTCGACCAGAATATGATGAAGAGGGAATCGTGTCGCCTGGTGGTGTAACGTGAGTCGATCATCGTTGGATAGCGTGTTCGGATCATAGTTGGTGATCATGATCCGTCCGGTCTTCCGTTGGTCCCCGTCGGTGAATTGAACCGGACCGATAAACAGCTTTCGCTCCGACTGGAGCCATGACAGATGCATCACCCGCTGCCGGAACTCCCGGTATTCCTTTTCTCGCCGAGGCTGGTTCGACAAGACACCTGATTCGAGAATGATCCCTTGAGACACCAGACGAAAGAGGATGGCGGGATTGATCCCCTGTTGCGCGAGAAAGAAAATGGTTTCTTCCGTAATCGGGGTCAACAGGCGTTTGGTGAATTCCTTGCCTTGAATCGGGATGATCGTCACGGTGGGGTTTTCCGCGGCGGAACTTCCCAACGTCAACGCCAACGAGTCGGCGCCGGGCGCTCCGGCCAGTAATCCCGTCAGGCCGCTGTTGACGCGGAAATCAAACGTGGCGGCGATGTTGGAAACGGCCGTAAAATGAATCGGTTCATGGTAGCGGGTGCGGGCGATGTTGAGAAGTAAGAGCTCGGTTTCAATCCGGTTGACCGTCCAATCGTATTCCAGCACCGCACGATGCATGGCCACCGGAGAGACGCATCCACTCAAGAGCAGGCTCATCCACCACAGGGTACACCAGAGTATCATGGCGTTGCTCGTCTGACGTGACCATCTGCGCCCCGGTTGGGAATTTCGGTGTCCAGCGATTCCGCTTGTTGCGACCGGTTTAGTGTTGTCCGGTTCAGCGTTCATACGTGTGATGGTAACACACGGCCTGTCTTATGGGGAACCACGATCGTTCTTCCTTTCTTAGTAAGGGTAGGGTTGCTCCATACAACGCGCCCCGCTAAGATGACTTCCCTGAATTGAGAACCGGATGTCCGAGCAAGGCCGACAAGAGATTCCGCACGGGAAAGGCTTACGCCACGTGGCCTTGAACGTAACGGATTTGGAAGTCTCGAAAACGTTTTATCAGACCTGGTTCGGGATGACGATCGTCTGGGAGCCCGATGCCGAGAACCTGTATATGAGTTCCGGGGTTGATAACCTGGCGCTGCATCAAATTCCAAAAGAGACCATGCCTTCTTACCAACAACGTCATGGGCAATTTCTCGATCATTTGGGTTTTATCATGGGTTCACCGGAACACGTGGACCAACTGTATGAACGGGTCGTCGACGCCGGCGTGGAGATTATCCACCACCCCAAGCAACATCGGGACGGCAGTTATTCTTTTTATCTTGCGGATCCCGACCGCATCGTCATCCAGATTTTATACGAACCCACCATCAGTCAGATTCGGTTTTCAACGGAGACGTAAAGGGTCGCCCTCACTCGGTTGCATCATGACGTGAGGGTATCACCTCTTAAGCGGAAAGGCTCCATGGCTCTCTGGGATCACGTTGGCCTCAATCAGTTTGTCGGGCTTCAGCCGTGGGTGTGGGTGCAACTGGAAAGCGCCGAGCCGCCGGGCCCCTTCCCGTTTATGGGAGGCGTGGATCCGGCGGTCGTGGCGAGTCTCCATGAAGTCCACGGCATTCTCATGAGTGCGGTGGAAACGGCCATCAGTGACGTGTTCGCTCATCGAACGTCGGTCGATGATCCTTCGGCCGGGCGTCGGCTGGAGGATGCCTATGCGGAAGTCGTGCAGTCACGACCCCGGCTCCGGCAACACATCCGGTGCGGACGGAATCCCGACGGTACCTTTGTGTGGGAATTCCCCAAGGATCGCCGTCAATCGGCAATCATGAAGTACGCCGGTCTGCGTATTTTCAACGCGGTGAACCGGCAAGCGCTGCCGATGGGATTCGATCGCCCGCTCTCCCCGGTGGTGGGCAAACTGTTGGGTTGTTTAAATGGCACCCGGACCGTTTCGGAAATTCGCACCATTGTCATGACCGCCGGTCGAGAGGCGGCGCCACAATTACAGCACATGCTTGAACAACTCGATTCGCACGAATGTTTAGCCGTGACGGATCGCTCCTCGGTTCGCCAACAGTGGCTCGACGTGACCCGGGATCAGGATATGGTTCATCTGGGTCATGCGGCCTTGCTGTATCGACAACAAGACCGGTTCCTCTGGTTTGATCCGTGGCTGATGCCTTGGTTTGCCGAATCGCCGGTCCCCTCACTATGGACGTCGCTATTGCCACCACCGGCCGCCGTGTTCTTGACGCACGACCATGATGACCACGTCGATCCCCGCACGTTGCTGCACCTGCCGAAGGACGTTCCCGTGATCGTGCCCAGCCGGAAAAATCGGAAGACGTGGCATTTCGATTATCTGTCCCTGATGCGGGAGTTGGGCTTTACGAACGTCATCGAGCTGGCGCATGGAGAATCCTGGACATTTGACGGCGGGCAGGTCGTGTCGGTTCCGTTTTTCGGCGAGGATCCTTGCGACTTGGCGCTGCCACGCAATTGCTATTTAATCAGCGATCGAGGTCACAATACCCTGGTCCATGCAGACAGCGGTCCGACGAACGACGGGCATTCGGCGATCGAGGATGGCGTCATCGCCCGGCTCGTGGAGCAGCATGGTCCGATTGCGACCGTCTATGCCTCGCAGCAACAGTTGAAAGAAATTCGTTCCTACGCGGCGCACGCGAGTCTGTCCCCTCCCGGCAAGTGGTTGGAGGTGGGAGAAAACGGATTCCTCACCAACCACTACCTGGCGGAATTGATGCGACACGCCCAGGCCACATTGTTCGTCTCGTACGCCACGGGGGGCGCCGATTGGTATCCGGACCATTTATCGTTCATGTTCAGCGATCGCAATCCGGCCCGTACGTCGTTACTCACTGCCCACTGGGATGCCCCGGAATCCCTGCGAGACGTGTTGGCGGCATCCGGCCGTCAGTACCATCATGGCCAAGCCTTGGACCTCGTTCGCGTGCCTGCGTCGGGGCAGGTTCAGATCATCCAAAAGAACGACGCCGTCGCGCCGCTTGCTTTGTATCGACTCGATCATGAAGTGCCGGCTTTCCTCAAGAGCGCTGCTCGTTAAACCCTTCTTGCCTCCAGCCGTCTAATGTGATAGGACTAAGTGCTTTTTACGACAGGAGGACGTGCGATGACCGATCAATCAATTCCCGTATCCGGGATTGATGAGGACGAGTCGTTTCCTGAATGGGTCACGGTCGTTGGATTGAAAATTCGCGACCATGGTGAGGTCAAAGTCGCGCAGACGACCGACCTCAGCCTGAAGGCCGGTGACCACGTGCTCCTGGAATTGGAAAACGATACCACCTATGGTACCGTCTCTTCCCCGCCGCATCCTCAACCGTTCCTTCCGCCCATGCGCGTGATGCGAAGTATCCTTCGGAAAGCGACGCCGGAAGACGAAGCCGCCATTGGCCGTCAAAAAGAATTATCCTCCTCCGGCATCACGTTCTGTCGGGAGCGGGCGCAGGCGCTGGGTTTGCAGATGAAGTTGGTCGAAGTGTACGGATCGCTTCGGCGGCGGGCCCTGACGTTCAGCTACACGGCGGAATCCCGCGTTGATTTTCGGCAACTCGTGAAAGATCTGGCGCGCGAGTTCAATTGTTGGATTGAAATGCGTCAAATTTCCAGCAGGGATGAGGCTCGTCGCCTGAGCGGGGTCGATACCTGTGGGCTTGTCCTCTGTTGCGCGAGGTTTCTCACGGATTTTAAACCGGTGAACCTCAAGCTGTCGCGTCGTGAAGCGGCGTGGTCAAATGATGCGCACCGCATCGGGGTCTGTGGACGGCTGAAATGTTGCCTGATGTTTGAAAGCGAGGATTGGCCTACCACCAAGGCGCCTGATCAACAACTCATTCAACCCACTCGATCGTAATCGTCGTCCTGCCCCGTGTGCAGAGGGACCGCAGTCTCAAGAGGTGTTTCAGATGAGTGCCCCACCTCGTTTTATCATCTACGCCCATAACGCCACCTACGACAAATTGCACCAAGTGGCGACCATCGCGCTCACGGCCTCGGCCATGGGAAAAGACGTGGTGGTCGTGTTGTTGTTTTGGACCATTAAGAAGCTCGCCGAGGGGAAGCTCGATGACATCGATTTCCCTCCGGAGTATCACCGCTATCATGATGAAGTGGCCCGTTTGCTTGCCGAGCGAAAGGTTCCCCTGATTTCGGAAATGTTTGAAGAGGGGAAGAAGGTGGGGAAATTGCGTCTCATCGCGTGCAGCGCCGGATTGGAATACATGGGTGTCGACGCGGAAGTGGTGGCCAAACAGGTTGATGAAGTGATGGGGCTTCCCGCCATCCTTGCAATGGCGGCCGGTGCGGAGACGACCCTGTTCGTGTAAACAGAACGTGATCGGTTTCTGATGGGATCACAATGAGCAGGAATCGGAAAGTTCTGGTGGTTGGCGCAGGAATGGCGGGGCTGGGGGCCGCATACACGCTCCGCAAGCATGAACTGGACGTCACCGTATTTGAAGCGTCCCCGCATCCCGGAGGGCGAATCTTCGGAGAGGAGGTTGATGGTTTTCATATAGATATCGGGTCGAATATTTTCCTGGAAACCTATGGCACGGTCAGGCAGTTGGCGGAAGAACTCGGTGTTTCGTTAAAGCGAACTCCTGTCCCGATAAACGGCGGAGTGTGCCACAATGGCAAATTTCATGGTTTCTATGCCGGCGATGAACTGAGAAACCTGTTGAAAACGGCCAAAACGGTTCTGTCGTTTGAACTGCTGTCGCCCAAGGAAGTCTGGCAGGCGTTTAGGTGCCTGCGGATGCTGAAGGCCCGAAGTCACGATTTGAGCTTTGACGACCATTCGCGCATGTTGGATCTCGACACCGGAACAAGCGCCGCCGAGTTTTTCGAATCAAACTTTGGACCCGAGTTTCTTGAACGACTCGTTGGCCCCAACCTGAGCTGCTATACCTTTGGTCATCCGGAGCAGATTGGTGTCGCCTATGCGATGGCGATTCTGTGGCATTTCAGCTTGAATGGAGCGGCGTGGCCGATCCGTCCCGGAGGAAAAGGGAGAGGGGCATTCATGGATGCTCTCGTGCAGGCCTGTGATGAAAGCATCAGGACAGCCACACCAGTCCAGCGGATCGTCCTTGAGGACGGAGTCGCAAGAGGCGTTATCACGGAAGCGGGTTTCGTCGAGGCCGATGCGGTCATCTGCGCGACGACCGCCACCACGGCCCTCAAGATCGCTCCTGACCTCCCATCAGGCATCAGCGACGCCTTGCGTCGAGTGACTTACTCCAAATGTTGCCGCGTGTTCTTCGGCGTCGATTCGAGTCCGTTCCCCGCAGACTGGTATGCCGTAAATTTCCCGCGACAAACGGGGGCGCCCATGATCGGCATGAGCAACTCCGCCGTGCTGGCTCCGGAGTCCGTACCGCAGGGAAAGGCCCTTATCGACGCGCTTGTCATCGACAAGCAGGCCGAAGAATTGTTCGCATTGAATGATGAGCAGGTCGGGGAACGGGTTCTTGCGGAAATTCGGAAATACGTCCCGGCGATGTCCAATGAACCGCTGTTCATCCGCGTCTATCGCTGGGATGAGGCCGTGTGCCTGGCGCCCGGCGGCATGATGACGGCGCTCGCGCAAATGCGCCGGCAAAGCCTCGATCACGTCAAAGGCTTGTTTCTCGCCGGCGAATATATGGGAGTCCCGTCGACGAACGGAGCGTTGCGAAGCGGCATAGACGCTGCGGACGACTGTGCGGCTTTTGTGTCCCGCCAACCTGACCGACCTTTCTGAGATCTGACAAGCCACTTGACAAAACCCTGCCTTGGTAGACAATAGGTGCGACAACGAGTGTGGTCCCTGGGAGACCGGAGGTTGCCATGGCCGAGGATAGCGTAGAGCCAGGTGGTTTGAATGTTGGAACGGCCGGAAGAGAAGTGCTCATCCGGCCGTCGATCTGGAACGCCATCCCGTACTTCGTGCCCCTCGCGATTTTTCCATTCGTGATCATGGCCGCGAGAGACGGCGGCTGGTGGCTCGCGGGTCCGTTCTTTTTTTTCTGGCTCGCGGACAACCTCGACCCCGTGTTCGGTACGGAAGAGCGGAACCTGGACCCGAGGAAGACGCCCGCAAGCCGGTTGTTCTTGTACAAGCTGGCCGTCTGGGCATGGGTGGCGCTCTATCCGTTCACGCTCGTGTTCACGCTCTGGCAGATCCTTGTCGCCGACCATTTGGCAACGTGGGAAGCCGTGTTGCTGGTGCTGGCGCTGGCCGCCATGGCCCGGCTGACCCTGAATGCCGGCCACGACATGATGCATCGGCGCACCGTCTGGGAGCGCTGGATCGGCGAATTCCTGATGGCGTCCGTCTCCTTCCCGCAAGAGGTCACGGAGCACGTCTATATCCATCACGCCCATATCGGCACGCCCAAGGACTCCGTATCCGCGCCCAAGGGCCAGACCTTCTGGCAGTACTTGCCCCGGTCCGTGGCGGGCAGCTTCTTGGACACCTGGCGCTTCGAACGCGACTGGCTGGCGCGCCGGCACCTGCCGGTCTGGCACTACACGAATCCGGTCTGGCGGTACTTCCTCGAAATCGCCGCGTGGTACGCGCTGGCGTATTGGATTGGCGGCGTATGGGGACTCTTGGTCCTCGCCGTCATTTGCGTCCTGGGGATCTTCCAGTTGAGGATGGTCGATTATATCCAGCACTACGGATTGCAACGCATCCGTCTGCCCAACGGCCGGTTCGAGCGGGTCCAGCACCGGCATTCCTGGAGCGCCGCCTACAAGTTTTCCAACTGGCTCTATTACAATGCGCAACGTCATGCCAACCACCACATCGTGGCAACCCGTCTCTACGCGCTGTTGCAGCATAGTGGCGAAGACGAGGCGCCGCAACTGCCGGGAACCTACGGCAAGGTATCCGGCTTGGTCCTGTTTCCCCGGCGCTGGTTCCGGACGATGGACCCGCTGGTCGATCGCTGGCGTGCGCACTTCTATCCGCAGGTCGACGACTGGAGCGCCTACGACAGCCCGGCGTTCGCCGCGCGTCCGGACGCATTCGAGGCGATCGCCGAGATCCTCGGTGCCGCGCCGCGTCTCGCTGCGTGGATCAACCGCGCCCCGGAACTGCTCGACAACCTCCAGGAGAAGGAGTTCACCGATCTTGCTCTGCCGCCCGGGTTCGGACCGGATCCGGAATTCGAGGCGATCGCCCGCCGCGGTCTCGCGCGCGTGTACTGGACGTACGAATTCGACGTCTCCGAAATGAAGGAACGCCTCGTCGAGTACCCCGTCCGGGACGTCCGGGATACGGTAGAAACGGCGCGAATCTGGTCGAACGACAAGGTCTTCCAGGTCGGCGTGCATACGATGCGCGGCAACCTGTCGCCGATCGAGGCGGGGACGGCGCTGTCGAACGTCGCCGAAGCCTCGATCTCCGCCGTGCTGTCGGCCGTCGAAGAGGATTTCCGCGTGGATGCCGTGCTGTCGGCCGCGGACGAAGCTGTCGTCGACCCCCGCGACCAGGGCGGGGTGGCGGTGGCGGTCCTGGGCGATCTGGCCAGCGGGGAGGCGTCCCCTGGCGCCGAACTCGACGTTGTGTTCGTATACGACGGCAGTCCCTCCGAATATTATGAAGCTCTATGCCGCCGCTTCTTGGATGCGCTCCGCGCGTTGTCGCGTGAGAACCTGCTATTCGCACCGTTCCCCGAGAGCAGCGACAGGAAACCCGTCCGATCGCTCACGGATTTCGTGGAACGTCACCGGACCACCGGCTCGGCCGGCGAACTGCTGGAGATGACCCGGGCGCGGTGCGTCTTCACGTCCGGCGATCCTGGTATCGGGAGGCGGTTCGACGAGGCGAGGCGCGAAATCCTGGCCAACGGCGCCGCGCGAGACACCCTGATCGCCGAATTGCGGGAAGTAGCCGGGGGCACGCCTGAGCCCGGCCTGCCGACGATCGACGACGTGCACGGCGGGCTCCGGGACGTGGAGCGGGCCGCCCGGTTTCTGCAATTGACTTATGCCGGAGACGTCCCTGACGATCCGGCTCCGAGGGCGAGTTCCGTCTTCAAGACCACCGGCAGCCGCGGGTTGATCCCCGCCGACGTCGCAGAGCGGCTGGTGGAGTCCGCGAAGACGTGGCGGAACCTGTGGGGCATCCTGCGGCTGGTTGCAGACGACGGCTTTGCGATCGAGACGGCTTCCCCCCGGGCCAAGGCCGCCATCGCACGAGCCTGCGGAATGGACGATGTCGACGCGTTAACCGCCGCAATCCGCGAAACGGCGTCCCGCGCCGCCGCCGACATCGACGCACTGGACGGCATGGCGCGAAACCGCTGATTCTTGGCATGGCGCTGCGGGGATCCATGCCTCTTTCGTTTGGCTCGAAGCACACAACAACAAGTTCATTTGCTTGCCAGCGTCGCCGAGGGCGGCGGAAGCGACCTGCACGGAATACTGACAATTAACAACGAATCCCGTAAAGTGTCCACTTCGGAACACGAACGCGTAGTCAAGCACCACTACGACAGTATGACCGAAGGGTTCTATCTGCAATGGAACCCCGACCATATTCATCTTCGACTGTTCGAGCCCGGGGAATGTCCCGGACCCGACGAGATGCTTCGGGACTCGGCGGGACTCGCCCGAGCAGTGGAACGCATGATCGAAGTCGTTGTCGCTCCGGCCGGAATCGAGGAGCGCCACCACGTGGTGGACGCGGGTTGCGGCGTGGGCGGAACCGCCATTCATCTGGCGAGAACGCGGGGGTGCGCGGTCACCGGCGTCAATTTGAATGAGTTGCAACTGGAGATCGCTCGCAGGGAAGCGACCGATGCGGGTCTGGATGGGCGGGTCGGCTTCGAGTATGCGGATTGCTCCCGAAGCCTGCCTTTTCCCGACGACTCGATCGATGCGGTGGTCAACATCGAAAGCGCGTGCCATTACAGCGACCGGGGTCGCTTTCTTCGCGAGGTGCGGAGAATTCTCAAGCCGGGGGGAAGGATTGCGGCACAGGACTGGATGGCGCGCGATGGGTTATCAGCCACCGAGTACGACGAATACATTCAGCCGTTGTGCGAGGCTTAGGCGATGCACAGTTTGGAGTGTCAGTCCACATACACCCGGTTGCTGCGCGAAGCCGGCCTGGAAGTCACAGAGTTCGAGGGCTTTGACGGGAAAGATATGGACAACCTGAAGCTCATCGAGAATAGTTACCGGAACCTGACAACATTATGGTTCGGCGGCCGGAAAACACCAGTATTCCTCAGATTGATGGACGGGGTCGGCAGGCTGTACGTAGCGTGGCGGGACGGATACTTCGAGACCAGGCGGTATTGCGCGCAGAAGCCCGAATCATGATGTTTGACAGGCACGAACAACAACGCAAGCCAGAAAAGAGTTCGGGAGTGACGGGCTTGAGCAAGGGAAAAGACGCGAAGCAACCGCCCTGCAATGACTCACCGCGCGGAATCCTGAAGAAGGTCACCGACGCCGACCAGGGTCTTGTCGAGGTGCCGGTCCTTGTGCCGCATCTCGAATTCCGCCTGATCGGCGACCGACAAGTGTTTCTGGTTTCCGAAACCTTCAACACGTTGCTCCGCGGACAGGTCCATTGCGATCTCCTGCCGCTTCTCGACGGCCGGCGCACCCACCAGGACATCATTGCCGCCCTTGCCGGCACGCATTCGGAATCCGATGTTCAAGCAAAGCTTGTTTCCCTGGCATCCAAAGGCTATGTGGTTTCAGGCGAGTACGCCATGGAACGGGGACCGGCCGCGTTCTGGTCCGCGCTGGGCTCCTCTCCCCGCTGGACCGAGGAACGCCTGAGGGCATCAAGGGTGGCGATCTCCGGCGATGACGGACGTCTCGCCGGACCGCTTGAGGCCATGGGCGTGGCTGTGGGGGCGGAGAACCCGACGCTCTCGGTCATCGTCTGTGCCGATTATCTCGACAAACGAAACGCCGACATCAATCAGCGCCACATCGCATCCGGCGCGCCGTGGATGCTGGTCAGGCCGAAGGGCGTCCAGCCCCTCTTCGGCCCGGTCTTCCGTCCGGCGGAACAGGGGCCCTGCTGGGCCTGTCTCGCCTATCGCCTGCGCGGCCACCAGGAGATTCACAACTTCCTGCGCAACGTGGCCGGTGACGAGGCCGCCTTTCTTCCCTGCGCAGCCGAACCTGCCGTCCTGGATTCGGTTTACGGCCTCGTCGCAGTTGAAATCGCCAAATGGCTGGTCCTTGAGGAAATGGCACCCATCCATGAGCAAGCCATCTCCCTGGACGTTGTGAATCTGAAGAGCGAGCACCATCCGACCATGCGCCGTCCGCAGTGCTTCACCTGTGGTGATGAGGCATTGTATCGCGCCGATCGGTTGCCGGTTCCGGTACGGCTGCGGCCGAGTCCGAAAAACGTTCGCAACAGTGGCGGCCTGCGTTCGGTGTCCCCGGAGGAGACTCTCGCCAACTACCGCCATCTGATCGGTTCCGTCAGTGGTGTCGTGACGTGGCTTACACGGACCACGGAGGAGACCGATCCCTGGCTACACGTCCACTGGGCCGGGAGTAATATCGCGCTGAGAAACAGAACCCTCAGTGTGCTGCGACTCAGTTTGCGGACCAAGAGCGCGGGCAAGGGAAGTACGCCGCGCCAGTCCGAGGCCAGCGCTCTTTGCGAGGCGCTCGAGCGTTACTCCGGCGCCTTCCACGGTGACGAGATTCGCTGCCGAAGAAGTCTTGCGGACTTCGTCGGCGCCGGGGAATCACAAGTCATCCATCCGAACGATGTCCAGCTTTTCAGTGACCGGCAACTGGACCATGCAGCGCAAATCAACGCTGGCGGCCATCCTTACAACGTGGTTCCTCCACGTCTCGATCCGGACGCGGAGATAGACTGGTCGCCCGTGTGGTCGCTGACCCAAGGCCGGCATCGGTACCTGCCGACGTCCTTACTCTACTACGGCACGTCGGTCGAGCGAGACAACTCGAATTTCTTTGCAGATTCGAACGGCTGCGCCGCGGGCAATACGCTGGAAGAAGCGATCCTGCAGGGATTCTTCGAACTGGTCGAGCGCGATGCCTTCGCGATCTGGTGGTACAACCGGTTGTGCCGGCCCGCGGTGGACCTGGAAAGCTTCGGCGACGAATATCTCTCGTCCGCACGCGACTACTACCGCAGTCTTCACCGCGAATTGTGGGGACTGGACGTCACCAGCGATTTCGGCATTCCAGCCTTCGTCGTTCTCTCGCGCCGGACCGACAAGAAGGCGGAGGACATCATCTACGGAGCCGGGGCACACACGGATCCTCACATCGCGGTCTTGCGAGCGCTATGCGAAATGAACCAGTTCCTGAACTGGGTTCAAGGCTCGGGGCCCGGTGGCGCCGGCTACCAGGTGGATGATCCGCAATGTCTGTGGTGGTGGCAGACTGCAAGGCTTGTTGATCACTCGTATCTGGCGCCGGCTCCCGGTGAGAGACCGCGCGGCAAGGCGGACTATCCCGTTCCCGGTACCACGGACGTCAGGGAGGACGTGGAGCAGTGCCGCGCGCGGGTGGAGGACAAGGGCATGGAATTCCTGGTGCTGAATCAGACCCGTCCCGACATCGGCATGCCGGTGGCAAGAGTCATTGTCCCGGGTATGCGCCACTTCTGGGAACGCTTTGCGCCGGGGCGCCTGTTCGACGTGCCGGTGAAGATGGGGTGGCGCGAAAGTCCTCTGAGGGAGGAGGATCTCAACCCGGCCCCGGTCATCGGTTGAGAGACCGCCGTGATTCGGATATCTTTGGCGGGATGGGAGAGAGGGCTATTCGCTGACGTCGGGTCTGGAGGCTGGAGGATGTTGCTTCATACCGGAGAAAGAGGATTCGATGACGCATCGGTCCGCCCCCCGTGCCATGGGTCCGGGCGCAAGTTGGCGCATGGCGCCTGCAACGGCCTTGCCGCCATGCGATCCCTCGTAGCGGGCAACCCCGGGTATTCGCCGCCATGAGCATTCGGGAAGACTGGGCCACGACTGAGGAACGACTTCTTCGCGAGGCAAGCTCCATGCGAGAACTGCTGGAGCAGATCAGGCCATACATTTCCTCTCTCCTCATTGACGGCCGGGAATGGGAGCGGCTGTTGGAGCGTGCCGGTGAGTCGCCCGTCACGATGGCGGCTTTCCCTTTCGGGTTCGAGATTCCACTGCACGACCCCCGGCCGAAAGCGGATTTCGGCGTCTCGCTGGTCGGCGAGAGCCGGACGGCGGCCTTTTTCCAGGAAAGGAATCATTCCGGAGACGCCGATCCGATTGCGGCGGGTCTCGCTTGGTTGTTGGATGAGACCGATCGAGAGGACTCTCTGCTTCGTCGCGTAATCGGCAGAAAGATGTTGCTTGAATACGACGTCGATCTGGAGCCCCAAGGTACGCGGCAGGCTCCCGGGATCTTCCTCTACCCCATTGAAGACGCGCTGGTCGGCGATGGCCGGCGGTTTCAGGATCTCGGTGCCGTGTATGACGCGCTTGTTTCCGTCAGTGGCTGGAGCCCGGACGTTGTCGAACGCGAGCAGCTCGAGCAGGTGTACCGGACGTTAACGCCGGATACGTGCGTTAAGGCTATCGGCACCTTCCCGTCACGGGAAAGGCTGGTACGGATTGCGGTCACGGGCTTTAGGAAAGCACACGACGTCGTGGCGTTCCTCGAGCGCGCAGGCTGGCCGGGACAGCGTTCGGTCGTCGACGACACCGTGTCGTTTTTTGAGAAGCGCGATGCCTTTGCCTACCTGGGCGTTCACTTCGACATTCGCGCGAGCGGCGTGGGACCGTCGATGGGACTGAGTTTCTTCGCCCAGGAACAGGAATGGCTGAAAGACATACGGCATTGGACCGCCCTTATTGACGGGTTACGTGAGCATGGATGCGCCCTTTCGGAGAAACTGTCGGAACTGGCCAACTGGTCGACGGGATCGACAACGCTGTTCGGGAAATCCGGCCCGTTCATGCTGGTGCGGGGCATTCACCACGTCAAACTTGTGATTGCCGAGGGTCAGGTTGAGCAGGCCAAGGCGTATGTTTTCTTTTTGATGATGTGCGTGCGGCCGAAGGGTGGAACTGCCGCGAGGCAGACAGCCTGACAACCGCCGGAGAGTGCACCCTTCCATGGAGGGAGCGAACCCTGCCGTAAAGGTCCGGTTGTGGAGGAAGATCTCAACGCTTCCGGGAATACCGAAATCATGAACGTCTCGGTTTCAGGCAAGCAGGACGTTGGCACGCGGGAAAGCAAGATCCCTTCGGCGTATCAGGCCGGATACGAGAAGGCGGCTGCGCTCAATCCGGATCTTGCCGCGAAATATGTCGCACTCACGGTTGTCGACGATCCGGTCACCGATGCCGTCATCGAGGCGTTGGCAGCGTTCGATCACCGGGAAAGCCAGCGATTCATCAATGCCGGCATGGAGCAAGACGCGAAGGTCCTCGTGGAGGCGCCGCGGCCGTTGCGCGATTTCTTCGAAGAGGTCGGGAGCCCACCGGCCTGGTTCGATCACGACGCGGTTCTTCCGGGCCGTCACGCGTTCCAACAGCATCTGGACCTGTTCATCCCCGCGTTCGTCGTCGTTACCTTGCGAAACTTCACCAGTTTGATGAGCAAGGTGTTCTTAATGACGGGACAGGTCACGACCCAGGAGGGCGTGCGACGAATCCGGCAGAACTTCCGGTATTTGGTCGAGATGATCATGCTCCCGAACGCCCTTGATCGTCAGGGAGAAAGCTGGAAGTTGACCGTTCGCCTCCGGCTGATGCACGCGGAGATCCGGCGGCGGCTTCGGACCTCGGGTCAATGGGACGAGGCAGTCTATGGTGCCCCGATCAGCGCCGCGAACATGGCGCTCGCGTCGGCCAACTTCTCCGCGTCGCTGATCCGGGATGCGGAGCGACTCGGGGCGAATCTGAACACCGATGCGCGGGCCGGCATCATGCAGATCTGGCGCTATGCCTCGTGGCTGATCGGGACGCCCGAGGCCCTGCTGTTCGACGGCGACGAGGCCGAAACCACCGACTTTTCCCGGATCGCGCACCTCTGCGAACCGCCGCCCAACCAAGAATCGGTGATGACCTCGAACGCGGTGATCTGGCTCTTGCCCGAAGTCGCCAAGTTGACCGACCGGGCCGCCAAACGGTCCATGGTGGAACACGGGTATCGGGTCTCCCGGGCACTTCTCGGCGACGAGCTTGCCGATCAACTGAAATTTCCCCAACAACGAACTGCGGGGCTGTTGCCGTGGTTACGATGCAAGCGCCGGCTCTCGAGGGCCTTCGGCGGGCTGGCTCCACGCATGGTCGGGAAGTGGCGAGCGGACCCATTCGCGCTGCTGCTCGACGCTGCGATGATCGACACCCTCCGCTGCCAGTTGCCCGGTTCGTTGGAGACGGCGAGAGTGAGTCTCTCGAAGGGCGAGTGATCTGAAACCGGCAATCGGCCAGCCATGAGCTTTGAAGACGAATGGGTCATCAATGAGGAATGCCTTCTCCGCGAGGCCGGTTCCCTGGGAGAGCTCTTTGAACAGATCCAGGGACTCTTTTCGCCGTTGCTGATCCCCGGTCGGGTATGGGAGGGGCTGGTGGAGCGTGCCGGTGAATTGCCTCCAACGCTGGCGGCCTTCCCGCTCTGGCTGGGATTTCCACTCGATGAACGTCAAGTGGGAGCGGAACTCTGCGTCTCTCTGTTGGGTGGGACCCGGTCGGCAGCGTTTTTCCAGAACGGGGGGCGGGCCGAGGACGCGGACCTATCGACGTCGAGTATCGCGTTTCTGCTGGGGGAAACCGGGCTGGAGGAATCTCCGCTTCGACGCGTGGTGGGTGACAGGGTGTTGCTCGAATACCACATCGACCCGGCGAAACCCCAAGGACCCCAAGACCCGGGAATATTGCTGTACCCCATTCGACCGACGCTGGCCGGTGACCACGCCGACGGGCGGCTTCAGGATCTCGGGGTGGCACTCGACGCGATGACCTCCGCCGTGGGCTGGGAACCGGATGCCGCTGAACGCCGGCAGGTCGAGCGGGCGTACTTGGCGCTGAAGCCGGATACGCGCATTGGATGTATCGGGGCTTTTCCGTCGAGAGGAAGGGCGCTTCGGCTCATAATGCTGGGATTCGTCAAGGCATGCGACGTCATGGAGTTTCTGGTACGCGCCGGTTGGCTTGGACGGCGATCGGCGATCGCTTCTGTCCTGGCGCGCCTCGAGGAACGCGGCGCCTTCGCCCGGATGCAACTCGGAGTCCGGTTCGACGTCAGCGCTGCGGGCCTGGGGTCAACGCTCGAGCTGCAGGTCTTTTCGGCGAATACGATTTACGACCATACGGGATGGTTCAAGGATAAGGGGTGTTGGACGGAACTCATCGAAGGCCTGCGTGAGGAACGTCTTGCCGTTCCCGAGAAGCTGCCGGAACTGGCCAAATGGTCGTCCGGAGCGAAAACGCTGTTCGGCCGGTCGGGCCCGTTCCTGCTCCTCCAGCGCATTCACCATTTCGCGATCGTGCTGACCGGAGACGGCGTCGAGCAGGTCAATGCCCATGTGTTCCTTCTGATGTCCCGCTGGCCGTCCCGCGGAAATCGTTCCGGGTAGCCGCGCGGCCCGCGGCCGCGCTTGCAACGAACACTATCCCGGCTTCGTCCCCGATATCAGGCGGTAGGTGAACACGCCTTCCCGTAACAACTGATCGAAATCAACCGTAGACTGCATGAACTCATGCAGGGACAACTCTTCCGGCTTCTTGGGCGGCGGTGTCAGAAACACCACCAGCTTCCACCATTTGCTGCGCCTTCCGGTTTCCGGTAGCACCTCGTCGTCGAGGTTCCGCTCCCACAACATTTCGAACCCCGCCTGCTCAAGCAGGGCCAGTACTTCGCGCAATTCGGCCCACGGCGGTATCCGGTACCCTCGCTGCACGTTGACGAGGATCGCTTGCTGGGCCTTGGACATTGGTTTTCCGCTGAGCACCGGGTCCGCCATCCGCCAATGGCCGGTCGGCTTGAGCACTCTGTTCACGCCTTGCAGATAGGCAAGTTTGTCCGGCGCATAACAGAATGACTCGTGATTGATGACAATGTCGAAAGAAGCGTCGGGGAAAGGCATGTCCATGAAATCGCCATGTCGAAATTCGACCAAGTGGTCTACGCCGTGCCGTGCGGCGAACTCCGTCGCCACGGCGATATGGGTTTCACAGTTGGTCAAACCGGTGATATGCACGCCGTATTCCTTCGCCAGCGTGACTGCGGGCCCGCCAAGGCCGCAACCGGCGTCCAGAACCTGCTTTCCCGGGCCAAGGCCGCATCCCTCGACTAAGACATGTATAGACCGCATCTGCGCGTCTTCTTCGGTCTCGATAACGGTTCCTCCCCCCCAAAGCCCGAGATGAATCGTCCGCAAATCGCCGGTGATCTTTATCAGCCAGTCCGTCAAGTCGGCGTAATATGTGGCGACCGAGGTGTCCCTTCCCGGTCCGCTGTCATGCTCGCGTTTCATGGCGATCCCTCCCGGGGCCGATCCACCGCCATCAACAGAGGCGGAAGAAACACAAAATCGCAGACCAGGGCGAAGGCGATGATCACCGCGGTAAGTTGCCCCATCTGCGCGGTGGGAAAGAAATCGGACAGACCCAGGACCAGAAAGCCCGACACCAGTATGGCCGTGGTCGTGAACAACGCCTGTCCGACTTCCTGAAACGCGTGGCGCACCGCGTCGTCGGGCGTGCAGCCGTGCTCACGCCGCGCGTGACGGTACTTGCTGAGAAAATGCACGGTGTCATCCACGACGATTCCGATCGTCATGGCCATGACGACCGACAGGACGAGTCCGACTTCTCCCACCGCCAGCCCCCAGATGCCAAACCCCATCACGCCGGGGACGAAATTGGGCACGAGGCTCACGAAGCCGATCAGGAACGAACGAAGAGCAACAATGAGAATGACGGAAATGCCGAGGAACGCGATGATGGTTCCGAGCAGCATGGCCCGGATGTTGCGCTGCCCGATATGCGCGAACATCAGCGAGGCCCCCGAACCTTCAGCCCGGATGACGTGCGTTGTGTTGCCGTCCAGCCACGCCTCCGCGCGCGCGTTCAATTCCAGTACCTCGCGCGTGGAGAGCGTCTTGGCCGTTACCGTCATGCGCGTTGCCGACTTCGAGACGTCGATCTGGTTGTTGAGATCGAGGCCGAAAGGAAGCGAGAGTTCGTAGAGGAGCAGGTATTGCGAGGCGAGCTCTCGGCTGGCAGGAAGCCGGTAGGCAGCCGGGTCGTCGCCGTGCAAGTTCATGTTGAGCTCACGAAAGGTGTCGCTGATGACCCTGACGTGCCGGGTTTCCGGCTGGGCCCGGTACCAATCGGCAAAGGCCGACACGTCCGCGAGGAAGGCGGGTTCGGCGATTCCGCCAGGCCCGGAAGAGACAAGGGAATATTCGAGTATGGTGTTTCCACTCAGGTTTTCGTCCAGGAAGTCCATGTCCTGGCGCAGCTCGACGCTCTCATCAAAGAAATGCGACAAGACGTCGTTTAACTCGTTGCGCGGGACGGCCGTCAGGAGCGTCAGGGCAACTACTACCGACCCCCACAGCAAAACCGTCCGGTGGCGCACCACGAATTCCGCAATGGCCGCCATCGTCGGGTCGTTGTGTTGTCCGGCCACCGGCGCGCGTACGGGGAGAAGCGCGAGCAGCGCCGGCAGGAACGTGACCGAGAGCACGAACGACACGCCCACACCGAACGCAACGAGCGTTCCGAGGTGACGGTACGGAGGGACTTCTGAGAAATTCATGGCCAGGAACCCGAGTGTCGTGGTCAGGCTCGCAAGAAAAATCGGATGCAGGTTGATCCTGAGGGATTCCATGATCGCCGTGGTTTTCGAATCTCCAGCCCGCAGGCGCTGTTGTAGAGTAATCAGCAGATGCACGCAGTTGGCCACGGCAATTGTCAGGACGATGATCGGGGTTGCTGCCGTGCTGGTTGTGAGGGGCAAACCGGCCCAGCCGCCCAGTCCCATCGTCGCGAAAACCGAGAAGACGATGACGAGGCCTGTCGCCGCGACGCTGGCGAGCCCTCGGGTCAGGACACCGAGGATCAGCGCCATGATCGCCAGGCTCGCGGGTAGGACGGTCCTCGTGGTGGCCGCCGTCGCTTCCGAAAAGGCATGGTTCAGAATCACCGTCCCGACCAAACGGAGATCGACGCCCGGAAACCGCTCTTCCGCCTCGGCAGCAAGCCCACGCGCGAATTCGGCAACCTCGGAAATCCTGACCGCATCGTCTTCCTCGGGTAGCTTCACGGTGATGTTGACGGCACTCACACTGCCGTCCCTGGCCACGAGGTTACCCGCAAGCCGCTGGTCGGCCAGGGCCGTTGCGCGTATCCGGGCGCGTTCCTTCGCGTCGCCAAGTTTTGCCGGGTCCACAAGGTCGAGCACGGACAGGTCGTCGCCGTCCGCCTTCGTGTGCTGGAAGTTCGCGATTGAATCGACCCGCGTCGAGTACGGTGTCTGCCATGCGCGATCGGTCAGCCAGATCGCAGCCGCGAGGGCCTGTTCCGACGTGACGTCGCGATCTTCCGGAACGATCATGAAGAGGATGTTATCACTCTTCTCGTAGGTATTTTCCAGTGATTGAAACGCGAGGAGCTGAGGATTATCCTCGCTGAAGAACATCCGGTAGTTTGTAGAGGACTTGAGGAACAGGATGCCGCCGGCAGACACGGCGATCAGGATGAGCGTCACTGCGATGATCGGCCAGCGCGCCGCAACCACCCACTCCGCGAATCGTGTTTCGAAATGTCGCAACGCGATCATGGACCTTTGAGCCATCATTCAATCCAGAATGCGCGAAACCCAAAAGTGAAGCGCCCCAGACTTTATAAAGCCTGGGGCGCTAAGGGGGAAAGCAGAAACATCAGGTGGTGACTCTTGAAAAAACGTTATTCTCGGCTCGCGCCAAAGAGGCACCCCTCGAACCTGCTCACATCAAGTCCGGTGAGATTTGTTCAGCAGCAGCAACGACCGGCTGCGATCGCTTCGAGTTGTTCCTCTTCCATTTCGCCGGGCGGTATTGACAGATGGATCGTGTTCTTGTCGCTCTCATGCACCACGATTTCGATATTGTCCGGAACTGTGATACCGAATTCGTGCTGTACAACGCCTTTGGGGTCGTCCATGAGCTGTTTCCGGAAGCTCAAATCCATGGCCGCCTTTTCCGTGAGATTGCTCCGCATTTCTTCTGCAGATTTCATGGTTTTCCCTCCTTGTTTATATTAAGAGAGGTGTGGATGATTTCTCTATGTGGATAGCTACTCTATTATATTAATAGTTTATCTTATATTGCAAGAGGCCTGTACGGGCTTTAAGATTTTTAAGTATTTTTAAAAATTTTTATTCAATATGCTGGCCACCGGTCAAGCTATTTGCCGGCGAACCAGATCCTGAAAGATGCCCTCGGTTGCCACCAGTTCGTTAAACGACCCTTCCTGGACCACCTTTCCGGAACGCATCACGTAGATGCGATCCGCTTGACGTAGCGTGGAAAGGCGGTGGGCGATAACGATCCGCGTCGAGGTAAGCCCCATGAGATTGACCATGATTTTGGATTGGCTGTCGTTGTCGAGCCAGTTTGTGGCTTCGTCGAGCAGCAGGATACGGGGATTACTGATCAACGCGTGGGCGATCATGATGCGCTGGCTCTCACCTCCCGACGTGACGCTGGCACTCGCGCCCACGGGCGTCAACATCTGCATCGGCATCGCCGCGATCTCGCGGTCGACGGCCGCGAGTCTGGCTGCCTGCCACGCATCCTCGGTGGTTGCTTCTTCATGGCCCCCGATGATGTTGTCGCACAGGTCTTGCGGATGGAGTTGCACTTCCTGCGGAACCGTGCCGATCTGCCGACGTACCTGCTTAATATTGAGGTGTTTGAGATCACGGCCGTCATAGTACACCGATCCGGCAGACGGCTGCTCCAACCCGAGCGCCAGCCGGAAGAGCGTACTCTTGCCGGACCCCGACTCACCGGCAATAGCAACGAATTCGCCGGGACGAACACGAATCGAGACATCGTCGAGGATCAACGGACCATCGGGGTCATACTGGAAGGAGACGTGGTCGAACACGATTTCGCCGCCCAGAGTCCCGACGGGTTCTCCCTCAACGCTCGTTTCCGGAGGCTCGTCGAGGAACGGCTGCACCTGCTCCAATGCCGGCATGATGGCGGCAACGGCGCTGAACGATGTCCCCAGGCGGACTACCGACGCCTGGAACACCATGAACACGGTGTAGATGACGAGAAAGTCTCCGACCGTAATGGTCTCCAATAGCGTTGTCGCCAGGAGCAGCACCGCCCCGGCAAGGAACGGCAGCGCGGCGCCGAATGCCTGCAAATGCGTTTCATAGGCGCCAAGTTCCAACTCCGCGTGCTTCTGCTGGCGGTAATCCCGTGCCCAGACTGCAAACGCCGACCCTTCCGCGCCGTCGACACGTAGCTTGGAAATACCGTTGATGAGTTGAAACAGCTGGCCGGCCAGACCGTGGACGGCCTGGATCACCCGCCCGTGGGGCGATATCTGTTGCAGGCCAAGAACCAGGGTCACGATCAGAGACAGGAGACCAAAGGCCGCGACCACCCCACCCAGCGTGGCATCATAGAGGAAGATCAGCAAGAACGCGGGCGATAGGAACACGATCGACAATACGGCGTTGGCGACGACGGCCTGCACGGCGTCGCGAAGATTCTGGAACGTCATCCCCCGCATGGCGAGGTCGCCAGCCGGGTAGCGATGCAGGAAGCTGGGAGGCAGCCGGAGCAAACGGTCCCAGAACGCAGCTTCGATCCGGGACGTCGCGCGTCCTTCGAGGCGCATCAGTGCCGTTCCTTGGAGGACGTGCAGCAGCGTCCCGATCAAGGCGAACGCCGCCAGTGCCACGGTCACCACGTACAAGAGGCCGGTTTCGCCGGTCGGGATCACCTCGTCCACGATGAAACCCAGTACCACGGCAGGCAGCAACATGACCAGACCGCCCAGTAGCCCGGTCAATACGAAGCGCATGAAGTCGGCGGTCAGCCCTTTTCCGGCGACCCGGAGCAGGTCTCGCGGCCCGGCGCTGGCGGACGGCAGCGGCTGATAGAACAGCCATGCGTCGGCACGGAACGATTTGGCACGTTCGGCCGTGACCCTGGTCTGGCGCCCGGCGGGATCCACTTCCCGATAGTGTCCCAGCAGCCCGCCCGGCAACAAGACCACGGGCTGGTCGTCGTCCGCCCGAAACGCCAACATCGCGCCGCTGTCACCGATCCACCACCTGTCTTCCTGGTCGAGCCGCACCCGCCGGCCACGTACTCCGGACGCGTCCAGCACGTCACGGAGGACAGCGGTCGAATCGGACGTGCCCGTCCTCGTGGGCCATTTGAAGTCGATCCCCTCATGTTGACCGATAGTCCGCAGGGCTTCGAGCAGGGCTGAATCGCTCGCAACGGCGGACCCCGGTTCCAACAGGCCGTACAAGTTGAACAGGCGACGCCGGGCACCTTCCTCATCGGTGCGGCGGTTGGTTGCCCGCGCCCGTTCCAGGTTCGCTTGATCCACGACCGCCAGGCGGCGGTTGAGTCGCTCCAGGGAGAACGCCACGGCGTGGAAATGTGACAGGGCGGGCAGCAGAAGGCTTTCTTCAGCGAGCGTTTCGGAGGACCGGGCGGAAAGCTGTATCTCTTCCGTCAGAGTGAGCCAACTGAAGGGCGTGAGCGGTATCGCGGCCGAGGCGGCTCCACTTTTGCTCTGCGCCGCGTCGATCAGGCTCATGAACAGTCCCACGCCTGGCGTCAACTCCGACACCCATACCACTTCTCGCTGCGTTGAAAGCTTGCCGTCTTTTGCGGCCGGGGCCACTCCGGACTCAACGAGTACATCCGGGCGTGGCCGGGGCAGGACGTCTCGTGACAGCATGGCGGAAACGTCCATGACCCATGCGTCGACGTGCTTTGCCAATTCGGCATTCCGGACCGCGTTCAGGCTGCTGACCGGGAGGCGCCGCAGCACTGTGCCCGGCAACCCCTTTGCGATCAGGCTGAAAGTCGTCTCGCCCGCCTGAGGCAGCACGCCGGGCAGGAGACGGCCGGAAACAGCTCGCAGCAGGTGCTGCTGCGCCGATTGCTCCACTCCATCCAGGTGCTCGACCAGAAACAGGTCGACGGCGCCTTTGTCGATGAACCAGACGAATTGCGGATCGTTCATCTCCAATGGCAAATTGCCGGCGCAGGGCACGGGGATTCCCGATTCAGCGGCGAGGTCGGCGAGCGAGCGGCGTTCCGGCGTCGTCATCAGGCTAGCCCTCTTGGACGAGCCGGTAGTACAACCCGGTTTCGTCCGTCATCAGTTCGTCATGGGTGCCGCGCTGCACTTCCACTCCCTTATCGAGAACAATGATCTCGTCGCAGTCCCGGACCGTGCTCAGCCGGTGCGCGACGATCAGGCAACTGCAACCCCTGCGACGCAACGCGTCGTCGACGGACTCTTCGGTGGCGGCGTCGAGAGCGCTCGTCGCCTCATCCAGAATCAGCACCGTCGGGTTGCCGATCAGCGACCGGGCAATTTCCATTCGCTGCCGTTGGCCCCCGCTGAAGTTGCCCCCATCTTCTTCAACCTGCGTCGCATAGCCCAGCGGTCGACTGAGGATTTCATCGTGGATGCAGGCGTCCCGGGCGGCATCCACCACATCATCGTCGGGAACGGCGGGGTTCCACAGAGTGATGTTTTCGCGCACGGTAGCGGAGAAGAGGATGACGTGCTGGTCTACCATCGACAAGGAGCGCGACAGCACTTCGCCGGAAATCTCATGTCGTGGACGGCCGTCGAACAGGATTTCACCGGACCAAGGATGGTAGAGGCCGGAGACGAGGCGCGACAGCGTCGATTTCCCGGAGCCGCTTGGACCGACCACGGCGACCCGCTGCCCCGGCTTGATGACCAGATTGAAATCCTTGATTAACGGCGGTCGGCCCCGATTGTATCCGAAGGTCACGCCGCGTAATTCCACTTGGCCAGCCAGCCGCAACCGCCCATTGAATGTGGCAAGGGCCTCCGATGCCTGGCGTTGACGCGTCAAACTTGGCTCTTCGAAGGTTTCCGTGATGTCGTCCAGGCGCTGCAAATCGGTCTCGAGCGCCTGACGCTCGTCGGCGAACCCGACGAAGCGCCCGACGGGCTCCAGGAACATGACCGCCACGATGTAAAATGCCACCAGTGCGCCCAGCGTCAACTCGCCGGCCATGACCTGAGTTGCGCCGAAGGCCAGCACTACTACGTTGCCCAGAACCATGAACAGGCCCGGCAAGGCCGCGTTGACGTGGCTCAGTTCGGAGAATCGCTGGCGTGCGGCCAACTCCCGGGCCTGATGGCCGCCCCAGCGCGAAAAGAAGTGGTCGTCCGAGGCGGTGATCCGCAGGCGGTCCGTCTGGTTCAGCATCAATGTGCCAACGCCAACCAGCAACCCCTGCTCGCGTCGCAAGGCATGGCTCTCGTCGGTCCGGATGCGGGTGATGACGCGCACAAGCACCCCATTCAGCACCGCCAGGCCCAGAACGATCAGCGCCAGCGTCGGATCGTACGTCAGCATGACGGCCAGAAACACCACGCTCATGGCGATTTCGATCAGCACGCCGAGAAAATGCTCCGACAAGCCTTTGGCGATCTTGTCGATGGACAGGACGCGAACCGTCAGTTCACCGACAAGCCGGTGGTTGAAATACTCTATTGGCAGCCGCAGCAATTGCGACAGATAACGATTTCCGGCAATCACTGAAATCCGGATGGACAGGCGTTGCAGACACCACTGCTTCAGCCAGGTGAGTCCGTAGACCAGGATGGCGGCGGCAGCCAGCACCCCGGCTACGAGTTCCCCCCAAGGCGCATTCTCTCCAAGCACCCGATCCACGAATATGCGCAGTATCGCCGGCGTGACGAGGGCCAGCACGGCCAGCATCAGGCCGCATGCGATCGCATACGCCAGACCGCCCCAGGCGCCGTGCAACCAGACCGGGATACGTTGCAGGATGTTGGGCTGAACGCCTCCCCGCTGGAACTCCGGCCCGGGATTGAATTGCAGGACAATCCCCGAAAAGCTCGTACCGAACTCTTCCGCGGAAACCTTGCTGCGACCCGTGGCCGGGTCGTTGAGATAGAAGTGTTTGCGATCAAAGCCTTCCAGGATGAGGAAGTGGTTGAACTCCCAGAACAGAATAAGCGGAAGCGGCATATTCCTGAGTTGGTGGACGTGGACGCTCCGGCCCTTGCACTCAAGCCCATAGGACCTGGCGGCCCGTGCGATGCCGGCGGCGGTGGATCCGTCCCGGCTGACCTCGCACTTGTCGCGCAACTCGGTAAATGGCACCCAGCGGCCGAAGTAGGCGAGTACGCTGCCAAGGCACGTAGCGCCGCACTCGGTTGAATGCGTCTGCAGCAGGAGTGGAGTGGTGATACGCCGCTTCTCGTTTGACTTCGCTGATTCTTTCGCGTCGTACCAGAACATTCAGAACCAGTCGTGGTCGAAGAGTTCGGCCGGCGCGTGCCGGCCAAGCATGATGCGTACGCGACATGAAGTACCGTCCGGCACGGACAGGTCTGATGCCTGGTGGAGGATCACGTCGACTCGATGCGCGGAGTCCGCTACCGCAGGCTGGAACGCCGCCAGCCAGTTGGACAGCGGCCCGGGGGTCACGGAAGCAATTTCCCCATGGAACCGTCGCGTCGTGCCGTCCGGCATCCCAACCTCGACCGATGCGGGCATGCCCGGTTGAAGGCGTTGCGCCATGCCCGAGGCGACCCGTAGCACTGCTTGTAGCGGCCGGTCTTCTGCGGCGCGGAGTTGTGCGACGGCACTGCCGGCCGGCATGTATTCTCCGGGGGCCGGCAGCAAGGCCATGATCTCGCCTCCAATTTGGCTAACGATCAACTCCCGCGTGGAGCGCTGCGCCTCCATCTGCAGCAATGCCACCTGGGCCGAGGCCAGCAGCGAACGCAAGGCGCTGACGTTTCCGCCGACTTGTCTGAGTTCCGTCTCCAGCAGTTCCATCCGGTTGCGCAGAGATGTGGTCTCGCGATCCAACTCCGGCACACTCTGCCGGGCGATCGGATCGCCAGCCTCGACGCGGTCTCCGGGAACGACCAGAAATTCCACGAGATATCCGGGCTCGGTCGAGACGATCTCGTGGCGAGCTCCCGGCTCGATCAGGATGCCGTCGATCATCACGCCGTGGACGATGCTGCCGAACTGCGCCCAAGCGACGAGCGCCAGAACAACCAGGCCGATCCCGGCCAGAATCATGCGTTCGTGAGGCGCCGTGATTCTCAGAAGATGGTCGAGCTGTTGCCGCTTGTTCCTGTTGCTGGCGGCTGCCTCGAGAAACGGGTTGTCGAACATCGGTTGCCGTTCCCAAATTAATGGTCAGGACCCGACCAAACCACCGTCGAGTCATAAACCTAATAAAAAAATGGTATTGTACTATATCGTTTGTTCAAATATTGGCTCAAAATCTATGTGTCTCGCCCTCATGTCCAAAGAAACATGAAGGTTCACGAAGCCATGATGCCAGAACCATGGACTTTGTCAAGAACCACGCCGGCAGGAGCAATGACTCACGACGCCTACCGGGAGGTTCGTACGCCGACTCTCTTGCAGTATTGGCTGATCGGGCATTGGCTGCAGAACGGCGAAATGGGTCGACAGAGGTGTTGCCCAAAGGGAACCAACCAGTCATTGAAGGTGATCCAATATTTCGCGGGCAGTTTTTGTCGGAGAACGCGTTCGGTTTCCTCAGGGTTCCTGGTTTGAACGTAGCCCCACCGGTTACTGATCCGGTGTACGTGGATATCCACGCAAATCCCGGGCTTCCGATATCCGACGGTCACCACCAGATTGGCCGTCTTGCGGCCGACGCCCTTCAACATCAGGAGTTCTTCGATGGTATCCGGAACCCGTCCCCCAAAGTCCCGGAGCAGGGTTTGGCAAATCGCCCGAATCTGTTTGGCTTTGTTTTTGTAAAATCCCACCGGATAGATGGCCTTCTCTATCGTTTTGATGGGTAGCACCCTCATACGCTCCGGCGTGTCGGCTAACCGGAATAAGCGTTGGCTGGCCTCGGTCGTGGTGTGATCCTTGGTCCGGAGACTCAGAAGACAGGCAATCAAAATGCGGAAGGGGTCGCGGGTTTCCCGGGCCACGACGCCAAGCACGGGTTCTTTCCAGCGGCGAATGGTTTTCTTGACTTCGGAGACGACCGCGTGAATATGAGAATCACGCATGAAGGATGGTGGGGCGTTGAACCGGAAGGAATGGGGATATGACGGAACGGTGTGAACTAACGAAACGCACGCTTTGCCAACCATTTTTGTCGTCGCCGGGCCGCTTCCCGCTCTTTGGCTTTCCGCTTCACACTCGGCTTTTCGTAAAAACGTCGGCGTTTCAATTCACGAAACAAACCATCGGCTGCGAGTTTCTTCTTCGCAACACGAAGAGCTTTCTCGACATTGTTGTTCACTACCTTGATTTCCATTGTCCCTCTTTGATGGGTAAAAGTTCCTTATCTCTGACTCCGGCGGCGGACGCTATCATACTGTTTCCGCGAGAGACAAGTTTGCCTGTAAGAGACAGGCTAATGCAAGAACATCTTATAAAGTCAATAAATTCAACTTGTTATGGTAAATATTTTTTGAAAACTGCTGCGGTCCTTAAAAGATGACCGGGTGATGTTTATTAAATGTAAATACGCAAATCGAATCAAGAAATTCTTGGGGGCTATACGTGATCAGGTATCTTTGAGGGCGGCGATAATGTCCAGCACCATCTTTTTCCCATCGCCGAACAGCATGAGGGAATTGTCCAACGCAAACAGAGGATTCGGGATCCCGGCAAAGCCGGGGCTCAAACTCCGTTTGATAATCACCACGGTTTTCGCCTTATCCACGTCGATGATCGGCATTCCGGCGATGGCACTCGTGGGATCGGTCCTGGCCAAAGGATTGACCACGTCATTCGCGCCGATGATCAGGGCCACGTCGATTTGATCGATGTAGGGATTAATGTCGTCCATGTCTTTGAGGGCCTCATAGGGCACGTCGGCTTCGGCCAACAGGACGTTCATGTGGCCCGGCATGCGACCGGCCACGGGATGGACGGCGTATTCCACCTCAATGCCGCGCTCGTTGAGGAGTGAGGCGAGGTTGGCCACGGGGTGCTGGGCTTGGGAGACCGCCATGCCGTACCCCGGAACGATGGCCACGCGTCGAGCCGCGTCGAAGAGGAGCGCGACCTCTTCCGGCGAAGCGGCCTTGACCCGGCCGGCGTACACCTCGTCCGCAGTCGCCCCTCCGCCCGTGGGAGCCAGCACGCCAAAGAGGACGTTGGTCAGGGACCGGTTCATGGCTTTACACATGATTTGCGTCAGGATCAAGCCCGACGCGCCGACAAGGGATCCGGTAATGATCAGGACGTTGTTGGAGAGGACAAATCCCGTTGCGGCAGCCGCCAATCCGGAGTAGGAATTCAAGAGCGCGACCACGACGGGCATGTCGGCCCCGCCGATCGGAATCACGAGCAGGACTCCAAGAACGGCAGCCACAATCACCAGCAGCCCGTAGAGGAGGATATTGGCGGGGTCCATGACCACCCCTGCACTCAACGCGAGGGCAAGAATCGCCAACGCCGCATTGATGACTTGTTGGCCTGAAAACAGGACGGCATTTTCATTGACGAGGCCTTTGAGTTTTCCAAAGGCCACCAGACTGCCCCAAAACGTGACGGCTCCGATCAGCCCGGAGGCCGCAATAGCCACGGAGACCTGTACGAGAGGGATTCCGCCATTGAGCGTGCTTTCGATCAGGGCGGCCCCGGCCACCAACACCGAGGCAATACCGCCAAACCCGTTGAACAACGCCACGAGTTCCGGCATGGACGTCATTTCGATTTTCACGGCCAGGATGGCCCCTATCGCCGCACCGATGACGATCCCGATGAGGATGACTTCGAATCCGACGATGTTGTGATCCGTGAGCGTGATGACGATGGCGAGCAGCATGCCGCACGATCCGAGCAGGTTGCCTCGAACGGCGGTGCGTGGATGGGTCAGGCCCTTCAGCCCGAAAATAAAGAGAACTGCGGCAACGAGGTATCCTCCATTGATGAGTATATCGGTCATGATTTCTTTTTGAACATTTCCAGCATGCGGTTGGTCACCATAAAGCCGCCGACGACGTTAATGGTCGCAAAGACAACCGCGAGCCCGCCAAGCACGGTCGTCAACACCGTCTGTTGGCTGCCTGCCGACAGAATGGCTCCCACGAGCGTGATGCCCGAGATGGCGTTGGCGCCTGACATGAGCGGGGTGTGCAGTGTAGGCGGAATCTTGGTGATGATTTCAAAGCCCACGAAGATGGCCAAGACGAAAATCGTAATACCGGAAATCAACAACTCCATGGCTTACTGCTCCTCTCCCTTGCCCGCGGGAGAACCCAACATGTCACGGATTTGGGGATGAACCACGTCGCCATCACACGTCAAGAGGGTCCCCTTGGTGATTTCGTCTTCCCGATTAATCGTGAGTTCGCCTTTTTTCACCAAATGAAGCAGGAAGGTGGCAATGTTTTTGCTGTACATTTGGCTGGCGTGATAGGGAACCAGGGCAGGAAGATTCTCCGTTCCGATAATCGTGACCCCATCGGCCACCACCGTCCGGTCGGCTTGGGTCAATTCACAATTCCCGCCTCGTTCGGCCGCCAAATCGATAATGACCGATCCGGAAGACATGCCGGACACCATATCGGCCGTAATCAGGAGGGGCGCCTTTTCCCCCGGTACCGTCGCGGTGGTGATCACCACGTCGCTTGAGGCGATCACTTTGGTCAAGAGTTCCCGCTGGCGTCGATAAAACGATTCATCCTGCGCTTTGGCATATCCCCCCGTGTCTTCGGCTTCCTGCGTGTCCAACGGGAGGTCCACAAACTTGGCCCCCAGGCTCAGCACCTGCTCCTTGACCGCGGGTCGCACGTCATAGGCCTCCACCGCGGCGCCAAGCCGGCGAGCCATCGAAACCGCCTGGAGTCCGGCCACGCCGGCCCCGATGACAAACACCTTGGCCGGAGTCACGGTGCCGGCTGCCGTCATCAGCATCGGAAACATTTTCGGAAGCGCATCGGCGGCCATCAGCACGGCCTTGTACCCGGACACGGTTCCCATGGAAGAGAGCACGTCCATGCTTTGGGCGCGAGTGATGCGCGGCATCAATTCCATGGCAAAAGCCCGGACTCGTCGCGTCGTCAAGTCCCGGATGCTGTGGGGATTGGACAGGGCATCGGCCATGCCGACGATGATTTGATCGGGTTGCATCAAGGCAAGGTCGGTTTTGCCCTGTTCGGGATTCGCACCCAACAGTCTGACTTGGGCAATGATTTGGGCGGCTTCAAAGAGTTGATGGCGCGAGGAGACGATGGTGCCGCCTTTCTCCGTATAGGCGGCATCAGGATATCCGGACGCGGCCCCCGCCCCCGTTTCAATCTGTACGTCCATCCCGTCCTTTTTCAAAGAAGGGAGGGTGGCGGGGATCAGGGCGACCCGTTTTTCCCCGGGATAGGTCTCTTTGGGAACACCGATGATCATGATCTCATTACACGCTCCATGCCCCAGCGACCAAGGTGGCGGCTAAGGTAAACCAAGAACGAATAGCATAAATAATTTGTGAGAATCAAAGAATTTTTTAGGAAAACAAGCCCGAATGGGAAAAAGTCGCAAGGGGGCCTTAGGCCCCATAGAGCGTTTCGACAATGTGGCTGGTTTGAAACAGCAAGGCGTCGAGCCTCGTGTAGCAGGCATGGCCGAAGAGGTGTTCGTCAGGGGACGTTCCCGTCGCATCATGGTAATCGATGAGTAAACACTCCCCATCGTTGGGGCAACGGGTCACGCGTCGGGCACATTCCAACCAACGTTCAAATCCGTCGTACGGCTCCAAATTCTCGCGTAAAGCCTGGTCGAGTTCCACTTCCCACGGTGAAGCGGGGACGGCATCGGTTCCGGCTACGGCAAGCTGGTGCACATAATCGCCGCCGGACGCCATGGGCAGTTCCATCACGATTTGGGGCAACTCCATTTTGGCCAGCCAACGTTTCCCATCCTGCCGGATAGGCCGATGATTCACGATGTGGAGAAGTTTCCCAAGGCTATCCGTGTCCCACCCGTACCGGACGGGTGTGCCGAGCGTCACCACGTCCAGCGAGGGCCAGGTGGTAAATTGATCCTCTGCCAACAACCGGTCCAGTTCCTGTAACTGTTGAATGGATTCTGATGGGGTCTCGCGTTGCTCATAAAAGTAGGCCAGGGTTTCAAACACGGTTTCACGAACCGATGATTCTCCAGGAGCCAGTAGATTGGAAAGGAGGGCGAGCAATTGGCCGGCATGGCCGTGGGCCACAATCAATATTCGATCGCCGGCCTGTAAGCCTTTTTGCGTCTTGAGGTGATTGAGTTCGTGCAAGAGCGCCAATGCCCCTTCCATTCGACCGGGATGGTGGTGCAGGGACGACCAAAGGGAGCGTTGGACCGTGAAGGGAATCGCATGGGTTTGAGAGAAGCCTGTCTGGAGGCCTTTGACATACTGTTCGAAAAAGTTTCCTTTGTCATTGAGAAGGTTGTCCAGCTTCGTTTTGCCGGCATCGTCATTGACAAAAGGGGGTTGGCAGGAGGGATCTTGCAATGAGCGTTGATATTCATTGGGGCGAAGGGCCGCCAGGAGAGACTCCAGTCCCGGAATGCCGCGGGAGTAGCCCCGCTTGAGACCTCCGACTTCGTCGAGGCGTCCTGATCCGAAGAGGTCCGCACCCAGATAGCAGCCATACACCAGGACAACCGCGCGGACTCCCGCGTCCCGGAGGCTTTTGCCCAGACGTCCGAGTGCATCATGCCAGGCAGGGGAAAAGGGGGGAGCCCCGGGTTCAAACGACACGTACCTGGCCCGCTCCCCTGGATCTGAACGGGTATACTTGGAATGCAGAAAATTATTTGCCTGCGGCATGAGCTGGAATCCGGATGAGTCAAGGGCTGCTTTGCCCTGCTGTCTTACCCTGATAGGGGATTCATGCGCAAATCGGAGATCTCAGAGAAGATGGGGCCGCGCCCCTTTTCGCGTAGTTGACCATGGAAAATCCAGCATGGTAGGTTGCCTTCATAACCTTTAGCCATGAGGCTTTTGAGTTTTTTGAGGGAGACGGCACAGCGACGGGGCGTGCTGGATTCCTTCGTGTACATACACCACGCCCCCAATACCATTCGAAACATGTTGACAAGAATTACGATTTCTCTTCTTGCGATGGTGGCTCTCGGTTTCCCCGGGAAGACCACGGTTTTTGCGGCTTCAAGCCCAACTCAAGCCGATCACGTTTTGCTGTTTGTCCTGGAGGGCGTGGGCAATGACGTGATACAAAACGGGACCATGCCGGTTCTTCAGAAACTCGCCCGGGAAGGGGCGGTCACTTGGAAAGCCCAATCGGTGTCTCCGTTCACGGTCCCATCCATGGCCAGTCTTCTGACGGGGCTGCCCGTCAAGAAGCACCGCGTGAATCAGGAATGGGAAACCTACGATTTTTCCCGGTCGTTTCTTCGGTCGCCCACCTTGTTCGATTATCTGGATCTCGCCGGCGGGGTGGATACGGCGCTCTTCATCATGGATGAGCGGTTTTATCAATTGGCCAGACCGGAAATTTACGTGGACATGCAAACGTGCGGAAAAGCCAAGCCCCAGTGCAATCCCTCAACCCTGGTGGAATATATTAAAGATTACCTGAAAAAAGTGACCAGCGCCGGCGGCTATAATTTTCGTATCTTCGCGATACCCGGGCTCCTGGTGGCCCATCTTCCTGAACCGGCTGACGTCGCCCGCAAACGCGGGTGGGACTCGAGACAATATACACAGGCGCTCCAAAGGGTTGATACGGCCATCGCGGACGTGATGGCGGTCTATCACGAATACGGTGTCCTGGACAAAACCATGATCATAGTGACGGGCTTGAAGGGAGCGGAGTCCCCTCAGGCTTCAACCGCGAAAATGGGGGAGCCCCGGCAATCTCCGGTACCTTGGCTCGCCTGGGGTGCGAACGTAAAGCCGGAGTATACGATTCCCGATCACGTAAGTATCATGGACATCGGAGCCACGGTGCTTGAAGCACTCGGCTTGGAAACCCATACCGAATGGGAAAGTCGTGCTTTGACGGACATTTTTCAGAAGCGACCGGAACGAAGGACAACGGGGAATGAGACGTTCGAGCTTGGATCTTCCACGATTCGTAAAAAATAGCATCCTGGCATGCAGTCTCATCGGAACCGTGCTGGCCATCGACGTCAGCGCGGCGCGGGAGGCCGTGAATCCGTTAACGCGGGAGTATGCGATTACGATTGATCCCACGGCGCTCGATCCCCCGACATGGTGGCACGTGCCGGGCGTGACCCCTTTGATCTGGACCAATGACCCCATTACGTATGAATCCTATAAGACGACCGACGTGCGGGAAATTAAATTGAAACCGGGCGAGTATCGTTTCGGGACCTTCACGTTCGATTTTGCGTTTCGGGTCACGTTGGAGGGTAAGTTGGAATTTGATCGAACCTTATCGCAATGCGTGGAAGGACTCGGAACAGCCAGGCTCGTCGTTCAGTGTAGCCATACGCAACCGTATAAACAAGAACGCGATTACGATTATCCCTCCGTCCCTTGATACCATCAGCAACTCATGTCACAGACGGTAGAACACTGGATCGAAGCGTTAGACGACGTTGACGACGCGACGCGGGAAGAAGCCGCGAAGGCGCTCGCGGAGTTGGGCGACTCGGCGACCCTCGAAGCCCTCTCCGTGGCCTTGGAGGATGATTATTGGGCCGTTCGGGTACACGTGGGGTGGGCGTTTGCGAAAATCGGCGGGGACGTGGCCATCAGGTCCCTCATCACGTTGTTCAACGACAATATGATGGAAGTGCAGGATGAGGCCGTGTCCGCCATGGCCTCCATGGGAAAAAGCACCGTCCCGAAACTCATTCCCTGTTTGAAGGATGACCGGTGGCGCGTTCGGCAGCAGGCCGGGAAGACCCTGGGATTGCTGAAAGAGCCCGACGCCGTCCAACCGTTGATGATCGCCTGTCGAGACCGTGACGGTGCCGTGAAAAGTGCGTCGGCTGAAGCGCTGGGGCAAATCGGTGATCCTCGAGCCGTTCCGGTTTTAATCAAGCTGTTTAAGGATACTTCGAAAATTGTCCGGGAAACCGCCGGAACCGCCCTCGTGTATATTGGCGAAGCCTCCATTCCCGCCCTCGTGGAAACGCTGAACGATCCGCACTTCGTGGTCCGCTGTCATGGCGTTCGGGCGTTGGGCGGCATGACGACCGACTACCAGATGGGTCGGGCGTGGACCAGGGACGGGCGCGTGGTCGAGGCGTTGATCCGGGCGTTGAAGGATGAAGACCGGGCGGTTCGCGAAGATGCCACGATTGCCTTGGGGATTATCGGAGATCCCCTGGCCGTTGACGGGCTCATTGACGCCATGAGGGATGGAGCCGTGAAGCGTCACGCGATCGCCTCTCTCGGAATGATCGGAGACGCCCGAGCCTTGCCACCCGTGTTAGATGCCCTGAAAGGCAAGGGCATCGCCCAACAGGGAAGGCCGACGCCCGGGTGTATAATCAGTGAAGATCAACTCATCAAAGAAGCCGCGGCAACGGCGCTGGGACATTTTCGGGATCCCAAGGTGATTCCGGATCTTATCCTGCTGTTAAAAGATATCGTGTTGCGGGAGTACGCCGCCTCTTCGTTGGTGCTGATCGGAGACGCGGCCATCGAGCCGTTGGTGGCCTTTCTCCATGATCCGGAAGCCTCCAAGGTGGAAAAAGAAAGCGAACGGGTGTTGGCGTTCGCGTCGACCCGGCTGACGGCATCGAGCGCGCTGAAGAAAACCGTGTTGGAAACCTTGGACAAACTTGGCTGGGAGCCGCCCAGAGATGACCCGCACACGGACGTGAAGGACATCGAATATACCGACCCGGACAAGGTGCTTGGCGAAGAAGGCCGGTTCGGCCCCTCGGGAGATTTTGCCAAGCCGGCCAAACCCTACCGTATTGAACGCTGATCCTATTGCCGGCAAAAAGTGCGGGCAACCCTCACGCCAACCCCCGGATACAGTCCGGGGCAGGCTCTCTCCCGGCGGGAGAGGGAGTTCGGAAAACACCTCGGGTTCGCCGTCACGGCTTTTGGAAGTGGAGAATGCCCCAGGTCAGATGACCGCCCTTGCCGCCGTCGATCCAGTGTTGAAGACCGGCTTTCATCCGTTCGATGTAGTCTTCGCTGCAGACTCTCACCAAACTCCATTGATTGGCCAAAACTTCTTCCAGGACCTGTCCATAATGCGTACTCAGGTGTTCGGTAAGATCCACGATGGCAAGCTCTTTGAACCCGAGTCCCAACAGCATATCCTTGTAGCGCGGAATTGAACCCAGAGAGTCGAGGTGGATACGGTCAAGAATGGGTTGCAGGGCTTCCTGTGGGCACGTTTCACTCTGCATCGGGTCGGTAAAAATGAACTGTCCGCCCGGAGAAAGCACCCGCTTGACTTCTTCAAAAACCTTCTCGCGATTCCCGCTGTGCAAAATGGCATCCTGCGACCACACCACGTCCACACTGCTATCCGGCATGGGAACATCTTCAAAACTTCCGTCAACCACGTTGATGACCAAAGAATATTTCCCCTGGGCGTTGAGTTCACGGTTTCTGGCATTTTGTGTTTCGCTCAAATTCAGGCAGCCCACTTGGCATCCGTAATGCTTGACCAGGTACCTGGCTGACCCGCCGTATCCGGAGCCAATGTCCAACACCCGGGTCGCCGGCCCGAGATCCGTGATCATGGAGGCCATTTTCTCGACCGTCTTGCGACTCGCCTCGAAAATGGTATCCGTGTTCTGTTCATAGAGGCCGACGTGAATGTCTTCGCCCCCCCACACGGTGGCGTAGAACCGGTCGGCATCATGGCTGTTGTAGTAGCTTCTGGCGGTTTCGACGGACTGAGAATACCCCACTGAAACTTTAACGGGCCGTTCCTCGTTCTTATACAGTTTTTCAGCCACGTGGATATAGAAGTCAGGGTCCTCGACACGGTGGGTCTCTTGAAAGTCCGCAAAGGTTTTGACTTGTTGAAACCCTACCTCTCCCATGAGTTTTCGCACGTAATCCTTGCGGAGGGGGAACATGTTGAGGTGATATTCCGAGTCGTCCGGGAACCGGTACCGGAATCGGGCCAGGCCTTCATCCACGTATTCAGGCTCGGCGCTGACGTTGTCCCCACAATAATAATAGACGTGTTTGGAGGTGAACCCGTTATCGAGGATGCCGTCGTAATTCCGTTGATCCAGGATCAGGACGCCGTCGTGGTGCAGCACCGAATAGAATTCGGCAAGGGCTTTCCGGCGGTCCTGTTCTGAAAACAGATGGGTCAGAGAGTTTCCCAGGCAAATGACCGCATCATATTGGGTGTGGATGTCCCGGCTCAGCCACCGCCAGTCCGCATGGAGGGTCTTCATGATGAAGCCTACGCGTGTCGCGTTTTCAAAGGCTTGAGCCAGCATTTCCGGGCTGCCGTCCGCGCTGGTCACGTCGAACCCGGCCTTCAGGAGCCGAATGGAGTGAAATCCGGTTCCCGTGGCCACGTCCAAGACTCGTTGAACCCCCCGTTCTTTCAGGATATTGATGAAAAAGTCCCCTTCACTCTTGGCTCGGGCCTCCCAGTCGATGAGCTCATCCCATTTTCTGACAAAGCCATGGACGTATTCACGTTTGTATTGGTCGGTTTTTCGTTGGGCGATGGGGTTATCCCCGTACACCTGTTCTTGACCCATGGTCCACCTCCTCGATGGTCAGCCTCACAAAAACCCTTTTAGTCGAGCAGGTTCGTCTGTTGGTTTAATGAAACAACGAAAAGGGTCATTGCGGAACCCTCACTCTAACGATTTGGCTCTTTTTGGGCAACCCTTAATCTGTCTGATGGAATTGGCCTTGAGTTCTCCGGACATTCCCGGCAAACTAACGGGATAACGCCGTTTAGTCACGGGGTGATGGAAGTTTTTCGTAACCCTTTAATTTTAAAGTATTTTTGTGAATCAGACAGATGCCTTTTCCCTTTGATGCTGAAGAAGGGATCGTTTTTCGCATGCATTTCTCATGAAAACCGCCACTCCGGTCTTTAAGATCTCCTTTTCCATTGCTGCGGCATTTCTGGTCTGGGGAGCCGTGGCTCCCACCCAGTTGGCCACGGTCACCGCTGCTATCCAGCGCTGGTTGCTCGATGCTTTTGGGTGGTTCTATCTCCTATGCGCGCTCGGGCTCCTGGTCATGGCAGCCACGCTGATTTTTTCGAGGTACGGAGACATCCCCCTGGGCAAGGATGGGGAAAAGCCGGAATTCCCCTTGGTCACGTGGTTTGCCATGTTATTTTGCGCCGGGATGGGCATCGGGCTGGTGTTTTGGGGGGTGGCCGAGCCCACCGCTCACTTCTATGACCCGCCCAGAGGAGATGGTGGGACACCGGAAGCCGCCAGCCTGGCCCTTCAGTATGCTTTTTTTCATTGGGGGCTCCATCCTTGGGGAATTTACACCATGGTGGCGATGTGTTTGGCCTATTTTCAATTTCGGAAAGGCAAACCAGGGTTGTTCAGTGCGTGTTGTGAGCCCCTTTTCGGCAAACGCATGAAAGGATCGATCGGACAAGCCATTGATATTATTGCGGTTTTTGCCACGGTGTTCGGGGTGGCCACGTCATTGGGCTTCGGGGCCATCCAAATCAGCGGGGGCGTATCCTACCTGTTTACCCTGCCCAATACCGTCATCCTGCAACTGGTCATGATTGGCGTGGTCACGGTGTTGTACATCTTGTCCGCGCAGACCGGCCTTCAACGGGGAATCAAATATTTGAGCAACCTGAACATGGTGCTGGCAATCTCGTTGATGGGCTTTCTGTTGTTCTTGGGCCCGACGAAATTCATTATGGAGGTCTTTACCTCGGCGTTGGGGGCTTATCTTCAGAATTTGCCGACCATGAGTCTGTATCTGGCGCCGTTCGACGACTCGCGGTGGATACAGGATTGGACCTTATTTTACTGGGCCTGGTGGATTGCCTGGGCGCCGTTCGTCGGGACCTTTATCGCCAGAATTTCTCGAGGCCGCACCGTCCGGGAGTTTGTCCTGGGAGTGTTGTTGGCCCCGACGCTCTTTTGCGCGTTCTGGTTTTCCGTTTTCGGAGGGACGGCCATTTCATTGGACATGTTTGATCAGGCGGGCATGAAACAGGTCATTGAGTCGCAAGGCAAGGAAGTCGCCCTGTTTACGCTCTTGGAGCATTTTCCCTTCGGGGGGATCATGTCACTCATCGCGATTTTATTAATCGGCACGTTTTTCATCACGTCCGCGGATTCCGCCACGTTTGTGTTAGGCACGTTAACCTCGAATGGCAATCTGAACCCTCCGAATGCCATCAAGTTTACGTGGGGCATCATCCAATCCGTCGTGGCAGCCGTGTTACTGTGGTCCGGTGGGCTGAAAGGCCTTCAAACGGGCTCGATCCTCGCCGCGTTTCCCTTTGCCGTGATCATTCTGCTCTTGATGGCCTCTCTCTTCCGGTCGTTCAGGGAAGAGGTGCGCGGTCGGGCCCAGAGGTCTGCCCCTCCACACGCCCATCCCGACTGAGAGAGGACCAGCTTGTTCCGGGGTGAGGTTTCCTGGGGGTGTCTGGTGACGCTAACATTGTCGGGTTATGCGACGTGAACCCGACCGACCCCGAGTGTCCCCTTTGCTCATGTAAATCCAGAGTGCTCGTCAATCTTGCTTTCCTTGACTAACGGTTGACGGATAGCTAATTTATAGAGCTTTTGGCCCATGAAGGCTGTTTCCTTGAGTCCTATGGGGTTGGTGGTGGGTCAAGGCGCGCTCCTTGAGAAGAAGGCCCCATGAGATGGCGCCCTACAAGATGGCAGGGAGATGCCCTAGACCGCCTCAGAGAAGCCGAAGAGGGGATGGGCCTGCCCTCGCCTGATCAGGGGAGCTATCGGAAAAGCGAACACATATCAAGGACGACCATAAAGGCATGGAAGCGCCAGACTCTCCTTTCGTGAAGCAAATGACCACGCTCATTCGGGAAAACGGTCCCCTGACGTTTGCGCGTTTTATGGAACTCGCCCTGTATGATGACGAGCATGGGTACTATATGACGGGCGGAGGGCCTTCCCGCGAGACCTCTCCGATTGGTGGAGAGGGCAGTGATTTCTTCACCGCCCCGTGTCTTTCCCCCATCCTGGCCAAGTGTCTGGTCCGTCAGCTCGCGGAGATTGATGAGCGGCTCGGTCATCCCCCTGTGTTTCATCTCGTGGAAATGGGGCCGGGGGAAGGGACGTTGCTCAGGGACATGTTGCAGGAATGTCAGGAGCAGCAGCCCTCGCTTCTTCCCCGTTTGGCGTGCATCCTGGTTGAACGCAGTCCGGCTTTTCGCCGGCAACAACAAGCCAACCTGGCTGCCTGGAAGGAGCAGGGAGAGAAGATTCGATGGGTTGACGATCTTGAGGCAATTTCGGACGCAAGCCTGACCGGCACGTTGCTCTCGAATGAATTAGTGGATGCGTTTCCGGTCCATAGGGTTCGCATGGGGCAGGACGGTCTTAGGGAACTGTACGTAACAAGCCGTGGCCATGCCTTGCAGGAACGATGGGGAGAGCCCTCCACGCCTGAATTGTCATCGTTCTTGTCCGAGCTGGACGTGGAGTTACCCGTCGGGTTTACCACGGAAATCAGCCTGGAAGCCGTGAAGTGGATCAAACAAGTCGCCAGGGTGCTTGATCGCGGAGTCGTGATCACGATCGATTACGGCCACACCGCCCGTGATTATGTTGCCCCCGAACGAAAGAACGGGACATTGATGGCGTACTACCGGCATACGGTTTCGACGAATCCCTATCAACGAGTCGGGGAGCAGGATTTGACGGCGCACGTGAATTTTTCGAGTCTTGCCCATACCGGCGAACAGGTTGGGTTGACCACGACGGGGTTGACGAATCTTCAGCATTTTTTGATGAGCCTCGGGATCGACGAATTGGTCCGGGGGTGTGACCAGGAATCAACAGTGGTTCAGGCGGCAGCCCAATTGTTGCGACCTCACGGCATGGGCACCACGTTTAAAATTTTAATGCAGCACAGGGGGATTGTCGTCTCAACGCTTCGTGGCTTACGCCATCGGCCGTTTTTTGATTCGGTGTTGGCGACGGTCCACTAACGTGAACGATGAGATGATGCGGGTGGTGATCTGATATGGGCGGCGAATCCGTTCCTTTGAATTACATTCCCATCGCCGTCTTTGCGGTGCTGGCGCTGGGGTTCGGCGTCGTGTCGCTGCTGGCCGGATGGATCGTGCGGCCCAGCCGGCCCTATCGCGCGAAACTGCTTCCGTATGAGAGCGGGAGCCCGCTCTTCATGGACGCCCGCGTTCAATTTCCGATGCGGTATTACATCATCGCGATGTTGTTCGTCGTGTTCGACATTGAAATCGTCTTCATGTTTCCGTGGGCGGTGGTGTTTCACAAGTTGGGACTGTTGGGGCTCATTGAAATGGGGGTCTTCATTGCCATCCTGGTGGTCGGGTTCTGGTACGTCTGGAAAAAAGGGGCGCTGGAATGGGACTGAGTCTTACTGAGTTCTGGAGCGTGTGGAATTCCGCCCCGAGAACGAGTGTCACCGTTCATTGTTGCCGTGGCGGGGCGGGTCGTTCGGGCGTCGGTGGTAGTCTTTTTGTGTCATTCCCGCGGCACAGAGTAGCAAGTCGGGTGGCTCTATGAACGCGGGAATCCATCTTCCACGCTGTGTTTGCACGACGAAGGATAAGAAACCATGAGCATGCTTGAACGCCAGTTTGACTCCAATATCATTACCACCAATCTCGATTACCTGGTGAGCTGGTGCCGGAAGTCGGCTTTGTGGCCGATGACGTTCGGGCTCGCCTGTTGCGCCATCGAGATGATCGCGTCGGTCTCCTCCCGGTACGACATCGACCGGTTCGGGGCCGGGGTCTTTCGGGCCTCTCCCAGACAGTCCGACGTCATGATCGTGGCCGGGACCGTGTGTCGAAAGATGGCGCCCGTGATCCGGCGGATCTACGATCAAATGGCCGAACCGCGATACGTGATCTCCATGGGGTCCTGTGCGACTTCGGGCAATCATTACAACAGTTACAGCGTGGTGCAGGGTGTGGATCAGATCGTGCCGGTCGACGTGTACGTGGCGGGCTGCCCCCCGCGTCCGGAAGCGTTGCTGGACGCCCTGATCAAGTTGCAGGAAAAGATTCAGAAGGAAAAGGTATTCGTGAAGTAAGGGTGAATACCCAAGTTATGAAGGATAAAAATCCATTCGTCATTATCCTCGTAATATTTGTCGCCTTGGTCATTTTGTATTTTATCGCTTCTCCTTATCAGAACTGTATGAGAGATACTAAAGAAAGAAATCAGTTTCTTTGCATGCGACATACTTCTTGGTGAATATTCGGTATGCATCGAGTTCTTGAAACCCTACACGAGCGTTTTCCCGAGGCCGTGCTGTCCGTGCGCGAGGATCCGCAACGGGGCGACCTCTCGGCCCAGGTGCGGGCGCAGGATCTCGTGGACGTGGCGCGTTTCCTCCACGATGATCCCGGGATGGCCTTCGATCATCTTACCGACATTTGCTCGGCCGACTATCCCGACGACCTGGAACGGTTTGAAGTCATCTACCACTTTCTCTCCCTTCCGCATAACACCCGGATTCGACTGAAGACCCGGCTGACGGAAGAGAATCCCACCATCGGGACCGTGACGTCCATCTGGAAGGGCGCGAATTTCCTGGAACGTGAAGTGTTTGACCTGATGGGGATCACGTTCGAAGGGCATCCTGACTTGCGACGGATTCTCTTGCCCGACGATTACACGGAAGGCCATCCCCTGCGGAAGGATTTTCCCACTGAAGGCAAGGGGTGGAGAAGTACCTTTGATTTTATCCCCCGCTTGGATGAGCCGGAGAGTGAATGGACCGAGAGCGAAATTTCGCAGGATCAGCGGCACGTCTTTATGGCCGGGGATGATCCTGCCTCCTCGAAGCGCACGACCGAATTGTTGCTCAACATGGGACCGCAGCATCCCAGCACGCACGGCGTCTTGCGGGTGGTGTTGGAACTGGACGGCGAGCGAGTGGCCAAGGCCGTTCCCGATCTGGGGTATCTGCATCGGGGCGTGGAAAAGCTTGCCGAGGGGCTCCATTATATGCAGGTCATTCCGCATACGGATCGCCTGGATTACGTGTGCGCCATGACGAACAATTACGCCTACGTGCGCGCCGTTGAAAAATTGGTCGGCGTGACGATACCGGAGCGGGCCGAGTACGTCCGCACGATCGTGGCCGAAGTGCAACGCATCGTCGGCCACCTCTTCTGGTTGGGCACGCAGGCCCTGGATATCGGGGCCATGACGGTGTTTTTTTGGACGTTCCGCGAACGGGAGGTGTTACTCGATTTTTTCGAACAACTCTGTGGCGCGCGCTTGACACTGAATTATTATCGAATCGGAGGGGTGGACAGCGACCTGACCCCGGAATTGGTTGAACGCCTGCGCGGGTTTTTGAAGACGTTTCCCGAACACGTGCAGGAATATGACACGTTGCTGCAAAGGAACCGGATCTGGGTGGCCAGGACCAAAAACGTGGCAGTCATTTCCGCGGAAGACGCGATCAACTTCGGTCTCACGGGGCCGACGCTTCGCGGGTCGGGCGTGGCCTATGACGTGCGCAAGCTCGAGCCGTACGGCGTCTATGACCGGGTGGAGTGGGACGTGCCGGTCGGCAAAGGCGGGGACACCTATGACCGGTATTGGATCCGCGTCGAGGAAATGAAGCAAAGCGCTCGAATCATTGCGCAATGCCTGGACCAGTTGCCGGAAGGTCCCATCATGGCGGATATGCCCCAGGTGATTCCCCCGGCCAAACCCAACGTCATGCGGGACATGGAAAGCCTGATCCATCATTTCATCATCTTTACTCAGGGGTTCAAGCCGCCGAAGGGGGAAACGTATTGCGGGACGGAGGTGCCCAAGGGCGAACTGGGATTCTTCCTGATCAGTGACGGGAGCCCGCGTCCCTATCGGATGAAGATCCGTTCGCCGTCGTTTGTCCATATGGGCGCGTTCGATTTTATGGCCCGTGGCTATCTGATTTCTGATATTATCACCATCTTCGGCACCTACGACATCGTCATGGGCGAGTGTGATCGGTGAAGGGGCATTGAGGATTTTTGATTGCTGATTGTGGATTGAAGGTGCACGAGAAGCCGGCATGATTTTCGACAAGCATCAAGAGACCGTTGACGACATCCTGAGCCGGTATCCGGTGAAGCGTTCGGCCATGCTGCCGTTGTTGAACCTGGCGCAGAAGGAAGAGGGATACGTGAGCCAGGCCGCCATGCGGGAGATTGCCGGGATCCTGGATCTCACCCCGCCTCAGGTGTTCGAGACGGCGACGTTTTATACCATGCTCAATCTCAAACCCATCGGGAAATTCCATATCCAGGTGTGCCGGTCGTTGATGTGCGCGCTGGTCGGGGCCGACCCCCTGATTGAATGGTTGCACAAACATTTGGGTATCGGCATGGGCCAAACCACCGGGGATAAGCTGTTCACCCTGAGCACGGTGGAATGTTTGGGGTCGTGCGGAACCGGGCCGATGATGCAAATCAACGACGACTATTACGAGCGGCTCACCGAAGAAAGAGTCGGACTGATTCTCCGGGACTTGCGGGAATCCGGCGATTGTTCGATGAAAAGCGGTCCCTTTATGGTTCCCGAACGGGGCGAAGGCGTCGTGTCATCATGAAGACCTTTGACAAGATTCTCTTGACCAACATGGAACGACCCGGCTACACCGGGTCTCTTTCCGATTATGAAGGGACCGGTGGGTACAAGGCGTTGAAAACCGTCCTGGGGAACGTGCCGCCCAATGATATCGTCGAGATGGTGAAGAAATCCGGCCTGCGGGGGCGGGGCGGGGCGGGCTTCCCCACCGGCGTGAAATGGGGCTTTATTCCGAAAGACCATCCCGGTCCCAAATACCTGTGCTGTAACGCCGATGAAAGTGAGCCCGGCACGTTTAAAGACCGTCAATTGATGGAGCGGGACCCCCACCAGATCCTTGAAGGCATTGCCATCTCCTGTTATGCCATCGGCGCGCAAACGGCCTACATCTATATCAGGGGTGAATTCCGGCTCGCAACGAAAATCCTGGAGCGTGCGATTGCCGAAGCGAACCAGGTAGGGCACTTGGGTTCCGATATTTACGGCAGCGGGATCACCGTGCACGTTTACGTGCACGTAGGGGCCGGAGCCTATATCTGTGGCGAGGAAACCGCGCTGCTCGAATCGCTGGAAGGAAAGCGGGGGAAACCCCGAACGAAGCCGCCGTTCCCGGCCACGCATGGCCTCTACCAGAAACCCACGGTCGTCAATAACGTCGAGACGCTGGCGAACGTCCCCCATATCGTGAATCGGGGAGCCGAATGGTTTGCCTCCATCGGTGCTCCGCCCAAGAGTACCGGAACGCGGGTCTTTTGTTTGAGCGGCCACGTGAAACGTCCGGGGAATTATGAATTGCCCGTGAACGCGACGTTCCGGGATCTGATTTATGAGCTTGGCGGGGGCATGCGGTCCGACAAGCCGCTCAAGGCGTTTATCCCGGGCGGGGCCTCGGCGCCGTTTTTGACCCCGGACCACGTGGACGTTCAATTGGATTTCGAATCGGTAGCCCTGGCGGGCTCGATGTCGGGCTCCGGCGGGATCACCGTGATGGAAGAAGGCACGAGCATGGTGTGGGCGGCCCTTCGATTGATGGAGTTTTTCTATCATGAATCGTGTGGAAAGTGTACGCCTTGCCGGGAAGGCAGTGCGTGGATCGTCCAGATCCTGCAACGGATTCTGAACAAGCAAGGACGGCCGGAAGATTTACGGACGCTCACGGAAATTTGCGAGAATATCGGCGGCCGAACGGTCTGTGCGTTCGGCGACGCGGAAATCGCCCCGGTGCAGAGCACGTTGAAATATTGGCGGGCTGAATATGAGGTCTTGATTGAAGAGGCTGAGGCGCTCAAGACGAGCAGGAAGGAAATCCCCGTGCTGAGCCTGTCGTAGGAACCGACCATGGCGAACACCCCAAACATGCTGACAGTCACGATCGACGGAATCCGCACGCAGGTTCCGGAAGGCACGCTGTTGATCGAGGCGGCCCGGCAGGTGGGCGTGATGGTGCCCCATTTTTGTTACCACCCGAAGTTGGCGCCCGACGCGAATTGCCGGATGTGCCTGGTGGAGATCGAAAAAATTCCGAAACTCCAAACCTCGTGCAGTACGCGGGTGGCCGAAGGCATGGTCGTACGGTCGTCGGTGCCGCACGTCGAGGCCGCGCGGAAATCGGTGTTGGAGTTGTTGCTGGGCAATCACCCGCTCGATTGCCCGGTGTGCGACCAGGGCGGACGCTGCGACCTGCAGGATTTTTCGCACGAGTACACGCCCACCGTCAGCCGGTTCAAGGAATTAAAGCGGGTCTTTCCGAAACAATACCTCGGTCCGGTCATTGAAACACAGATGAACCGGTGCGTGTCGTGCATGCGTTGCGTGCGGTATTGCGACGAAGTGATGGACGCCCAGGCGCTGGCGGCCGACGGCCGCGGCACGCTCACGCAGATTACGCATTGGGCCGGCAATGAACTCGAATGCGACATGTGCGGCGGGTGTATCCAGATCTGTCCGGTCGGAGCCATTACCAGCCGGTTGTCGATGTACGACTACCGCCCGTGGATGCTGAAACGGGCGGAGACGATTTGTTCCTATTGCGGGGACGGGTGCCAGATCACGGTCCAACAAAAGAACGATCAATTGATCGAAGTGAATTCGGCATTGGGCGCCGGCCGGAACAACGGGGACCTCTGCGTCCGCGGGTATTTCGGCTACCATGCGGCGGTCCACCCCGATCGTGTGCAACATCCCCTTGTGCGCCAGGCCGACGGTTCCTTTGCCGAGGTCACGTGGGAAGAAGCGTTGGAACGCGTAGCCCGGGAGTTGACGACCATTAAAGCGAAGCACGGGGCCGATGCGATAGGCGGGTTTATCACGGCTCGGTGCACCAACGAGGATCTGTACCTGTTTCAGAAATTCATGCGCGTCGTGGTCGGGACGAATCAGATCGACAGCAGCGTCCGGTACGGGCATATCAACGGCGTGCGGGCGCTCCGGCGGGTGCAGGGCACTCATCGTTGGACGGTTCGCTATGAGGACATGGCCCAAGCCGACGCCATCATGCTGGTGGGCACCAACGTCAATGAAGCCAATCCCATTACGGCCCTGCACGTGAAGCAGGCCGTGAAGCAAGGGGGTGCTCAACTCATCACGCTTGAATCCTTCCTTCCGGTCCGCTCGACCGTGAGTAACATTGCGACGCTTTCCCGGCATCACCTGACCGTGACGAGCGGGCAGTTTGCCGCGGCCATCCTGGGGCTGGTGAAGGCCGTTGTCGAGTCGGACCTGGTCCATGAGGATATCACCAAACAGGCGCCGGAGTTCGTGCAGACGATACGGACCAACGTGGCCAAGGTGTCCTGGCAGGCGATCCAAGAACAGTCGGGTCTTTCGCAAGAAGATATTGAAGCGGCGGCCCGGGCGTATTCGCAGGCTGAACGCGCCGTCGTGCTGGTTGGCCGGGACGTCCTTCGTTCGCTTGGCGGGGAAGGACTGGTGACCAATCTCATGGATCTCCAGATCCTCACGGGGCATCTTCGGCGGGAAGGCTCGGGCCTGGGCTGCCTGGCTGAGGAGAATAATGAGCAGGGCGCCGTAGAGATGGGCGCCGTTGCCGGATATTTTCCGGGTCCCACCGGTCTTGACGATGAAGAGAGCCAACGAAACTTGACGCAGGCTTGGGGGCGGGCGGTTCCGCAGGGAGTCCCGGCCACCTTGCCGAATATGTTGACCCGAGCCAGGGCCGGCGCCATCAAATCGCTGTTCATCGTGGGAGAAAACCCGGTCGAATCATTGCCGGGTGACGCCGGCGTGACAGGGGCGCTTGATGCGTTGGAGTTTCTGGTGTGTCAGGAATTGTTTTTGACGGAAACCGCGAAGAGGGCGCACGTGGTGTTTCCCGCGTGTTCGGCCATGGAAAAGGACGGCACGTTTACCAATACGGAAGGCCACGTCCAGCCCGTTCGCCAGTCGATCGAACCGTTGGGGGAGAGCCGGCCCGATTGGGAAATGTTTTCAGCCCTGTCGGTGTTGATGGAGCATCCCATCGAGTACGGTGAAGTCAGGGAAATCTTCAAGGAAATACGCGGAGTGATTCCGGGGTATGGCCTACTGGGTCCGGCTTCCACGCCACCGAAAGTTGACGAGAGTACGGTCGCGCAATACGTGACGAGCGGGTTCAAGGAGGACGTCGACCGGCGGTACGCATTGGATCCGTCGTCCGCGTCGCCCGAAGGGGCGATGACGCTGCGGTTGGTCCAGTCCCTGTACCATTCCGGAAAATACAGTACGCGCGCGAAGGGATTGATGGAAATCGAAGGAGAAGGTCTGCTTCAAATCAATTCCCGTGAGGCCCGGCGATTGGGGATTGAAGACGGCAAGACCGTCCTGCTCTCGAACGATTGCGAGCAGGCCACCGTTTCCGTGAAATTGAATGACCGCGTGCCCGATGCCGTGGCGTGGTTCCCCGAGCATTTCGATCAATCCGTGCGGGCGTTGTTCACGTTGAAGGTTGATCCGCATACCCACGTGCCCGTGTGGAAGACGACTTACATGACTATGACGAAAGTGAGCTGACGATTTGGAGCAAGACATGAATCCGAAAAATCCTCTTGAGATTGCAGGGGCGGACCTGCGTGTCCGCCCGGATGAAATAGAAGAAGATTGGTTAATTGAAGCACGTCGTCGAGCCAGAGAACTCGACGAAGGTATTGTACAGCCAATCCCGGCAGATGAGGTCAGAAAAAAGACGAGGACCTTTTTAGCCTGAGCGTTCGACAACAAGAAAAATGAAGACGTGCAAAAAGATTATTATCGGATTTATCGAGGAGTGTTCCCGTGTTTGAGACCAGCATTAAATTGGCGTTGACCTTATCGCAAATCGGGGCCGTGATGGGCGTGGTCCTGCTGACCGTGGCGGTGCTGACCTTGTTGGAACGAAAAGTGCTCAGTTGGATGCAGGACCGCATGGGCCCGATGGAAGTCGGACCGTACGGCGTCTTGCAGCCGGTGGCCGACGGGCTGAAGTTGTTTTTCAAGGAAGACATCATCCCGGCCGGCGCGAACAAGATCCTGTTCAGCCTCGCGCCCATCATCGTGTTGGTGCCGGCCCTGATCGGGTTTGCCGTCATCCCGTTCGGTCCGAACTGGACAATCGACGTCTTGGGAGTCGAATTCAAGCCCTTCGTGATCAGCGACATCAACATCGGCGTGTTGTACATTTTGGCGTTTACGTCAATCGGGGCGTACGGGGTCATCCTGGGCGGATGGGCGTCCAACAGCAAATACTCCTTGTTGGGTGGCCTCCGGTCGGCCGCGCAGTTGATCAGTTATGAACTCAACGTGGGCCTGGCGATCGTCGGAGTGTTATTGTTGTCGGGAAGTTTAAGCCTGGTCGAAATCACCGAAGCCCAAGCCGGCGGGTTCTGGAACTGGTTTGCCTTCGACCCCTTGCCCTTTCCGCAATTCATCGCCTTTGTCGTCTTTTTGATCGCCTCCGTGGCCGAAACCAACCGGGTCCCCTTCGACCTGCCGGAAGCGGAAAGCGAACTGGTCGCGGGGTTCTTCACGGAATACAGCGGCATGCGATTCGCGTTTTTCTTTATGGCCGAATACGCGAACATGATCCTGGTGTCGTGCATGTCCACCGTCCTGTTCTTCGGCGGCTGGCACGCCCCCTTTCCGTTCCTGCAGGCACCCGGGAACTTCGTCTGGGTGACGGGGATTTTCTGGTTTACGGTGAAGGTCTACTTTTTCCTGTTCTTGTTTTTCTGGTTTCGTGCCACGCTGCCGCGATTGCGGTACGACCAGTTGATGCGGTTCGGGTGGAAGGTGCTGCTGCCCATTGCCTTGGGGAACGTGGTGGTAACGTCGCTGCTCGCCTATATCTTCCCCAATTAGAATAGATCCCCGATCGGGTCGGGGACAAGCGCCGAGGGAGCCGGGTCGATGAAACTCAAAAAGTGGATTCAGTCGCTCATCTTTTATGAAATCCTCTTGGGCATGAAGGAGACGCTCAAGCATTTCCTGAAGTATCGCCCCATCACCCTGGAATATCCCCACGTCAAGAAACCGCTGCCCGAAAACTATCGGGGCATGTTGGGGTTGCTGCGATACGACGATGATACGGAGAAATGCGTGGGGTGCGACCTGTGTGAGGCGGCCTGTCCCTCCCGCGTGATTCGCGTGGTGAGCGCCGAGGTGCCCGGTGAACCCACCAAGCGGTATGCCAAGGAATATGACATGGACATGACCCGCTGCCTGTTCTGCGGGATGTGCGTCCAGGCCTGTCCGGTGGACGCCTTGGGCATGTCGCAGGAATTCGAGTGGGCCGTGTACGACAAACGCAATTTGCATTTGAATAAAGAACAACTGTTGGCAATTGGAGATCGAGCGTTTCCGGAACGGGAAAAACGATTGGAATTTCAGCACCCCAACGTGGCCTATTTCAACGTCTCCTTCGAGGATATTCCGGAAAAGGAATTTTGATTTTCGCTCGATTCACCTGTCCCGATGCCTTTCCCCCTGTCTGATCAATGCGCATGCGTCGTTAACGGGAGCAACGTATAACGGTGGCCACATTCGTTTTTCTGTATTTCGCCGCAGTCATCGTGACGGCCGCTTCGCTCGTCGTCCTCCTCCGCAACCCCATCTACAGCGCCCTGTCCTTGCTGGTCATGTTCTTTCACGTAGCCGGGCTTTACGTCACGCTGCACGCCGAGTTTCTGGCCGCGATTCAGATCATCGTGTACGCCGGGGCGATCCTGGTGCTCTACCTGTTCGTCGTGATGCTCCTGAACGTGAAACGCGAAGAGCGGTATAACCAACAGGGGACGGTGGCGGTGTTTCTCGGTGTGGTGCTGTTGACCGAAGCCGTGTTGCTTGCGGTCAGTCGAGGTTTTGCCGTGGCGACGCCGGACCCGGGACCGGAAGGGGCGGCCAAGGCCGTGGGAAACACGGAATCCATCGGGGAAGTCCTGTATTCGACCTATCTGTTCCCGTTTGAAATCGCCTCGCTCATCCTGCTGGTGGCCATGATCGGTGCGGTCATCTTATCGAAAAAAGGGATCATGGGATGAGCGTGCCCGTGGAATACTACATGGTGCTGAGCGGGCTGGTGTTCGTCATCGGACTCGTCGGCGTCCTGGTCCGGAAGAACCTCATCATCATCCTGCTGTCCATTGAGTTGATGCTCAATGCCACGAACATCAATTTCGTGGCCTTTTCCTCCCATTTCGGCAACCTGGCCGGGCAGGTCTTCGTGTTCTTCGCCTTGACCGTGGCCGCCGCGGAAGTGGCCGTGGGTCTTGCCATTATCATCGCCCTCTACCGCCATCACGCCAGTATCAATGTCGATGATTTCCGCTTGCTGAAATGGTAGCGCCATGCTGTATGCCCTGATCCCTCTTTTTCCCCTTCTGGCGTTCATCGTGCTCGGCTTGGCCGGGCACGTCCTGAAGGAGCGCGCGCACCTGATCGCCGTTCCCGCGGTGGGGTTGTCGTTCCTGTTGTCGGTCCTCGCCTTTTCCGAAGTCGCGGGCGGGCGCGTGCTGGAAATTCCCTTGTATACCTGGGGGGCATCCGGCGATCTCACCATCCGGCTGGGGCTCTACGTGGACCAGTTGACCGCGGCCATGTTGCTGTTGGTGACCATCGTCAGCGGATTGGTGCACGTCTATACCATCGGGTACATGCACGGCGAACCGGGCTACGCCAGGTTCTTCGCCAACATCGCGTTGTTCACGTTCTCCATGCTGATGCTGGTCATGTCCGACAACTTCCTCCAACTGTTCGTGTTCTGGGAAGCGGTGGGCCTGTGTTCCTATTTGCTGATCGGCCACTGGTATGAACGGCACACGGCACGGGCTGCGGCGACCAAGGCGTTCGTCGTCAATCGGATCGGCGACTTCGGGTTCCTGCTCGGCATCCTGTTGGTGTTCGCGGTCTTCGGGACCTTGCAGTACCAACCGGTGTTCAGCGAAGCCGCGGGTAAAGCCGGCGTCGCGATCGACCTGCTGGGCACGTTCGGCGGCGGGTGGGAAGTGTCCGCAATGACCCTGATCTGCCTGTTGCTGTTTGTCGGCGCCGTGGGAAAGTCTGCGCAAGCCCCGTTGCACGTATGGCTGCCGGATGCCATGGAAGGTCCCACGCCCATTTCCGCCTTAATCCACGCCGCGACCATGGTGACCGCCGGCGTGTTTATGGTGGCGCGGTTGGCCCCTCTCTATAACGTGTCTCCCGCGGCGATGGCCGTCGTCGCGGTCGTAGGAGGCGCGACCATGTTCATCGGCGCCACGATCGCCCTGACGCAAAACGACATCAAGCGCGTGGTGGCCTATTCAACCGTGAGTCAACTCGGATACATGATGATGGCGTGCGGGTTGGGGGGATACGTGGCCGGCATCTATCACCTGCTGACGCACGGCGCCTTCAAAGCGTTGCTCTTCCTCGGATGCGGGTCCGTCATTTTGGCCGTCCATCACGAGCAGGACATGCGACGAATGGGCGGGCTGAAAGATAAAATGCCCATCACCTATTGGACCTTCATCATCGGGTCATTGGCGCTGGCCGGATTCCCCTTCACAGCGGGGTTTTTCAGCAAAGACGCATTGTTGCTGTCCGCCTGGAACGCGGGGGCGTTGGGGCAGACCCTGGCGGTGGCGGGGATCCTCACGGCGGGTCTGACGGCGTTCTATAGTTTCCGTTTGGTGTTCGTGACCTTTTGGGGAGAATCCCGAATCGATCCGCATCATGCCGGCCACGTGCGGGAACAACCCTTGGTCGTGACCGCGCCCCTGGTGGTGTTGGCCGTCCTCAGTATCGCCACGGGGTACCTGGGCATTCCGGAGTTTCTGCAATTCCCCGGCAGTGAAGGTGGAGGGCACCATGGTGCGGCGGCCACAGGCATCATGCTGGTGGCGACGTTGGCCGGCGTAATCGGCATTGCCGCGGCCTACGTCATGTACGTGAAATCACCCGAGTATCCCGATCGCCTGATGAACCGGTGGCAGGCGTTGTACCGCGGCTCACTCAACAAATGGTACGTGGACGAAGCCTATGACAAGGCGTTCGTGAATCCCACGTTCACGCTGGCGGATCGGATGTGGAAAAAGGTGGACGTGGCCCTCATCGATAACGCGGTGAACGGCGTGGCCCGCGGGTTTGCCTGGTGGGGCTGGATGGCCCGCCTGATTCAAACCGGCGAAACGCAAAATTACGCGCTCAGCATGACCATGGGCGCGGTCATCATCCTGACCGCGTACCTGATATTGTAGGGGACGGCCCCCGTGCCGTCCCGCGGGCATGGCGCGGTCCCGGACGGCCGTGCCGTCCCGAAATGAAAGGTTCTTGATCGACGTGTCTTCCGGCGGATTTCCATGGCTGACCCTGGTCGTCTTTCTGCCCGTGCTGGGCGTGGCGGCGGTTCTGCTGGTCGAAGAAGCCCTGGCCAAATGGGTGGCTCTGGGGGTTTCGTCGCTGGTGTTCCTGGTCTCGCTCGTGCCGTGGGTCCTGTTCGATGAATCCACGGCTGCCATGCAGTTCGTGGAAACGCATCAATGGATTGCATCGCCCTCCATCAACTACGCGGTGGGCGTGGACGGGATCAGCCTGCCCCTGGTGTTGCTGACCACCCTGCTGACGCCGCTCTGCGTCCTGGTGTCCTGGACCGCGATCCGGACGCGCGTCAGAGAATTCATGATCAGCCTGCTCGTCATGGAAACCGCCACACTCGGCGTGTTCGTCTCGCTGGACTTCGTGCTGTTCTACGTCTTCTGGGAAACCATGCTGATCCCCATGTACCTGTTGATCGGGATCTGGGGCGGACCCAACCGCGTATACGCGGCCATCAAGTTTTTCCTGTATACCCTGGCCGGCAGCGTCCTGCTGCTGGTGGCGATTATCGTGCTCTATTTCTACGCCGGGGAAAACACCTTCGACATCCTCACGCTGAGTAACGCCGAGTATCCGGCCTGGCTGCAAGCCTGGTTGTTCTGGGCCTTCTTCGCCGCGTTTGCCGTGAAAGTGCCGATGTTTCCGTTCCATACGTGGTTGCCGGACGCGCACGTGGAGGCCCCGACCGCGGGTAGCGTGATACTGGCGAGCGTGTTGCTCAAATTCGGCGCCTATGGGTTTCTGCGTTTCTCGTTGCCCATGCTGCCGGACGCCACGCAACGGTTCACCTCCGTGGTGATTTTCCTGTCGGTGGTGGCCATCATCTACGGCGCCTACATGGCCTTTGCCCAGGCCGATCTCAAAAAACTCATCGCCTATTCCAGCGTGAGCCACATGGGATTCGTCACGCTGGGGATTTTCGTGTTGAACGCCCAGGGGATCGAGGGCGCGATCCTGCAAATGGTCAACCACGGCATCACCACCGGCGCGCTCTTCCTCTGCGTGGGCATCGTGTACGAGCGGACGCACAGCCGGGAGATCGTCGATAATTCAGGACTCGCCGCGTCCATGCCGGTCTACGCCACGTTCCTCGTGATCTTCGCGTTGTCCTCCGTGGGGTTGCCGGGCATGAACAGTTTCGTCGGCGAATTCTTCGTGCTGGTCGGGGCCTTCATGTGGAACAAGGCGGTCGCCGCCTTGGCGGCCTTGGGGGTCATTCTCGCGGCAGTCTATATTCTCTGGATGTTGCAACGCGTGGTGTACGGCACACCGGCGCAACACATGGCATCGAAGCTCTACGATATGAACTGGTGTGAAATCGGCATGCTGGCGCCCCTGGCGTTCCTCGTGTTCTGGATCGGGCTCTATCCCAAGCCCCTGCTGGACGTGATGCACGCCAGCGTCGATCACCTCGTGCAAAAGCAAGCGAGAGTCATGATGGTGGACGAGGTATCCCCTCTCCCTCGATGGGAGAGGGCTAGGGTGAGGGCGAAATCCATGGAGCCTGAAACGCGATGATGATTCCTCTCGCAGATCTGGTCACGATCCTCCCGGAACTGATCGTCGTGTCCGTCGCCTGTCTCCTGTTGGCACTGGATCCGATTACCCCGTCGAACAGGAAAGACCTGCTGGCGTGGATGAGCGTCGCCGCGCTCGCGGTGTGTTTCATCGTGACGGCGGGCAGCATGGGTGACCGGGTCTATGCGTTCAGCGACCTCGTGGTGGTGGACGGGTATGCCTCGTTCTGGAAACTGTTGCTCTACGTCGTGAGCGGCATGACGATTCTGCTCTCCATCGGCTACCTCAAGGAAGAGCGGATCGATCTGGCCGAATTCTACGGGTTCGTGCTGCTCTCCCTGACGGGCATGATGATCATGGTCTCCGGCGCCGACCTGCTGGTCATCTACCTGGGCATCGAGTTGATGTCCATCTCGCTCTACGTGCTGGCGGGTTTCAAGCGGTTTGAAGCCAGGTCCATCGAATCATCGGCCAAATATTTTATCCTGGGCGCGTTTTCGTCGGGCCTCCTGCTCTATGGCATTTCGCTCATTTTCGGCGCCGCGGGCAGCACGCGCCTGGTCGAAATCGCCGCGGCGGTCGATGCGCGGGGACTCGACGACTCGCTGATCCTCATCGCCCTGATGCTGGTGATCGTGGGGTTCGGCTTCAAGGTGGCGGCTGTGCCGTTTCACATGTGGACCCCGGACGTGTATCAAGGCGCGCCGACCTCGGTGACCGCGTTCATGGCCGTGGCGTCGAAAGCCGCAAGCTTCGGGGCGTTCCTCCGGGTGATGCTCGAGGGCTTCGGGGGCATGAAACCGAACTGGAGCGGGCTCATCCTGGGCGTGTGCATCCTGACCTTGATCCTGGGGAACCTCGTGGCCATCGTGCAAACCAACGTGAAGCGCATGCTGGCCTACTCGAGCATCGCCCACGCCGGCTATGCGTTGATCGGGCTGGTCGTGGCGGGATGGGCCGGAACCGGAGTGTCGGCCAAAGGCGTGTCCAGCATGATGTTGTACCTGGCCGTCTATTCCTTCATGACCCTGGGTGCCTTCTCCATGGTGGCGATTCTTCGACGCGGGGCGAACGAAGGAGAAGACCTGGACGACTTCACCGGGTTGGCCAAACGCCACAAGGGCGCGGCGTTTCTGATGCTGCTCTTTATGGTCTCGCTCGCGGGCATCCCGCCGACTGCCGGATTCATCGGCAAGTTCTACCTGTTCATGGCCGCGGTCAATGCCGGCCTGACGTGGCTGGCCGTGGTCGGGTTGATCTTCGCCGCGGTGTCCGCCTTCTACTACCTGCGTATCGTCATGGTCATGTACATGCGCGAACCTTCTCCCGACCAGGAAGGCGAAACACGCCTGGCCCTGTCTCCGACCGCGACCGTCGTGCTGGCCCTGGCCGCCGCGGGCGTCGTGATATTCGGCATCTATCCCTGGCCCCTCGTCTCCCTCACGGCCTCCGCCGCGCTGCCCTAAAGAAAAGTTCTCAACGGATCAGGGTATCTCCCTGAACACCATCTCAATCTTTCTGTCATTGGTATGAAAATAACCAATGCACCCCGAACGGTCATCTGTATGTTGCTTGCACCTTGCCAATCGGCCAATTTGTGAGGTGGGCGTGAGGGGCGCGTCACGTGTCATAAGTTGAATCTTGGGACACTCCTGCGAAAGCAGGAATCCGGGATCGTTCCCTTCTGCTCTCTCATTCATACGAACCCGTCTAGAACAAAAACCCTGGATGCCCGATTAGATCCCCGATTACGAACGTCGGGGACAAGCACCGGAAATTGTACATGTTCAGTCATTCGTTAACAAAATAAGGAGCTGCCGACAAGAGGAAACCCCGGAAAGAAGGCCAGCTTTTTCCTCCCCTAGGTGTTCAGACCGGAGTCAAGAGTGACCGAGAGACCGGAGACCTGGAGACCACGGTTGCTCAATGTCGCAACGCCACGAATGCATTCTGTGAGCCCAACAGCCGGGGCCTGTGCTCTACCGTCGGTTCGGGATCAGTGCCCCGACCGCCTAGACATGGCTGACCCGCTATGTCGCAGCCGGCCCGCGGACCTTACCACAGACCTTCCGCCGCTATGGTTTGCCCTACGGCATGTCGATGGATAATGAGCTCCCCGGACTCAGCCCCAGGTATCAACCCTGTCCCCGCCCCCCCCCGTTAACGCTGCCTCCGGTCTCTCCCCGCTCCTTCCAACGGCGAGGACCAAGTCGGCTCGCCCTCCCCGGGTCCCTGCTGACAACGTCGGGGTCTGGGTAAGCCCCAGGACAGGGGTGGCCCCTGCCGGCGAGAACAGGCTGCATGCAAAAAAAGAGAAACCAGTATAATTGACATTTAAAGTTTAGCATGCTATACAACCGCCCCGGTTCAATCGTTCATCTTGAGAACCCTGGGGAGGGATATGGACGTCAGGCGCGTACCAGGCATGTGGGCACCCGTTGTGAAACGAGTGCCGTTCCGGCGTTGGCCGGCGCAGCCCGGGCAAGGGGGCGAGGGCCGCGTGGCCGTGGCCGCGCTGCTGGCGATGACGGCGCTGCTGGCCGTCGCCTGGCCGGCCGCGGCGCAGATGGCGCCGGCCGCGCCGACCCTGACGGCGGCTGCGGGGAACACCCAGGTGATGCTGGCGTGGACCCAAGGCGAGGACGGGGGCAGCCCGCTCACCGGGCATGAGTACCGGCAAAGCACCGACAACGGCGACAGGTGGACGATATGGAGCGCGATCCCCTTGAGCGCGGTGAACCAGACGAACGCCACGAGCTACACGGTGACGGGGCTGAGCAACGGCACGAGCTACACGTTCCAGGTGCGCGCGGGGAACGCCGAGGGCGACGGCGCGGAGTCGAACCAGGTGACCGCGACGCCGGCAACGACACCGGCCGCGCCGACAGCCCTGACGGCGACCGCGGGCCACACCCAGGTGATGCTGGCGTGGACCCAAGGCGACGACGGGGGCAGCCCGATCACCGGGCACGAATACCGGCAAGGCGGCACGGGGGCGACGTGGACCGCGATCCCGAACAGCGCGGCGGAGGGGGCGAACGGGGCGAGCTACACGGTGACGGGGCTGAGCAACGGCACGAGCTACACGTTCCAGGTGCGCGCGGGGAACGTCGAGGGCGACGGCGCGGAGTCGAACCAGGTGACCGCGACGCCAGCCGCAACGGCGCCGGCCGCGCCGACAGAAGTGACCGCGACGCCGGGGAATGCCGAGGTGACGCTGAAGTGGATCAGCGACGACGACGGGGGCAGCTCGATCACCGGACACGAATACATACAGGTGGCGAGCGAGGGGGGGGTCGGCGACTGGACCGCCATCCCGAACAGCGCGGCGGGGGGGGCGAACGCCACGAGCTACACGGTGACGGGGCTGAGTAACGGCAAGACGTACGCGTTTTCGGTGCGCGCAGGGAACGCCGTGGGCACGAGCGCGCAGTCGAGCCCGCCAGCGACCGCGACGCCGGCCGCGACGGCGCCGGCCGCGCCGACAGCCCTGACGGCGACCGCGGGCCACGCCCAGGTGATGCTGGCGTGGACCCACGGCGACGACGGGGGCAGCCCGCTCACCGGGCACGAATACAGACAGGCGGCGAGCGGGGAGGAGTTCAGCGACTGGACCGCCATCCCGAACAGCGCGGCGACGGGGGCGAACGCCACGAGCTACACGGTGACAGGGCTGAGCAACGGCGTGGAATACATGTTCGCGGTGCGCGCGAGGAACGCCGTGGGCGAGAGCGCGGCGTCGCCCGCAGCGAGCGCGACGCCAGCCGCAACGGTGCCGGCCGCGCCGACAGCCCTGACGGCGACCGCGGGCCACGCCCAGGTGATGCTGGCGTGGACCCACGGCGAGGACGGGGGCAGCCCGCTCACCGGGCATGAGTACCGGCAAAGCACCGACGACGGCGACAGGTGGACGACGTGGAACGAGATCCCCTTGAGCGCGGTGAACCAGGCGAACGCCACGAGCTACACGGTGACGGGGCTGAGCAACGGCACGAGCTACACGTTTCAGGTGCGCGCGGGGAACGCCGAGGGCGACGGCGCGGCGTCGCCCGCAGCGAGCGCGACGCCAGCCATAACGGCGCCGGCCGCGCCGACAGCCCTGACGGCGACCGCGGGCCACGCCCAGGTGAGGCTGGCGTGGACCCACGGCGAGGACGGGGGCAGCCCGATCACCGGACACGAATACCGGCAAATCACCGACAACGGCGGCACGGGGGCGACGTGGACCGCGATCCCGAACAGCGCGGCGGAGGGCGCGAACGGCACGAGCTACACGGTGACGGGGCTGAGCAACGGCGTGGAATACACGTTCGCGGTGCGCGCGCTGAACGCCGTGGGCGAGAGCGCGGCGTCGCCCGCAGCGAGCGCGACGCCAGCCATAACGGCGCCGGCCGCGCCGACAGCCCTGACGGCGACCGCGGGCCACGCCCAGGTGAGGCTGGCGTGGCCCCACGGCGAGGACGGGGGCAGCCCGCTCACCGGGCACGAGTACCGGCAAAGCACCGACGACGGCGACAGGTGGACGACGTGGAACGAGATCCCCTTGAGCGCGGTGAACCAGGCGAACGCCACGAGCTACACGGTGACGGGGCTGAGCAACGGCACGAGCTACACGTTCCAGGTGCGCGCGGGGAACGCCGAGGGCGACGGCGCGGCGTCGCCCGCAGCGAGCGCGACGCCAGCCATAACGGCGCCGGCCGCGCCGACAGCCCTGACGGCGACCGCGGGCCACGCCCAGGTGATGCTGGCGTGGACCCCCGGCGAGGACGGGGGCAGCCCGCTCACCGGGCACGAGTACCGGCAAAGCACCGACGACGGCGACACGTGGACGACGTGGAGCGCGATCCCCTTGAGCGCGGTGAACCAGGCGAACGCCACGAGCTACACGGTGACGGGGCTGAGCAACGGCACGAGCTACACGTTCCAGGTGCGCGCGGGGAACGCCGTGGGCACGAGCGCGGCGTCGCCCGCAGCGAGCGCGACGCCAGCCATAACGGCGCCGGCCGCGCCGACAGCCCTGACAGCGGGTGGGCGCGACAAAGAGGTGAGACTGGCGTGGACCAGCGGCGGCGACGGGGGCAGCCCGCTCACCGGGCACGAGTACCGGCAAAGCACCGACGACGGCGACATGTGGACGACGTGGAGCGCGATCCCCTTGAGCGCGGTGAACCAGGCGAACGGCACGAGCTACACGGTGACGGGGCTGAGCAACGGCACGAGCTACACGTTCCAAGTACGCGCGGGGAACGCCGTGGGACTAGGTGTGCCGTCGCCCCAAGCGAGCGCGACGCCGGCGCCCGCAACGGTGCCGGCCAGGCCGACGAACCTGAAGGCGACCGCGGGCCACACCCAGGTGACGCTGAAGTGGACCAATGGCGACGACGGGGGCAGCGCGATCACCAGGCACCGGTACTGGCAAAACAGCCTCCGCCTGGGGGAGCCACGGAGGTGGACCAATATCCCGGACAGTGGCCCCGATGGGGCGCATTTTTCGAGCTACACGGTGACGGGGCTGCGCAACGGCGAGAAATACGGGTTCAGGGTGCGCGCGCTGAACGCCGTGGGCGAGAGCCCGGCGACGACCCGAGCGACCACGACGCCGATGACCGCGGATCCCCCGGCCGCGCCGACGGCCCTGACGGCGAGTGCGGGCGACACCCGGGTGACGCTGGCGTGGACCCAAGGCGACGACGGGGGCAGCGCGCTCACCAGGCACGAGTACCGGCAAAGCACCGACACCGGCACCATGTGGGCGGACTGGACCGCGATCCCGAACAGCGCGGGGAACGAGGCGCACGCCACGAGCTATACGGTGAGCGGGCTGACCAACGGCACGAGCTACACGTTCCAAGTGCGCGCGGTGAACGCCGTGGGCCCCGGCGGGCCGTCGGGCAACGCGGATGCGACGCCGGCGACGAGCCCGCCCCCGCCGACTCTGACGGCGACCGCGGGCGACACCCAGGTGTGGCTGACGTGGACCAGCCGCGGCGACGGGGGCCGCCCGCTCACCGGGTACGAGTACCGGCAGCAGGCCGGGAGCGAGGTGTTCGGCGCCTGGGCCCCCATCCCGGCCAGTGCCCCGACGGGGGCGCATTTTACGAGCTACACCGTCACGGGCTTGACCAACGGCACCACGTATACGTTCCAAGTGCGCGCGGGGAACGCCGTGGGCGACGGCGCGGCGGCGAGCCCGGCGAGTGCGACGCCGATGCTGACCGCGACGGTCCCGCCGGCGCCGCCGACCCTGACGGCGACCGCGGGGAACGCCCAGGTGTGGCTGACGTGGGCCAGCGGTGGCGATGGGGGCCGTCCGCTCACCGGGCACGAGTACCGGGTGAGCACCGTCGCCGGCACGTGGGCGGCCTGGACCCCCATCCCGGCCAGCGGCGCCGCGGGCGCGCACAGGACGAGCTACACGGTGACCCGGCTGACCAACGGCACCACGTATACGTTCCAAGTGCGCGCGGGGAACGCCGTGGGCCCCGGCGCGGCGTCACCCGCAGCGCGCGCGACGCCGGTGACCGTGCCGGCTGTGCCGCGGAGCCTGACGGCGAGCGCGGGCGACACCGAGGTGACGCTGAAGTGGATCCAAGGCGACGACGGGGGCCGTCCGCTTACCGGGTACGAGTACCGGCAGCAGGCCGGGAGCGGGGCGGTGAGCATGTGGACCGCCATCCCGGCCAGCGCCCCGGCGGGCCAGAACGGGACGGGCTACACCGTCACGGGCTTGACCAACGGCACGAGGTATACGTTCCACGTGCGTGCGGTAAGCGCCGAGGGCCGGAGCCCGGCCTCGCCCCCAGCGAGCGCGACGCCGGCGACGGTGCCGGCCGCGCCGACAACCCTGACGGCGACCGCGGGCAACACCCGGGTCACGCTGGCGTGGACCAACGGCGGGGACGGGGGCCGTCCGCTTACCGGGCACCAGTACCGGGAGAGCATTGATAGAGGCCTATGGGGGGCGTGGACCGCCATCCCCTTGAGCGCGGCGGACGAGGTGCACGCCACGCGCTACACGGTGACCGGGCTAACCAACGGCACGGGGTATTTGTTCGAGGTGCGTGCGGTGAACGCCGTGGGCCCCGGCGCGAGCTCGGACGAAACGGGCGCGCGCCCGACGCCGACGGTGACGATCCCGCGCGGGCCGCCGAACCTGACCGCGACCACGGGCAACGCCCAGGTGACGCTGGCGTGGACCCGCGTCGACGACGGGGGCAGCCCGCTCACCCGGCACGAGTACCAGCAGAGCACTGACGGCGGCAGCATGTGGACGGAGTGGTCCGCCATCCCCTTGAGCGCGGCCGGCGAGGCGCACACCACGAGCTACACGGTGACGGGCCTGAGCAACGGCACGACGTACGGTTTTGTGGTCCGCGCGGTGAATGCCGTGGGCGAGAGCACGGTGTCGAACCGAGCGACCGCGACGCCGACGACTGCGAGGGCGCCGCTCGCGCCGCCGGCCCTGACGGCGACCGCGGGCGACACCCGGGTGACGCTGGCGTGGACCCAAGGCGACGACGGGGGCAGTCCGATTACCGGGCACGAGTACCGGCAGCAGGCGGGGAGCGGGGCGTTTGGGGCCTGGACCGCCATCCCGGACAGCGCCGCTACGGGCGCGCACGGGGCGAGCTACACGGTGAGCGGGCTGACCAACGGCATCAGGTATTCGTTCTACGTGCGCGCGGTGAACATCGTGGGCCCCGGCGGGCCGTCGGCCGGCACGCGCGCGACGCCGGTAGCGGTGCCGCCCCCGCCGAGCCTGACGGCGACCGCGGGGAACACCCAGGTGTGGCTGGCGTGGACCAGCCGCGGGGACGGGGGCAGCCCGCTCACGGGGCACGAGTACCGGCAGCAGGCGGGGAGCGGGGTGTTTGACGCCTGGCTCCCCATCCCGGACAGCGCCCCTCAGGGCGCGCACGTGGGGAGCTACATCGTCACGGGCTTGACCAACGGCACGAGCTATACGTTCCAAGTGCGCGCGGGGAACGCCGAGGGCGACGGCGCGGCGTCCAGCCCGGCGAGGGCGACGCCGACGGTGGCCACGACGGTGCCGGCCGCGCCGCCGAGCCTGACGGCGACGCCGGGGAACGCCCAGGTGTGGCTGACGTGGACCCGCGGCAGCGACGGCGGGAGCCCGCTCACCGGGCACCAGTACCGGCAGCGCACCGACAGCGGCAGCATGTGGACGGAGTGGACCGCCATCCCGGACAGCGCCCCGGCGGGGGCGCACGGGAAGAGCTACACGGTGACGGGGCTGACCAACGGCACCTCCTCTACGTTCGAGGTCCGCGCGGGGAACGCCGAGGGCGACGGTGCGGCGTCGCCCGCAGCGAGCGCGACGCCGGAGACGGTGCCGGCCGCGCCGCCGAGCCTGACGGCGACGCCGGGGAATGCCCAGGTGCGGCTGGCGTGGACCCGCGGCGACGACGGGGGCAGCCCGCTCACCGGGCACCAGTACCGGCAGCGCACCGACAGCGGCAGCACGTGGACGCAGTGGAGCGCCATCCCGGACAGCGCCCCGGCGGGCGCGCACGGGGCGAGCTACACGGTCACGGGGCTGAGTAACGGCACGACGTATACGTTCGAGGTCCGCGCGAGGAACACCGCGGGCGCGAGCCTGGCGTCGCCCGCGGCGAGCGCGACGCCGAGGACGGTGCCGGCCGCGCCGACGAGCCTGACGGCGACGCCGGGGAATGCCCAGGTGACGCTGGCGTGGAGCAGCGGCGGTGACGGCGGCAGCCCGCTCACCGGACACCAGTACCGGCAGCGCACCGACAACGGCGACACGTGGACGGAGTGGACCGCCATCCCGGACAGCGCCCCGGCGGGGACGCATGTTGCGAGATACACGGTGACGAGGTTGACCAACGGCACGACGTACACGTTCGAGGTCCGCGCGGGGAACACGGTGGGCGAGGGCCCGGCGTCGAACGCGGCGAGCGCGACGCTGGGGACGGTGCCCTCCGCGCCACGGGACCTGACGGCGACGCCGGGGAATGCCCAGGTGACGCTGGCGTGGACCCGCGGCGATGACGGGGGCAGTCCGCTCACCGGGCACGAATACCGGCAGGCGGCGGGGGGCGTGGTGGTCAGGAACTGGACCGCCATCCCGGACAGCGCCCCGGCGGGGGCGCACGGGGCGAGCTACACGGTGACGGGGCTGAGCAACGGCACGACGTATTCGTTCTACGTCCGCGCGGTGAACACCGCGGGCGCGGGCCCGGCGTCGAACGCGGTGCGAGGGACGCCGGGGGCGCCGGAGGCGCCGAAGACCCTGACCGCGGCGGCGAGCAGCGCCCAGGTGACGCTGACGTGGAGCCGCGGCGGTGACGGGGGCAGCCCGCTCATCAGGCACGAGTATCGACAGAGCACTGACGACGGCAGCATGTGGGGGGGCTGGACCCGCATCCCGGACAGCGCCGCCGATGGGGCGCATGTTACGAGCTACACGGTGACGAGGTTGACCAACGGCACCCCCTACACGTTCGAAGTCCGCGCGGTGAACGCCGTGGGCGCGAGCGCAGTGTCGAACGCGGTGCCCGCGACACCGGCGGCCCCGCCCGCGGCGCCGACGACCCTGACCGCAACGCCGGGGGATGCCCGGGTGACGCTGGCGTGGACCCGCGGCGGCGACGGCGGGAGCCCGCTCACCGGGCACGAGTACCGGCAGTCGTCGGGGGGTGTGGTGGTCAAGGACTGGACCCCTATCCCGGACAGCGCCCCCGGTGGGGCGCATGTTACGAGCTACACGGTGACGAGGCTGACCAACGGCACCACCTACACGTTCGAAGTGCGCGCGGGGAACGCCGTGGGCGACGGCGCGGCGTCGAACGCCGCGAGTGCGACGCCGGGGGCGCCGGCCGCGCCGCGGGATCTGACGGCGGCGCCGGGGGACGCTCAGGTGCGGCTGGCGTGGGCCCGTAGCGACCCTGGCAGCCGGCCGCTCACCGGGCACGAGTACCGGCAGAGCACTGACGACGGCGGCACGTGGGCGGACTGGACCCCCATCCCGAACAGCGCCCAGTCCGAGCCGAATGCGGGAAGCTATACGGTGACGAGGCTGACCAACGGCACGACGTACACGTTCGAGGTACGCGCGGGGAACGCCGTGGGCAGGAGCGCAATATCGAACACGGCGAGCGCGACGCCGGGGGCGCCGGGGGCGCCGCCGACCCTGACCGCGACGCCGGCGGATGCCCAGGTGACGCTGGCGTGGAGCCGCGGCGACCCTGGCAGCCGGCCGCTCACCAGGCACGAGTACCGGCAGAGCCTCGACGACGGCGGCACGTGGGCGGACGACTGGACCGCTATCCCGGACAGCGCCCCCGGTGGGGCGCATTATAGGCGCTACACGGTGACGGGGTTGAGTAACGGCACGACGTACACGTTCGAGGTACGCGCGGTGAACGGCGTGGGCCTGGGCGCGGCGTCGAACGCGGCGAGCGCGACGCCGGGGGCGCCGGCCGCGCCGCGGGACCTGACCGCGGCGCCGGGGGACGCCCGGGTGACGTTGGCGTGGAGCCGCGGTGACGGCGGGAGTCCGCTCACCGGGCACGAGTACCGGCAGTCGTCGAGAGGCGTGGTGGTCAAGAACTGGACCGCCATCCCGGACAGCGCGATGGCGGGGGCGCACGGGGCGAGCTACACCGTGACGGGGCTGAGCAACGGCACGACGTACTGGTTTGCGGTGCGCGCGGTGAACGCCGTGGGCGCGAGCGCAGTGTCGAACGCGGTGCCCGCGACACCGGCGGCCCCGCCCGCGGCGCCGACGACCCTGACCGCAACGCCGGGGGATGCCCGGGTGACGCTGGCGTGGACCCGCGGCGGCGACGGCGGGAGCCCGCTCACCGGGCACGAGTACCGGCAGTCGTCGGGGGGTGTGGTGGTCAAGGACTGGACCCCTATCCCGGACAGCGCCCCCGGTGGGGCGCATGTTACGAGCTACACGGTGACGAGGCTGACCAACGGCACCACCTACACGTTCGAAGTGCGCGCGGGGAACGCCGTGGGCGACGGCGCGGCGTCGAACGCCGCGAGTGCGACGCCGGGGGCGCCGGCCGCGCCGCGGGATCTGACGGCGGCGCCGGGGGACGCTCAGGTGCGGCTGGCGTGGGCCCGTAGCGACCCTGGCAGCCGGCCGCTCACCGGGCACGAGTACCGGCAGAGCACTGACGACGGCGGCACGTGGGCGGACTGGACCCCCATCCCGAACAGCGCCCAGTCCGAGCCGAATGCGGGAAGCTATACGGTGACGAGGCTGACCAACGGCACGACGTACACGTTCGAGGTACGCGCGGGGAACACGGTGGGCGAGGGCCCGGCGTCGAACACGGCGAGTGCGACGCCGGGGGCGCCGGGGGCGCCGCAGGCCCTAGGGACACGGGCGGGGGACACCGAGGTGAGGTTGGCGTGGCGCAGCGGTGGCTCTGGTCAGAGCCCGATCGTCGAGTACGAGTACCGGCAGCAGGTCGGGAGCGGGGCGGGCGGCGACTGGACCGCTATCCCGGACAGCGCCCCCGGGGGGACGCATTTTATGAGCTACACGGTGACGGGGTTGAGTAACGGCACGACGTACGAGTTCGAGGTGCGTGCGGTGAACGGCGAGGGCGCGGGCGCGGCGTCGGCGTCGGTGAGTGCGACGCCGGCGACGGTGCCATTCGCGCCACGGAACTTGACGGCGACGTCGGGGAACACCCAGGTGACGCTGGCGTGGAGCCACGGCGGCGACGGCGGCCGCCCGCTCACCGGGCACCAGTATCGGCAGAGCACTGACGCCGGCGGCACGTGGACGGCGTGGACCCCCATCCCGGAGAGCGCGCAGGCCATGAGCTACACGGTGACGGGGCTGACCAACGGCACGACGTACGAGTTCGAGGTCCGCGCGGTGAACGCCGTGGGCGCGAGCGCGGCGTCGGCGTCGGTGAGTGCGACGCCGGCGACGGTGCCCTCCGCGCCACGGAACTTGACGGCGACGTCGGGGAACACCCAGGTGACGCTGGCGTGGGACAGCGGCGGTGACGGGGGGCGCCCGCTCATCAGGCACCAGTACCGGCAGAGCGCTGACGCCGGCCGCACGTGGGGGGCGTGGACCCCCATCCCGTCCAGCACCCCCCGGGGGGTGAATTTTACGAGCTACACGGTGAGGGGGCTGACCAACGGCACGGAGTATTTGTTCCAAGTGCGGGCGGTGAACGAGTTGGGCGTGGGCGCGGGGTCGGCGTCGGCGCGTGCGACGCCGCGACCGGTGACGGTGCCGCCCTCGCCGATGAACCTGACGGCGGAATCGGACGACGCCCAGGTGCGGCTGGCGTGGGACAGCGGCGGTGACGGGGGGCGCCCGCTCACCGAGCACCAGTACCGGCAGCAGGCCGGGAGCGGGGCGTTCAGCGACTGGACCCGTATCCCGGACAGCCAAGCGAACGGGCCGCACGCCATGAGCTACACGGTGACGGGGCTGACCAACGGCACGGAGTATTTGTTCCAAGTGCGGGCGGTGAACGAGTTGGGCGTGGGCGCGGGGTCGGCGTCGGCGCGTGCGACGCCGCGACCGGTGACGGTGCCGCCTCCGCCGACGAACCTGAGGGCGGAATCGGACGACGCCCAGGTGCGGCTGGCGTGGCACCGGGGTGGTGACGGGGGGCGCCCGCTCACCGAGCACCAGTACCGGCAGAGCCTCGACGATGGCGGCACGTGGGGGGCGTGGACCCGCATCCCGGCCAGCGCCCCCGGGGAGGAGCATGTTACGCGCTACACGGTGACGGGGCTGACCAACGGCACGGAGTATTTGTTCCAAGTGCGGGCGGTGAACGAGTTGGGCGCGGGGTCGGCGTCGGCGTCGGCGCGCGCGACGCCCGTGGCGCCGACCCCACCCGCGGCGCCGACCCTGACCGCGACGCCGGGGAATGCCCAGGTGCGGCTGGCGTGGCGCCGGGGTGGTGACGGGGGGCGCCCGCTCACCGAGCACCAGTACCGGCAGAGCGCTGACGATGGCGGCACGTGGGCGGCGTGGACCCGCATCCCGGCCAGCGCTCCCGGGGAGGCGCATGTTACGCGCTACACGGTGACGGGGCTGACCAACGACACGGAGTATTTGTTCCAAGTGCGGGCGGTGAACGAGTTGGGCGCGGGGTCGGCGTCGGCGTCGGCGCGCGCGACGCCGCAGCTGGTGACGGTGCCGCCCCCGCCGACGAACCTGACGGCGGAGGCGGACGACGCCCAGGTGCGGTTGACGTGGACCCGGGGTGGTGACGGGGGGCGCCCGCTCACCGAGCACCAGTACCGGCAGAGCGCTGACGATGGCGGCACGTGGGCGGCGTGGACCCCCATTCCGGCCAGCGCCTCCGGGGAGGCGTATGTTACGCGCTACACGGTGAGGGGGCTGACCAACGGCACCACCTACACGTTCGAAGTGCGCGCGGTGAACGAGTTGGGCGTGGGCGCGGTGTCGAACACGGCGCAGGCGCGCCCCACGGGGGAGCCGACGATTGTCGCGCTGGCGCTGACCTCGGACCCCGACGCGGCGGACGGGAGCCCGGATGACGATACCTACATCAGGGGCGCCACGGTGGAGGTGACGGTGACGTTCAGCGAAGCCGTCACCGTGCAGGGGACGCCGCAGCTCACGCTCGACCTCGGCGGCACGCGGGCGCCGGCCGCCTACGTCCGCGGCACGGGCACGCCGCACGTCGTGTTCGCCTATACTATCAAGGCGGGCGACGTGGACTCCGACGGACTCGCGATTCCCGCGAATGCGCTGACGCGGCCGACCGGTGCCACGCTCCAGAACCTCGCGGGGACTCGGGACGCCCGGGTGTCCCACCCGGCCGTCCCGGCTCAGGCCGGGCACCGGGTGGACGGGGTCCCGCCGACCCTCGCGGCGGCGGAGCTCGACCTGACGCAGACCCCCCCGGTGTTGGTGCTGACGTTTAGTAAGCCCCTGGCCCTGTACGCGGTCCCGGTGCCGGAGGATTTCACGATTGCCGTGGAGCGCCCCGGGGACTATACGGTGACCGACGTCGCGCTCGACGGGGCCACGGTGACGCTCACGCTGACGCGGGCGGGGGCGGAGAACACGCGGGCCACGGGGACGCTCACGCTGGCGCGGGCGGTGGCGGGGAACACGCGGGGGACGGTGACCTACACCCCCGGCCGGGCCCCCTTGCAGGACGTGCCGGGTAACGCCGTGGCGGCGTTCCAAGGCGAGTACTTGACGGTTCTGGTCGACGCGACGCTTAGTGAACTGACGCTGCCTGGGGTCCCGCTGACCCCGGCGTTCGCCCCGGACCGGCTGAGCTATACGGCGACCGTGGCGTCCCACGTGGCGGACCTCACGCTTACGGCGACGCCCACCGACCCCGCGGCGACGGTGGCGCTGACCCCCGCGGATGCGGACGCGGCGACGGCGGCGCACGACGTGGCCCTGCCCTTCGGCCGCACCACGTTGCAGGTGACGGTGACCGGCGTGGACACCCTGACCCGGCAGACCTACACGGTGACGGTGACGCGGCGGGTCGTGTCGGCCCCGGGGCTGACGGCGTGGCTGGCGCGGTTTGGGCGGACGGTGGCGACACAGGTAACGGACGCGGTGGGCACGCGGTTGCGCGCCGCGCCGGGGCAGGGGTCGCAGGTGACGGTAGGCGGCTATCGGCTGCCGCTGGGCGAGCGCGGGGCGGGGGCCGCGCCGGGGCCCAGCCGGCGGGGGGCGGACTCGGCCGGCGCAGCCGGCCGGGGCCCGGACCCGCGCCAGGTGCAGCCCCGCCAAGTGACGCTCCGCGACCTGTTGGTGGGCAGTACCTTCCAGCTGACCCTCGGGCGCGACGCGGGGGCCTCAACGGGCCCGCGGGTGACGGCCTGGGGCCGGGTCGGGACCCTGCAGTTTAACGGGCACGCCGACACCCTGGCCGTGGACGGGGACGTGCTGACGGGGACCCTGGGGGTGGATGGGGCCTGGGATCGGTGGCTGGCTGGGGTCGCGGTGTCGCACAGCCGGGGCGACGGCGCGCTGACCCAGGCCGGGGCCCAGGCCTACGACGGGGCACTTGAGCAGACCCTGACGAGTCTCCAGCCTTACCTGCGGTATGCGGTCACCGACCGGCTGATGGTGTGGGGCCTGGTCGGGTACGGCTGGGGCGAGTTGACCGTGGCGCCGGCGCCGGGAGTGCGCGCGACCACGGACACGGCGCTGCTGCTGGGGGCGGTGGGGAGCCGGGGAATCCTGCTGGCCGCCCCAGAGCATGGGGGCTTTGAACTGGCCACGCGGACGGATGTCATGCTCATGCGGATGACGGCGGACGCCGCCGCGGCGGGGCTCCTCCCGGCCGAGGACGCGGCGGTGCATCGGCTGCGGCTGGTCCTGGAAGGCTCGCGGGCCGTGACGTGGGCCGAAGGCCGGACTCTCCGGCCGGCCGCGGAAATCGGGCTGCGGCATGACTGGGGGGATGCGGAGACGGGCCTGGGGGTGGAGGTCGGCGGTCAGGTGCAGTACGCGGACCCGGGCTACGGGCTGACGGTGGACGCGGGGGCCCGGGTGCTGCTGGCGCATGCAGCCAGTGCGTATCAAGAATGGGGTGCCTGGGGTACGGTGCGGCTGGCGCCGGGCGGCCAGGGCCTGGCCCTGACGCTCACCCCGGCCTGGGGGGCGACCACGAGTGGGGTGGAAGGCTTGTGGGCGCGGCCGACCCCGGCGGGCTTGGCCCCGGCGGGCCCCCGGCGAGCCCCCGGCGGGCGGCTGCACGCGGAGGTCGGCTACGCGTTCGCCCCGGGGAACCTGGGGGTGGTGACCCCCTATGCGGGCACGGTGCTGGCGACGGGTCCGGCTCGGACGTGGCGGCTGGGGACCCGCTGGCAGGTGGGCGGGCGCCGGCTTTCCGGGCTGCACGTCATCCTGGAAGGCCAGCGCCAGAACGCCGCCGGGCCCCAGCCGGTTAACCAAGGCCTCCACTGCCAGGTTGCCTGGGGCTTTTGACCCCGGCCCGCTTCCCCGCCCTCTCCCTGTGCCCCCGGCAAAGCGATTCGCTTTGGCGCCTTCTTCGGCTAGTCAGACCAATTCTGGCACGGCATCTAACAGGCCGCGACTCTGGGATAGCCAGCATGTAGGCTGCATCGGCCTGTCTCGGTCCATAACTCGGAATCACGCCGCGGCCATGAAACTTCTCCATATGTAACGACTTGTCTTTTCCCCTTCCCCGCCCGTAGATTGGATTTTCGATTCTTCATTTCCTCTCCCTGCCGGAGAACTTTCTTTTCCATTTATAGCGGCAACATCTTATTCTGCTTGCAGGAAAGCGCCATGAGATGGCGCGGCTACAAAAGACAAAAATCCTGGATTCTCGATTAAAGATGTCGAGGACAAGCGTCGGGGATTGTAAATGTTCAGTCATTCGTTGACAGCATGAGGATCTGCCCACAAGAAAGGAGGGCGGACCCGCAGGTCCGCCCCTACTGAACCCCCCTGGCCCCCCTTATCAGGGGGGAGAGGCTTGCTGCTGGCTCTCTGCTCCGGGGAGAGCGGGTCTGCCGTCCCCCTGAGAAGGGGGATTGAGGGGGTTGTCTGACAAAGCCGGGGCACGGGGGCACAACAGGAAGCGGGAAAATTGTCAACGAATGACTGAACACATACAGGGATGACAGAACAAGACAACAGACAAGGAGAAAGACACTGGATTCCCGATCAGAGCCTGTCCTTGACTCGATCGAGGATCAGGGATTGTAAATGTTCAGGAATTCGTTGACAGAATAAAGGGTGACTCACCCTATCACCCGGAGGCGAATCAATGCGACACAATACCCAGGACAAAACTCTGTATCGCAATTATGTCCGCAAGTGGAAATTCCTGATCCAGGAGTGCGAGTTGGTCAAACAGAAACGCCACCTCACGTTCCGCTTTGCGGCCGATTTCTACCGATTTCACTAGACCCACCGGCAGACCTTCTTGAAGTCTTATCACCGGTTCCGCCAGCGTGGCTCTGACCAGGCCTTGGTCCTTCAGAAGCGTGGCCTAAAGTGGAAAAGCCGCACAACTACGAATGAAAATGACAATGGGTCGGAGTTCGCGGCCCCGACCCAGCCCGCCACGCACCCATTTGAACGCATACGGCTGGAGTTGGGGATCAAACATCGGTATATCCAGCCGTATCGGCCGCAGACCAACGGGCAAGGTGGAACGGTTCTGGCGAACCTTAAACGAGGACTTGATCGACGGCACCACGTTTGCCTCCCCGGCAGAATTTCAGGACGAATTGGAGCAATATTTACTTTACTCCAATGAGGTGAGCCTGCATCAGGCATTGCAGGAGCACCCCCTCTCAAACACGTGAATGAATCTTGTCAACGAATAACTGATCATTGACTAGGCTTCTCTGCCCTGAAGATAGGTTTGGCCCTTGTAGCGTTTGGCCACCGCGATAAAGAGAATCGACACGCCAAGCATGACCGCCGTGAAAAACCAATAATAATCCGGACCTTCAAGCCACACGCTGCCGTCGTCGTTCTGAATGAAATAATTCACCAACGAGGTAAACGCGTTCCCCAGGGACACCGATAGGAGAAAAAGCGCCATGACGAACGATTTCAACGCCCTGGGCGCCTGGGTATAAGAAAATTCCAGACACGTGATCGAGACCATGACCTCCGCCGCGGTGATCACCACGAACGCCACGATCTGCCAGACGATATTCGGCCGCAGTCCCGAGACAATCTGCATCTCGATTACCGCGGAAATCACGAAGGCGACGACCGTCACAAAAAAGCCGATGCTGATCTTCCGCAGGGGCGTCAGGAGAAACACTTTGTCGACGGCGGGATAGACGCCATAGGCAAACACGGGGATGAGGAGCATGATCAAGAACGGATTGACGAACTGAATTTGCGAAGGTAGCCATTCCACCCCCATCCAGTACAAATCCATATTTTTCGCCTGGAGGACCCAAGCCGACCCGGTTTGGTCGTAGAGCGCCCAAAACACGGCCACGAACAGATAAATCGGCGTGAGCCGCCACATGGCCAGCAGGCTGTCGCGCGCCAGCAATTCCTGAAGAAACGTTTTCCCCTTGGCGGGGATATGCACGTATTCCCGCCGTCCCAACCAGAACACCCATGTCGCCAGCAACATCAACAGTCCTGGCACGCCGAAGGCCAGATGGGGGCCGATATGGTTGAGCAGCCACGGGGTCAGAAGCGTGGACAGCCCCGCGCCGAAATTGATCGCGAAATAAAACCAGTAAAAGGCTTTGCTGAGCAGATGACTGTTGGTCGAGCTGAACTGGTCCCCGAGGTTGGCGGAGACACAGGGTTTGATTCCTCCGGACCCCACGGCGATCAGCGTGAGCCCCACGGCCAATCCGACCCTGGTCTGATCCAGCGCGAGGGCCAAATGCCCCAGGCAATACACGAGCGACAACGACATGATCGTGCGGTACTTCCCGAACCAAATGTCCGCCACCAGGGCCCCGATGACCGGGAAAAAATAGACCGCGGACGTAAAAAGATGATAATAGGAGCGCGCTTCGGGTTCACTCATGACGTCCAGGGCGCCGTCCGCGTTCATGAGGTATTGGGTCATAAAAATGACCAGGATCGTTCGCATGCCGTAGAAACTGAATCGCTCGGCGGCTTCGTTCACGATCAGAAACGGTATGCAGGCCGGCATACGATGCGAACGTTCGGGCTCGGTACGGTAGGGGCTGTTGCTCACGACGAAACCTCGACTGCCACGCGGTTCACGATTGTCTCCATGCAGATTGTATTTCCGATGGGAAAGGATGGTACTGTCCCGCAAGAAAACAACGGGTGTATAACACAGATCTGCCGTTGATGAGAAGGAGAGAAACCCGCGGCAACATAGAGCCACGCCACGATAGTCGGAGTAGGTCGGATTAGCGAAGCGTAATCCGACAGGTTTGTCGCACAGATGCCGGGCGGGGTGCGGGGTTACGCAAGCATTGTCGGGTTACGCCTGCGGCTAACCCGACCTACGGGCTGAACCACATCACCATAGCGTTGAGGCCTCATGAAGCAATCCCCTCCGGGTTGGTCCGAACAATCTTTCTTAATCGGCACCGGGGTCTTGTGGTGCACGCTCTGTCTCTCGCCTTCAGCGAGGCCAGCTGAGCCCTCAGTTGAAACACTCGACCCCGTCGTGGTGACGGCCACGACCCTTCCAACGAGCCAATCGCAGACCCCCATCCAAACCAGGGTATTCACGCGAACAGGTTTCGACCTTCAGCAGCCCAACAGGATCGGGACTCTCTTGCAACAAACCCCCGGGATTTTCGTGGATGAAATGGGAGGCCGGAGCGGCCTCAGTTCACTCTACATTCGCGGGGGCGATCCGAATTTCACGATGGTGCTGTTGGACGGCGTGCCGTTGAACGACCCGACGAACCAGCGCGGCGGATCGGTTGATTTGTCGACCCTGACTCCCGAGCGTATCGAACGGATCGAAATCGTCAAGGGACCGGCCTCCGTGTTCTATGGGTCCGACGCGATGGCGGGCGTGGTGAACGTCATTACGCAAAAAGGGACCGAGACGGATCGGCTGGTCGCCCGTGCGGAAGGGGGACGATGGGGCTATACCCGCGGAGTCTTGCAAACGTCGGGGTCCGCGCACCGGTTGCGGTATGCCGGGTCAGCCGCCTTCACGCGAAACGACGGTCAAGCCACGGGAAACCGGTTTGCATCCGGAACGATCGGCGGCCACGTGAACTGGTCGCTCCGGGATTCGCTCAAGTTCGAACTGACGGGACAATACACGAATACCGACACCCGTTCCTTTCCCGAAGGCAGCGGCGGCACGCGCTTGGCCATTCTCCGTACGACGGAGCAGCGGCGCACGCACGAGGTCGCTTCCGGATTCAACCTGACGTTCCCGCTCGCTCCAAACTGGGAGAATCAACTGACCGCCAACGTGCTCCACCGGCAACAGGACGTTGACAACCCCGGAGTGCTGTCCGCACCCGGGAGGTTTCGAATCCCTCCGACCGTCTTCGAGACGGACTTTACCCGGATGCGACTCCATTGGACGCTTCGGGCTTCCCTGAAAGAATTTTTCAAAATGGCGGGCGGGTTTCAACTGGTTCACGAGCATGGAACGCGAACCGGAACTCAAGACCTGACCGTATTGGGGTTTCCATCAAGAGTCGCCACGGATTTCGAGCAATCACGCACGACGCCTGCAGGGGTCCTGGAAACGATCATTGCCCCGAACGAGAAGGTCCGGTTCAGTGCGGGTCTTCGCGTGGACAGTCCTGAGAATTTTCCGCTCCGGGTGACTCCTCGTCTCGCCATGAGCATTCAACCGTTTCCACAAACGACCATCCGGGGGCAGTACGGAGAAGGGTTCAAATTGCCGAGCCTGAACGCTCTGGGCGATCCCATTATCGGAAATCCTCACCTGTCTCCGGAATCCAGCACAGCGTGGGAAGCGGGCATCATTCAATCGAGTCCCGTCTGGGACAGTGAAATCCAGTTGACCTGGTTCCACAACACCTTTTCCAACCAAATCGATCTGGACCCCGTTCTTGCCGAACAAAGGATTTTCCGCTTGGTCAACCTAAACAAGGTCAGAACGCAGGGGATCGAATTGCACGTGGCTGCCACTCCATTGCCGACCGTGTCTGTCCAAGGGTGGTTGACCTTTCTCGACGCCCGCATCTCAGGGACGAGCGCTCCGCTCCGGAATCGGCCCAAGGCATCGGGTGGCTTGGCAGTCCGGATACGGGCCACACCCGCGTTGACCCTACGCAGCCAACTCCAAGCCGTCGGCCAACGCTTCGACCTGCAAATTCCCACGATGCAAACCAGGGTGCCGGGATATTATCGAATCGACCTCGCCGCCACCTATTCCTTGAACCGCGCATGGAAAATCTTCGGGGCCGTGGACAACCTGACCAACGTGTCGTACGAGGACTTTCTCGGATTCAGCGCACCGGAGACGTGGGTGCGCTTCGGCGTGGAAGGCAATTGGGAGATGTAACGGCCGTCAGGTGAGCGATACACGCTTTCAGGATTGCGGAGGCCAATCTATTTCGACCTGTCGCCCACAATAAAAGCAGGCAATTCTATACCTGGCCTTGCGGCGAGGACTGGGGAGAGAGGTAAACACCACGGGCGCGCGATCATAGGGGCACACCGGCTGGAGGTGCAAGAGATGGTCATCGATAATCGCTTGTAATTCACCCCCATCCCACTGCGAGGCCGTTTCCTCTTGTCCACGGACGCGCTCCTCCCACCCGCATGTATCACATCGGAGACGGTACGACTTCACGCGCGCGTGAGGGTGAGAGACCTCGGTACAATCCACGTGTCCGGGGCAAGCCCCCTGAAGACAGGTGATGGGTTCATGCCGAAGGGCCTTGATAAACGCGTCGGGCGCCGTCATCGTGTTTCTCAGATTGTCGGGTTACGCCGGGAATGTCGGATTACGCTCTGCTAATCCGACCTGCCCCGACCTGCCTGGCCTAGATTTTATGAAAACTGATATGATCCTTGTATTCCTGAATGGCCGCGCGTAACGAGGATTTGCCGAGAGGGATGTTGGCCTCGAGCGTGTCTTCAATCGCAGCGTCGTCGATGACCACTTCGTATTTCTCCTGCACGTTGGTCAGGATCACCCCTTTCTCGACCTGCCGGGGCAGAAAAATTTCCGTCCACACTTCTTTTTCCACGAGACAGACCTCGCAAAAACGTTCATACAACATTTCCAACCGTTCAGGATCGGTTTCTTTCATGCCTCAGGACTCCTCTAAGGGTTCGCGCCTTCGTGAACAATGCCTGGCCCGCTTTCCTCTGCTTGTTGGACTGTTCTGGATGATTCTGTCACACTGACAAAAGGGCCTGATCGTTGGAGTACTTTAACCGGGTCCGATTGTCCTTGTCCACCACCCACGCGATAAACGCGTCCGCTCCGTTTCAACGGCCCGTGGTCAAAAGAAGGGCTAGCCAAGACGGGGGGTTCTTTGCTAGAGATACGCAGCGTTCTGGATGCCATTTCCAACACAAGGGTGAACCTCTATGAGCGACGTCAGAGTTCGCTTTGCACCGAGTCCCACGGGGTATCTCCACATCGGAGGCCTGCGCACGGCCTTGTTCAACTGGTTATTCGCCCGACGGCACGGCGGTACATTTCTTCTGCGGATTGAAGACACGGACCGCGACCGATCAACGGATGCCGCCATCGACGCGATCCTCAACGGACTGCGCTGGGCCGGGCTGGATTGGGATGAGGGGCCCCATCGTCAAAGCGACCGGTTGGATCTCTACCGGCAGAAAGCCATGGAATTGCTTGAACGGGGTAAAGCCTATTGGTGCGTGTGTACGCCGGAAGCACTCGAAGCTCGCAGGAAAGAGGCTCAGGCCAAAGGGGAACCTCTGAAATACAATGGCCGGTGTCGGGAACGGGGCCTGACGAATCCCACGGAACCGGCGGCGCTCCGGTTTCGATCGCCCGAAGAAGGGCAAACCGTCGTCGAGGACCTGATCAAAGGTACCATCGTGTTCGACAACGCCGTGCTGGACGACCTCATCATTCTTCGATCAAACCGCTATCCCACGTATAATCTGTCCGTCGTGATCGATGACGCACTTATGGGGATCACACACGTGATTCGCGGTGACGATCACGTCAACAACACGCCTCGGCAGGTGCCATTATTCGAAGCGTTGGAGTATCCGATGCCCAAGTTTGCCCACGTGCCGATGATTTTGGGTGCGGACAAAGCCCGGCTGTCCAAACGACATGGAGCCACGTCGGTGCTGGCGTATCAGGAAATGGGCTATTTGCCGGAAGCCCTGGTGAATTATCTCGTCAGGCTGGGGTGGTCGCACGGCGACCAAGAAATTTTCTCGATGCAGGACATGATCGAGAAATTTTCCTTTGACCACGTGCAAGCATCCCCAGCGGTGTTCAACCCGGAAAAACTGCAATGGCTCAATGCCGAATACCTGAAACGGGAAGAGCCCCGGCACCTCGCAGAATTGTTACTTCCCTTTTTGGAAAAGCACGGGTACGACCGGGCCGGACGCGTCCAACCCCAGGGCGGCCTTGAAGCGGTCGTGCCTCACCTGTGCGAGCGCGCCAAAACGCTGGTCGAAATGGCGGACTGGACCCTGCCCTATATTACGGAACCCGTAGCCATGGATGAAGCGGCGGCGGAAAAGTTTCTCATCCCCGCGATTGCTCCCAGCCTCAACAAGTTCGCCCAACGAGTCAAGATGGTCGAACCCTTTTCCAAAGAGACGCTCGAGCCCGTGGTGCAACTCATCCTGGAGGAAGACCATTTGAAGATGGGAAAATTCGCCCAACCCCTTCGCGTTGCCTTAACGGGAAGAACCTTTAGTCCGGGCATTTACGAAGTCATGGCTTTATTGGGCAAGGAATGGACCGTCCAGCGAATCGAACAGGCGCTCCACAGAATCCCCTCGTCTTGAACGAGCAGGGCGGGCGCCGCTACCCCAGAGGGAACGGGCGACAGAAGAGATGCCTGTTCGTATCAATTGTCAGCGAACGGGTGAACCTTTACAATGACTCATGGCCAATCCCGCCCATCTCGATCTGTTACGCCAAGGCCTGGAAGTCTGGAACAAATTTCGACGGACCCAACCAACCGTGCAACCCGATCTCCGTGAAGCTGACCTGTCGGGTTATGATTTCACGAGAATGGATTTTACCAGGTGCGACCTGACCGGCGCGGATTTGTCCGACGCCTATTTGCTGCAGGCCACTTTGGAAGAAGCCGATCTGACCGGAGCCAATCTCACGGAAGCGGACATCATCGAAGCCAACCTGCTCAAGGCGACCCTGACCAACGCGACGCTCGTGATGGTGGACCTCAGTGGAACGGGGCTGATCCGTGCGGATCTCGCAGGCGCGGATCTCACCAAAGCCAACCTGACGCGCGCCTCACTGCCGTGGGGAAACTTACAGGGATGCCAGTTGGTGCAAACCAACCTGAAGATGGCCGACTTGCGGGAAGCCGATCTCACGGGATCGGACTTGTCCGAAGCCAATCTGCAGGACGCCTCCCTGACGGGAACCATCTTTCAAGGGGCAAATCTACAGGGCACAAAACACGTCTCCATGGCGTACCTTGGAAAGGCGAAGACGCTGTTCCAAGCCAACCTCGATCCTCAAATTCACGAAGAAGTTGAGAAGAACTACCCGCACCTGCTGAAGCAATTGTAAGCCCTGTTGTCAAACTCCCGGGCAGCCTTTCTGCCTCTACTGCAAGTGGCCCTGGCTTCCCTCCGCTACGCTTCCTTCGCGTCGTTCCTTCGCTTCGCTCAGGACAGGCGTCGGATCAGAACAAGACGGCCCAGGAGATGTTCTGGAGGATTCATGGAAGGCTCAATCAGATCGACACGCTGGCCGACGCCTTGAACAAGACGGAGACCCTCCGAAGTCTGCACGAACCCTTTGGCTCGCAGGGCGTGGCCGGCTCGAATCCGTTGGACCAGCGTCTCGGGGGCGATACCCGACTCAATGACACATTCTTCAGCTTCGAACGCTTCATGAGTATGTGGTTCATGTGACGGCGGCTTGGCCTCTCGCTTGGAAACCTTCCCGGGATCAGGAGGAAACAGCACCGGCGTACCCACGCGGGCGTGAACGGCAGGGACGGTCGGAGTCCCCGGAGCCAAGTGCTGCACTCGTTCATAAACCTGCTCACGTTGTTCTGAAGGCACCAGATCCAGTTTATTCACGATCAATAAGTCGGCCGATGACACCTGTTGTTCAAAGGTCCCTTCCAGATCACGCCCTTCAGCGACCTGTTCGGCGTTCACCACCACCGCCGAGAGACATTCACCGATCCACTCGGACACCGGTTCACGCCAAAAATTCAGGAGCGTGTCAAAAGGCAACGCCACCCCGGACGTTTCCACGACGATCCGGTCAGGGTGGACCTCTTCACGGATCCGTTGAAGCGTCGTCACGAGTTCATCGGACAGTTTGCAACAGACGCACCCGCCTTCCAATTCGACGTAATTGTCCTGGTTGCCCAACAGGGCCTGATCGATTCCCAATTCCCCGAATTCGTTCGACACGACTGCGATCCGCACTCCCTGCGCCTGCGCCTCTTCAAGCAGGTGCCGCACGAGCGTGGTTTTCCCAGCCCCCAGGAATCCGGACACGACCAGCGCCGGCACGCCGGTTCCAGTAACCGGCAAGGCATCTAGCGACTTTTTGTGATCACGTGATGAAGGGGGATTGTTCTGGGACGTCATAAATTTTGGATTGCTGATTTTGGATGTTTGACAACCACCGCCGGGCTTTATGAGAATGCCTGAATGGACTCGCCTTCGCCAACCTCATCCGACCTCCCGTCGGGGACCGAACTCCCCGACCGCCAATGCACCTGGTGCCGGGTCACCATGGCGAAACGCCTCGTGGCCGACGGTCGCTTCATTCATTACACCTGCCCGTCCTGTCTCTTTCAACATACGACCGGCAAAACACCCACACCCTGACGAGACAAGAGACATCGGTCGAACAAGCCGTAACAGAACGCGTTCGCACTGTCTTGCTACGATCAAGGCAGGAAATCTTGGCTAGAATAAATTCGACACGATGCGCGTGCCGCCGACCCACGTGCCGATGACACTTCCGATGGTGGGAAACAAAAAGGCCAGGAACACCCGTAACAATCGACTCTGCCACCAGCGCCGGGGAACGGCCACGTCTTCGGCCACGGTTTGAAATTCACGAACGAGCGGTGGTTGCATATAGGCCTGGACAAACGCCGTCACGTACCCGACGCCGATTACCGGCGTCAGACTCGTAAACGGCGCCCCGGCCACGGCCACGACAATCGTGAACGGGTGAGCCCAGGCCAGCAATGCTCCCAACCCACTAGGCACGCCGTTGGCCACGATCCAAAAGACCGCATTGTCTCCGGCTGCTGCGGCTCCTTTTTGATAGCCGATCAAGGCGATTGAACCGACAATGATTGCCGGGATTGCCCATCCCACCCATTTCCACACCGGCGACACGGGCGGAATGACATCCAAACCGTCCAGGTTGCCCTGCCGCTCGCCTTGGAGAATGGCCTTAATCCCCTCCACGTGTCCGGCTCCAACCACCGAGACGAGCGTCTTGCCTTCGGCCTGTAAGGTCTTCTCCGCCAAATAGTGGTCCCGTTCGTCGATCAACACCTTTTTCAACGTTGGGATTTCCTTGCCTAATTCCTGCATCATGTCAGACAACACGTCCTGCTTTTTCAAATCCTGTAAAGATTCCTCGCTCACGGGCTTGGTGTCGAACACGCTCAACATCAGCGACGAGACCAGCATGCTTTTCTTGAAGAACGGGGTGGACCGCCAAGCCCGTCGCATGGTGATGCGCACGTCGCGGTCGCAGAGGACAATGGGGACGTCGTGCTTTTTCGCCACGTTGATGGCTTCCAGCATCTCGGTGCCGGGCAGCACCCCCAGCTGATCCCCCAGCCGTTTTTGATAAGAGGCCATTAAGACGTTGGCCAACATGGTGCTGAGCTGTTTTTTCCTGATCACCTCTTTGAGGTCGAAAGCCTCCCATTTCTGCTGCTGGGACAAGGCTTCGTACCGGCGGGCATCCAATTCCACACAAACCGCATCCGGACGTTCCTCTTCGATGACGGCACGAACCAGATCCGCGGACTCCTGGGACACGTGAACCGTCCCGACCAGAATGATCGTTTTGTCTCGAACGGTAAGGACGTGCACTTCCGGAGACGATCTGACGTTCACGGGAGCGGCCTTCGGCGGCGGCATGGATTCCGGTAAATCACCTGATTCCATCGTGACACCATGGCCGGAACAATTTTTTTCTGTCAAGAATCGGCCTCACAGGCTTCGCCCTGTTTATGCTACAATTTTTTCTTCGCTTTTCTGACATGAAGAGCCCGTGATGAAGACGCAACAACTCCAGATTTCCAGTTACCGATTATCCTATTGGCATGCGACACAACGAGCCCGCCATGAACCGGGAGACGTTCTCGACTGTGTCTTTTGTCAATATGCCGAAGGAGTCGCGTTAATGAAAGACGTGGTAGCCCACCTGAAGGGAAAGGGCTTTCCGATCATTGAGTATGATGAACGCTCATTTATTGTCGAACTCCACAACGTCAAACCCCGGACCCCTCACAATTCCGTCGCCACGAAACAGGCCCTGTTTGACTATATCGGCGGCACGCAACGGGGTTGACCCAATACACACGGCTTCGACGGCCGGCCTTACAAATCCAACATGTACGTGACGTTATCTCCCCCGAACGCCTTGACTTTCCCTTCGATCATCTTCTCGTTCTGACTGTACACTCTCACGGTAACGTCCTGAAGCCCCGTTAACGACTTCATCTGCTGCATCAACATCAGCACGATCTTTCGGCTGCGATCCCGATCGACCGCCAGCCGCCGGTAAAACTCTTCCGTGACGTGCAGTTGCAGCAGATCACCCTTGACCAAAAGGTCATCCACAGCCGCGGTCTGACCCAATAGCGCACGCATGCGCTCGGCAACCTGTTCATCTGTCAAGGCTTGACTCATGTCGTTGAGAATTTCCCCCTCACCTTAATCCTCTCCCATCAAGGGAGAGGAAATTTTATTGACAACCAGCAAAACCCTCTCCCCACTCCATAACTCCCTCTCCCCCGGCGGGAGAGGGTTGGGGTGAGGGGGAATATGCGATTTAGGCTATTCGTTCCGTCGCCTGTTCCAACCAGGCGGCCGTAGATGAATCGACCAGCGGCCCGATGACCTCCCGCACGCGGGTGTGGTAGGCATTGAGCCAATCTACTTCCGTCGCATTCAATAAGGTCCGGTCGATAAGCGATGCATCAAACGGCACGAGCGTGATCGTCTCGAACGCCAACCATTTCCGTCCTCCCTCGCCAGCCGCCGGGATCACGACCACGAGGTTTTCCAAGCGAATCCCGTATTCTCCGCTTTTGTAATACCCTGGTTCGTTTGAAAGAATCATCCCGGGTTTCAACGCGACCGTATGCCCACCTTTCGAAATACGCTGAGGGCCTTCGTGCACGCCCAGGTAACTCCCCACACCGTGCCCGGTCCCATGGTCGTAATCCAAGCCCACTTCCCAAAGAGGCCGCCGGGCCAGCGTATCGAGTTGCGCGCCGGTCGTTCCATTCGGAAAGGTGGCCATGGCGAGAGCAATATGTCCTTTGAGGACCCGGGTATACCGATCCCGTTGCTCGGGTGTCGGGGACCCGATGGCGATCGTTCTGGTGATGTCGGTCGTGCCGTCCAAGTATTGTCCCCCTGAATCCACCAGATATAACGTACCGGGCTCTAGTCTTCGACACTGCTCTTCGACCGCCCGGTAATGCACGATGGCCCCATTGGGGCCGGCAGCGGAAATGGTGGGAAAACTCATATCTTTCCAGAGCGGCTGCCGGCGGCGACAATCATCCAGATACGATTGGACATCACGTTCGGAGAGTTGTCCCGTCTGTACTTCGCGACTCACCCAGGCCAGGAATTCACACACCGCGGCACCATCTCTTTTGTGCGCTTCTCGCGCCCCACTGATCTCCACCGCGTTTTTACAGGCCTTGGGTAACAAACATGGGTCTTCCTCTTCGATCACTTGGGCCCCAAATCGAGCCAGGCGTTCGGGGATCCAACTCGCCGTGCGGTTCGGATCGCATAACACGCGCGCCCCCGCCTTTCCCAATTGTTCCAACGCCTCGCGAAAGTCGGAGAGGGAACGAATCCCCACGGAAGGGCCCAAGTGCGGCGCCAAGGCCTCGGACACTTTGTTCGTATCGAGAAAGAGCGACGCCGTGCCGTCCTGATACAGCAGGGCAAAACCAAGAGGTAACGGCGTATGCTCAACGTCGCCGCCACGAACGTTCAAGAGCCAGGCAATGGAATCCGGTGCCGTCAGGACGGCAACGCCGATATTCTCATTTTTTAATTGTCTGGAAAGCTTGTGTCGTTTGTCTTCCGAGGACTTTCCCGTATAGACGATATCATGCGGCACCACCTTGGCCGCAGGAGGAGCGGGACGAGAATCCCATAACGCATCAATGGGATTCGGTTCACATGGCATCAACGCGGCGCCGGCTTTGGAACAGGCCTCTTCCAATCGCTTGACTTCTTGCGGCGTATGCAGCCACGGATCGTACCCCAGTTTGTCATCCGGCCGCAGCACAGCGGACAACCACGAAGGCACAGGTTCCTCTATCAGATGCCGGGGGGTCCACACCTGCACGTCGACTTGCGAGCGGACTTGCAGGGTATATCGTCCGTCCACGAAGATCGAGGCCTGCTCGGCGAGTACCACCGCCGTCCCTGCCGAACCCGTAAACCCCGTCAACCACGCCAATCGCTCGGCACAAGCCGGCACATACTCATTCTGATACTCGTCGGCATGCGGGACAATGAATCCGGACAGACCTTGCCTAGCCAATTGTCCACGCAATGCACGGACCCGCTCTTCACATGCAATTGCCATCACGCCACTCGACCTCTTACTTCAGCATAACTCTTCAATTATGACACGATCCTATGACCGAAGGCAGGGTTAAAACTCCTCAACGTCGGCATTCTCCCGATTCCAAGAAACCTCGATAGGTGGCGAAGGTCGCGAATCCGAATTCATGCAATCTGGGAGAGCAAGTTCTCAGCAAGGGACTCCACCTCATTTTGACTAAACGCCGATCTTTGATTCCTAACATAAGAGGCGATTTGATGCTCGGACAGCGTTCTCACATACTGAAATTCCTGATTCGGCCTGCGATTCATTAAGCAGAGGATGTTTTTCGGGGATATTTTTTTGTTCCCCCAGTGGGTGGAAAAGTTATCGATATCCCCTCTCTCAACGGCCTGATTCAGTAACACAAAAATCGCAAAATTGCTTCTTTTTAATTGCTTAATCGGAGAAAATAACTCCGGGTTCTCCATTGAATCCCTGCTCCAATTCTTTGTTTCCACCAAATAAAGCCCGGTGGGTCCGACGACAACGTGATCTATCTGTATTGAAAATATTCTGTCGTCATTGTTTTTGTCATACACAGGGGGAGAAAATTCCAACCTGTAATCATTGATGACTGTGTACATATCAGGCAGTCTTGATAATTCCCGCGCCACCCTTTCCTCACCTTCGGCTCCGTAAAACAGGGATTTATGTTTCCTGAAAACCGAAAGGATTCTTTCCTGTTCTTCTATATCACTGGCTGAATAGCGTTCTATCCATTCTTCGGGGTTATTTTTTCTATCTTCGATTTCAGACCTCAGACTGTCAATCTTTGCAAATCCCTTCCTGAAAGGTCTTTCCACTTCATTCTCAAAAGCGTTTTCTAAAACGGCTTTTCTCTTTGTTAATCTCCTTTTCCGAAAAAAGAAAAACAGCCGCATAAACATGTTCCGTTCTTCGTTTCCGGCAAGGGTCCCTTTCAGTTCTTCCAATTCATGTATGAGTAAAGATTCTCTTTCCTGAATTTTCCGATGAAGTTTCAATGATAATCTTTCATATTCTGACTCAAGATCAACAACTTCATGTCTCAAAATTTCGCCATATTTTTGCCTGATACGATCAAGGGAATGGTTGTAATCATTTTGGAACGACCGAATTTTATCAATCGTTCTGAAGTCACCTATCCCCTCGCTTTCAAGTTCAGCAATTAACTGAGTCAGAGAACCTACTTGCCTATAAATCCTGGCCATACGATGACATCATTCAAGCATCGATGTTTCAAGCAAGGACCGACAAACGCGGGCCATGGTGGATTTCCTTGACACGTTGCGTACAATGAGCCGCAAGGAGCGAGTGCGCTATGAACAGGAAACGTAAATCCATTCCCGCCTTCGAAAGTGAGGGGGAAGAACGGGCCTTTTGGGAAAGTCACGACTCCACCGACCACGTGGACTGGAGCAAGGCCCAACGTGTCCGGTTTCCCAATCTCAAACCGTCCACCAAGCCGATTTCCCTGAGATTGCCGGTTGCGCTGCTTGAGCAAATCAAGACCGAGGCCAACAAGAGGGACGTTCCTTACCAGTCACTGATTAAGGTCTGGCTGTCCGAAAAGGTTGCTTCCATCTAGGCCACGACCCCTCTTCGCTCATCAGTCCGGTGCGGGCGGGGGATGATTCGTTTTCGCCGTGATAATCGCTACGGCTAGGGTCATGAGTTCATCCGTGACATCGGGAATTGAGGGAAGTGACGATTCCAAGTCTGCATGGTGAACACCAAACAACTTTCCACCACTTTCTGCTTCCATTTCCCCGATGATGGGCCGTGTACCGGGAGGTTCCGTTTGAGAGCATCTTTCCTGTTGAGAAGTTCAGCATCAGTCAGCGAGTCAAGCCCGATGACGACCCAATAATGGATAGGCTTGCCAACGTGATCGCACGCCCATTCATAAAGAAAGGAATCGCGGAATTTCTTTATCAGGTCGGCATCAAGTTCGCTGGCAAGAAATTTTCTTGCGAACTCTTTTTTATTTTCTGGCTGGGTTTGAGGATTGTCAGGGTCCTTGATTTCGATGAAACATATCCGGTCGGTTAACTCAACGATAAAATCGACGGCCTTCATGCAGTGGGACAGTCCATGCGTTGCATCATCGAATTTCCTGGCGGTCGTGCCGGGTGGGAACCTGATTTTCAGGCTCCCTTCCTTCAGCGTGGTCATACGCCAACACCGTTGATGCTGCGCGTGACTTCCCGGTCATACAGGTCGGTAAAGGCTTCAGCAATAGCGTTCGGATGAATGTCCACGTAGGAATCAGCCGTATTGGAAACGATCTCTCCACGTGTCGGTTCTCTATGGAGCGAATGGAAAGCCACTTTGTCCTGTTCTTCTTTTTGCAAATCCAATTCCTTGAGAATCGCGTAATCGTGGGTGGCAATGAATATTTGCACCCCCATACGCTGGAGCTTGAGCAGGATTTCTATCACCGGGCCAAAGAGCTTGGGATTCAGATTGGTTTCAGGTTCGTCCCAAAAGAGAACTGAACCGGTAAGCAACGTTCCATTCTGAATAAGTAGCCACAAGAGCCCAAGCTTGCGCATTCCCTCGGCGAGCAGGGCGAACTCCAAATTTCCTTGTTCATTGCGGAGGAAGAATTCTTCATTGACCGTCGTCACTTTACCCGCGATGACTTTCTGCAAACTAATGAGCAACCGCTTGCGATCCTGGTCCGTGGGACCACGCAGTGGCGGTTCGTAGGCGCGGTTGAGGACGTCCGCGTAGACTTCCTCAAAATGTATCTCGCGTTGTGCATACAGGGACTGGAAGCCCGGTGCATTGGAAAGCATCTCTTTGACCGGGATATACACACTCTTGACGGGGGAGTCCGTCCAACCCTTGAAGCCGGTGACCTTAGCTGAATCGGGACCTGCTGCATGATTGGAAAAGGACGCTTTCAGCCTTTGCCGTTTTCGGTGTACCTCGACCGTACACCGCGAACTTGTCTTCTGTCGTTTCACCAGTCGGCCCAGGGCTCTGCCCGATGGCATAAACACGCGAATAAGTTTTTCCGCGAAACCGGCCTTTGTCTTACTGATGTCACAAGCGGCATAAGCCAACTTCATCAGATGAGTCTTGCCCGTTCCATTGGCACCAACAAGCACGTTAATGCCAGGAGATACCGTGAACTCCAGCTTTCTGAAAGCCGTGAATCGTTCCAAACTCAACTTTGTAATGGCCATCTCTTTTCCCCTGTGCGTCGATTATTCCACTATATCACATAGGAAGTTTACGATCTGCCCTAAAGACGTTTCCTTTATCGTACAAGGGGGCAACCGTCTTCGTGCTGCGCAGGCCGGGATAAGATTGGCGTGAGGGATGCTTCGTTTTGCCGGCCGGGAAGGAATACCGCTCAACCGCCGAGCGCGGCCTGGACCGTTTCGCCGATCTCCGCGGGATTGCGGACGACCTGCACGCCGGCGGCTTCGAGGGCGGCGATTTTTTCCTTGGCCGTGCCTTGCCCGCCGGTAATGATCGCTCCGGCATGGCCCATGCGCCGGCCGGGAGGCGCCGTCATACCGGCAATAAATCCAATGACCGGCTTCGTCATTTCTCTTTTGATGAATACGGCGGCTTTTTCCTCGGCGTCCCCGCCGATCTCTCCGATCATGACCACGGCCTTCGTCTCCTCGTCGTGCTCGAACATTTGCAGCAGGTCGATGTACCCCGTGCCGATGATGGGATCACCGCCGATGCCCACGCAGGTGGTCTCACCAAGTCCCAAATTCGTCAACTGGTTCACGGCTTCGTAGGTCAGGGTCCCGCTGCGGGAAATCACACCGACCTTGCCTTTTTTATGAATGAACCCGGGCATGATGCCGATCTTGCACTCGTCCGCCGTGATGATACCCGGACAATTGGGACCGATGAGCCGGGTCTGCGTACTGGCCAGAGCGCGTTTCACCCGGACCATGTCATTGACGGGAATCCCTTCCGTGATGCACACCACCAACCAAATTCCCGCATTGGCCGCCTCGAGGATGGCGTCGGCCGCAAAAGGCGGAGGCACGAAAATCAACGACGTGGTGGCTTCCGTCTCTTTCACGGCGTCGCGGACCGTGTGAAAAACCGGGATGCCTTCCACTTCCTGCCCGGCCTTACCGGGAGTCACCCCTGCGACAACCTGGGTGCCGTACGCCTGGCACTGGGTCGCGTGGAAGGACCCTTCTTTTCCCGTAATCCCCTGGACGACCACTCGCGTTGACTTATTCACCAAAATGCTCATGCGCTATTCCTTCCCTTGTTCAATCACTTCTTTCTGCTGACGTGGGCAAGCTCGAACGATGGGGGCGATCACCCCCTTTTCCGTTTGCGCTTCATGGCCACGATTTTTTGCGCGGCTTCCCAGAGATCCGTCGCGACGTCCACCTTCAACCCCGATTCGAGGAGAATCTTCCGCCCCTCTTCCGCATTGGTGCCTTGGAGGCGAACGACCACGGGCAAGGTGATGCCGACCTCTTTCGAGGCCTCGATCACGCCATTGGCGATCCGTTCACACCGCACGATGCCTCCGAAAATATTGATAAAAATGCCTTTGACTTTTCTGTCCTTGAGGAGGATGCGAAACCCGGCCGCCACGGTCTCTTTGGTGGCGCCTCCGCCCACGTCCAAAAAGTTGGCGGGTTCCGCGCCGGCCAACTTGATCACGTCCATCGTGGCCATGGCCAACCCCGCGCCGTTCACCATGCACCCGATATCCCCGTCCAGTTTCACGTAATTGAGATTATTGGCACCCGCTTCGATTTCAAGCGGCTCTTCCTCGTGCAGGTCACGAAACGCCTGCACGTCCTGATGCTTGTACAACGCGTTGTCGTCGAAGGTGACCTTCCCGTCGAGTGCGATGAGTTGTTTGTCCGTGGTAATCACCAAAGGATTGATCTCGACCAATGACGCATTTTTTTCCATAAACAAGCGATACAGGTTCCCCAGCATCTGAATGAAGGGCGTCACCACGGCTTTTTCCAGAGAGGGCAGCCCCAAGGCAAAAGCCAGATTCCGGCCGTTGTACGGATGAAACCCGACGGCCGGATCAATCGTTTCCCTGAACAGTTTTTCCGGGGTCTTCTCCGCCACCTCTTCGATTTCCATGCCCCCCTCGGTACTCGCGAGGAACGTGGGACACCCGCTGTCCCGGTCCACCAACAGGCTCAGATACAATTCCTTGTCGATCCCCGCCCCTTCCTCAATCAACAGCCGCCGCACCTTTCTGCCTTTCGGCCCGGTTTGATGCGTCACCAGGGTTTTCCCGATGAGTTCCCGCGTCAGGGCCGGCACCTCCTCGCGCTGTTTGGTGATTTTGACGCCGCCGGCCTTACCCCGGCCCCCGGCGTGAATTTGGGCCTTGACCACGTAGACCGGTACATCCAAGGCCGCAGCCCACTTTTCAGCGGCACGCGGAGTCTTCACGTCCTTGCCGCGCGGCACCGGCACCCCGAATTGCGCAAACAACTGTTTCGCTTGAAATTCATGGATATTCATGATTCTCCTCTTGAAGAAAAAGACTGACTCAGCGATCTCTTCTTGCCAGAAAACCGATAAAACTCTACAAAACCACTTGAAGGCAGGATGTTCAAAAAAGCCGTCCAGCGCGGCCGCAGCAAGCGAGGAGGCGAGGCGTACGTTTGAAGTACGTTGAGCCTCCGAGCGCTGCGAGAACAAAGCTGGTGGGTTTTTTCAACATCCTGCTAGGGTTGTTCGGTATAGGCGGGCAGCACGACCGGCGACGTGAGCTGGTTCGTGATTTTGTGCTTTTTCGCTTCGGCCCGGAAACGCTGCAAATGGTTCAACGTCAACCGGCCTTGAGGAATGGTTTGAGCGCGCGCCGCCACCGTTAACCCCGATCGTTTGCCGAAGACCATCAAATCCAGCAACGAATTGCCCATTAAACGATTGCGCCCGTGCAGTCCCCCGGACGTTTCGCCGGCCACGAAGAGGTTCTTCACGGACGTTTCGCCGTTGACGTCGATTTTCACTCCCCCGTTCTGATAATGAAGCGTCGGATAAATCAGGACCGGGTCTTTACGGATATCGACGCCGTACCGTGCATATTGGCGCACCATGGCGGGGAAATGCTTATCCAGCGTGCCTTCACCGTGTTCCTCTTCGAGCAACGGGGTATCCAACCACACGCCGACGCGACCGGTCGGCATTCGGACGCCGCGTCCTTCTTCGCATTCCCGGATAATGGAGGATGACACCACGTCGCGGGTATCCAACTCATTCACGAACCGTTCGCCCTTCCCATTGACCAGGTGCCCGCCTTCCGACCGTATCCCCTCGGTGACCAACTGCCCGACGAGTTGTTCCGGGTACACGCCTCCGGACGGATGATATTGAAACGTATCGATTTGGACCAGCGGGGCCCCGATGCGATAGGCCAGGGCGAGACCGTCGCCCGTGGCGCCGTAATGATTGCTCGTGGGAAAGCCTTGAATGTGCAACCGCCCGATGCCGCCGGTCGCCAAAATGACGGTTTTGGCGGCAACCACGACAAATCGTTTATTGTCCAGATCCTGAAGCACCGCGCCGGCACACGCCCCGTGCTCGTCACTCACCAGTTCCACGGCGGCGACGAATTCCAGGATCTGGATTTTCTGGTTGAGCACCTCATCCTTGAGCACCCGCATGATTTCAAGGCCGGTGTAATCCGAGCAGGTGAGCAGCCGCGCCCTGGTACTGCCTCCACCTTTCTTGACGTGGAGGTTGCCGTCGGCATCCCGATCGAAGAGCACGCCCAATTCCAACAACCATTTCGCAATGGACGGCCCCTCTTCCACCATCGTCCTGAGCAACTCGTGGTCGTTCTTCATGTGACCGCCCTTGAGGGTATCCAGGAAATGCTGGACCGGGGAGTCATCGGGCGCCACGGCAATCTGCATGCCGCCCTGCGCCATCACCGAATTCGAATCAGCCAGGCGCAGCTTCGTGGCCAGGAGCACCTTGGCCCCCTGCCCGTGCGCGTGGAGCGCCGCGGCACACCCCGCGCCTCCGCCTCCCACCACCAACACGTCCACCTCGTAGTCCGGCGTCAAAGGGAGGTCTTCGGACACCACGCTGTCGCCTTCCAGGACGGAAGCAAGTTCCCGTACCGTCATCTCCCCTTCATTGGGCCCGAAGACAACGGGACGGTACGCGGCTTCACGATGATCGGGATGAAATTTCTTGATCAGGGTGTCGCGCTCGGCCGGAGAGAGTTTGGGTAGGGTCTGTTGTCGCCGGGCGTCACGGGAGGTGTGGACCACGTCGTGCAGGGCTTGAATATCCACGTATCAGGCGCACTCCCCTACGACTTGATCGTGGCCGAGGTTTGTTGCAATTCATCATCGGTCATCTTCAGGATTCGGTCCCAGTCGTCATCGTACTGTCCATCGGCAATGGCTTGAATCCGGTCGAAGAGGCCGGGCGGCTTTTCCATTTCCCGAACGCCGTAGGCTCGACTCGCATAGACTCCCACCAGATTCGGCGCAATATCGGCAATGCAGACCGGCACGCACAAGCCGCACATCACACAGTCCATGAACGTCTCCGACACCGCTTTGAAGTCCCCGAAGACGGCTTTCCACACGCCTTCCCGCACGTCGATCTGTTGCGGGCAGGCTTCGGTGCACGCGTTGCAGTTCCTGCACAAGGGCGCTTCCGGATACAGCTTGAACAGGTCCTGCTTGGGATTTTCGAGTTTATTCAAATCGTACGTGGCCTTGCGCGCGGGAAACGCCGGGGCGAACGAAAACGACATACCGTCTTCCACCGCGTGCGAACACCCGAGGCAGGTTTTCACTTTCGGATCGTCCTTGGTGCGATAATAGGTCGCACAGGCCCCGCAAAACCCGCCCAGGCAGCCTGCCCCCCGTGTGACTTCATGGCCGGTATACCAGAGCGCCTTCATCAGGGTAATCCCCGCCGGGACCCGGAAGGATTTCCCCGCGATCTCCACCGTGACCATGGGTGGTCGAAGCGCGTCTTCCTGGCTCACGGCTTTGCCCGTGTCGAATGAATCCGTCATGTCCGTTTGGCCTTACTCCTTTGTTCCCCTCACCCTACCCTCTCCCACAAGGGGAGAGGGTTCTCTCGTCCCACTTCTTCTCCCAAGGCGGGAGAGAATTTTCTTCTCACTCCCTCTCCCTGGACGGGAGAGGGTTGGGGTGAGGGTGAAGAAATCATGCATTCAAGGCATTCAGCGCCGAGCCGGATTGAAACCACTTCACTTGCTGTTCGGTCATGCTGTGATTAGCTTGAATCGTGATCTCTTTTCCATCCTTCTTATGAATCACCACGGACACCGGCTTCCCCGGCGCCAAATCGCTGAGCCCGGTCACGCTGACGCGGTCTTCCTGTTCGATTTGATCATAGTTCGCAGGGTCCGCAAACGTCATGGGCAGAATGCCTTGCTTCTTCAAATTCGTTTCATGAATGCGGGCAAAGCTCTTGGTCAGAACGGCTTTCACGCCCAGAAAACGCGGAGACATGGCCGCGTGTTCGCGGCTGCTGCCTTCGCCGTAATTCTCGTCGCCGACCACGAACGACCCGATGCCCTTGCCTTTGTAGTCACGAGCGATCTGCGCCATGGTGAGATCCGATTCTCCGGTCAACACGTTGTTGCCTTTTCCCGCTTCACTGGAAAACGCATTGTTCGCACCCAGGAACATGTTGTCACTGATCTTGTCCAAATGTCCGCGAAACTTGAGCCAGGGTCCCGCCGGAGAAATATGGTCCGTCGTGGTTTTCCCCTTGGTCTTGATCAGCAACGGCAACTTGTCGAAATCCTTGCCGTCCCACTTGGGAAAGGGCTGCAACAATTGCAGACGTTCGCTGTTCGGAGGCAGATCGACGGCCAACCCCTCGCCGTTTTCCGCCGGAGGAATGAAGCCTTCTTCGCCCTTGGCAAAGCCCTGGGCCGGCAATTCATCCCCTTGCGGAGGATCGAGTTTCAATTGTTTGCCGTCCGGGGTGGAAATGGTGTCTTGCAGGGGATTGAAGCCCAGGTTGCCGGTCAGGGCATACGCGGCAACCAACTCCGGACTGGCCAAGAAGGACAGCGTGTCGGCAATCCCGTCGTTGCGACCGGGGAAGTTCCGGTTAAAAGTGCTCACGATCGAATCGGATTTTCCTTTGACGCCGTCGGCCCGTTTCCACTGCCCGATACACGGGCCGCAGGCGTTCGCCAACACGGTCGCGCCCAACTCTTCGAACGTCTCCAAAAAGCCGTCGCGCTTCATGGTATGAAAGATCCGTTCCGAGCCGGGCGACACCAAAAACGCGGTCTTGGCTTTCAGGCCCGCTTTCAACCCTTGTTGGGCAATATGCGCGGCCCGGCTGATATCTTCATATGAAGAATTCGTGCAACTGCCCAACAAGGTTGCTTTCAACTCCACGGGATACCCTTTCTCCTTGGCCTCGGCCTCCAACGAAGAAATGGGGCGGGCCAAGTCCGGGGAATGCGGGCCCACGACGTGCGGTTCCAAGGTCGAAAGGTCGATTTCCAGGATCTCGTCGAAATATTTTTCCGGCGACTCATACACTTCAGGATCGGCCACCAGCATCGACTGGTTGGCTCGCGCCAGGTCGGCGATCTCTTGGCGCTCCGTGATCGTGAGATAGTCCACCATCTTCTGGTCAAAGGGAAAGATCGACGTGGTGGCCCCGAGCTCCGCGCCCATGTTGGTGATCGTGCCCTTGCCCGTGGCGCTGATCGTTTCCGCGCCGGGACCGAAATACTCGACGATCTTATTGGTGCCGCCTTTCACCGTCAATTTGCCGCAAATATACAGGATCACGTCTTTGGGCGAAGCCCAGCCGTTCAACCTGCCGGTGAGCCTGACCCCGATCAGCTTGGGATGCAGCACTTCCCACGGCAACCCGGCCATGACCTCACCCGCGTCGGCGCCACCGACGCCGATCGCCAGCATGCCCAGCCCGCCGCCGTTCGGCGTATGGGAATCGGTCCCGATGATCAACCCGCCCGGGAAGGCGTAATTTTCCAGGACCACCTGATGAATAATGCCCGCACCCGGTTTCCAGAACCCGATGCCGTATTTCCTGGCGGCCGATTCCAGGAAGTTATAGACTTCGCGATTTTCATCGCAGGCACGCAGTAAATCCTTGGACGATCCCATTTCCGCCCGGATCAAATGGTCGCAATGAATGGTGCTGGGCACCGCGGCTTTTTTCTTACCCGCCTGGATGAATTGCAACATGGCCATCTGAGCCGTAGCATCCTGCATGGCCACCCGATCGGGACGAAGCGCCAACATGGCTTTTCCCCGGTCCCAGACCTGGGTCGCAAGATTATCGGCATGGGAAACCAGAATTTTTTCGGCCAGGGTCAACCCACGACCGAACTGTTTTCTCGCCGCTTCCACGGCAGTTGGCATTTTGGCATACAATGTTTGGACAAGTTCAATCGACATAGGACGTTCTCCGCATGGTTTCCGAGCCCCGATCCTGTTTGCGGACCGGGTCAGGAAAAACCGTCAATGTTGTTATTTGAGTGGCGGCACTTCCCGACGCGCGGGTGCCGCGTAGTTCACCAGATAATTGAACAACCGGATCAACCGGCTGCCCTGACGTTTTTGATCGGCCCAATGACCAATCAACCCGATGGTTCTGGACAGGACGAAGAACCCGTTCAGACTGTCGACCGGGAATCCGAGATCGACGAGGACGGCCGCCATGGTCCCATCGACGTTCAAAATCAGATTATCCTTCTTCGCCGCCGTGATCTTTTCGACTTCCAGGGCAAAATCCAAATGCGGGGTGGCAAGGTCCAAACTCTTCACGTACCCGACCAATTCCTTCACGCGTTTATCGGGATTCCGCAGGCTCTTCACCCGATGCCCGATCCCCGGCACCGGCCCGACGTTTTTCTTCATGTGCGTCAGAAACTCGTCCACGGACATGTTGTTGTCGATGGCATGGCTGAAATACCGGCCCGCATCGGTCACGGCTCCCCCGAATCGGGGACCGATCATGATCAACCCGGCTGCCACCGCTTGTGACAACCCGATGCCGGCACACGCCCCGATGATGGTGGTCAACGCTCCGCTGACGCACGGACCGTGATCCGCCGACAGGATGATGATTCTCCTGATGATTTCGGCTTCTTGCTTGGACACCAGCCGCTTATCCCACAGGAGCCCGATGATGTGAGGAATGTCGTAGCCTTTGTTGATGAGTTCGGACGCCGGATACCCTTCATACAAGGGCTCGTCACCCCGGTCATCGCTGATGGTGGACTTGATCAGGGGAGCCACCAGGATATCGCCGTCTTTCATGCCCTGTTCCACGGTCCTGGGAAGCTTGGGTTGTTCCGCTTCACTGAGTTCGGGAATCGGCGTCACTTCACCGGACTTCACCAGCGCTTCATACGTTTGCTTGATCGCCGGTCCCAGGGCGCCAAAGGTATCGGGAACGATGGCCCCGGCTTTCTTCAAGGCTTCCGACTTTGCCCGGGCCGATCCTTCTCCCTGGAGACCTTCCTTGGCGCCGGCGTGCCCGAATTTCATGCCCTTCGGCAGACTTTCCTGGCAAAAACCGGATACCACGGCCAAGAGTTGGATGCGACGTTTCTTCGCGCCGTACCATTCCGCGGCCCGTTCCTCCAAGTCGCCGCCCATCTCGCCGACAACGACGACAGCCTTGGTTTGCGGATCGTTTTCGAACATGTCGAGATACGTCACGTAATCCGTGCCCGGGTAGGCGTCCCCGCCGATGCCGATGGCGGTCGTCACGCCGTCGGCGAATTGCGAGCAAATCCAAATGATTTCATTCGACAGGCCACCGGACTTCGTGATCACCCCGAAAGAACCCGGACGATAGAGTTTGCAGGCCACCAGGTTGTCAAACGCGCCACCGATTACCCCCAACCGGCATTCTCCGGCCGACAACACGCCGATGGATGAAGGCCCGTTGAAAACTTTCCCGAGTTTCCGCGCGTACGCCCCGAGCAATTTGGAATCTTTTTCAGGCAAGCCTTCCGTGATCATCGACACCACTTGAATGCCGGAATTGTCCAAGGCTTCCTTGGTGCCGGCATAGGCGCGATCCGCGCCGATATAAACCAGGCTGGTATTGATTTCCGGATGGTTCGCAGTGGCCTCGGCGACCGTTTTGTAAACCGGAATCGTGAGAAGTCGGTTTCCGCAGACGATTTCATTGGTTTTTCCGGCATCCGGAGGATACACAAACGCCGAAACGTTTAAGGGCTGCTGAATCATGTGGCGGAACTCACCCATTCGCCGGGCCGCGTTCACGCCCGCCACCCCGCCCTGGATCACAACATGTGTTTCTTTCGTCGCCAAAATGCTCATCGAACTCTCCTACGTCTTCAATATCAATATGTTGAAAAAAGTCTCTCCCGAGGGCTGCTATTTCTTGGCCAGGGCCATATCGACGATATCGGTCAGCGGGGTCCGGCGATCAAACACTTCGATATTAAAGCCTTCGTCCTTCAACGCCGTCATGGCCGCCAGGCCCTGCTTCTCGTTGGGCCCGCCTCGCCGCACCCAAATTCTCACGCCATCCAGTTTCCCTTCGGTCTTGGCTTTGCGAAACGCATTGATAATGCCGCCGAAGGTCTTCTTGACGTCGGTGAAATTGGCAATAGCCCCGCCCACGATGATGTTTTTGATGCCCGGGAGGGAACAGACCTTGTCGGTCAGGACTTCGACGGCCCAATCCGGAGGATCGCCGGAATATTCGGCGTAATTGGCCAACTTGCCGCCTCGGGCCACCACCGCATCCGAGTAATACACGCTGGCTCCACCACCCGCCGGCAACATCGCCGTGTCTCCACCCGGAATTTCGATCAGCTTCACGGAGCCTTTCACCTTCGAGTCGACGGCCATGACCTCTTCTTCATTCTGGGTATAGGCTCGACCGAATTCCGCGGCAAAAGGAAAGGTCCAGTCCGGATGACGGAACTTGGCGTCTCCGTCCAACAGGGTCACGGCATCCAGCGCGACCAGTTCGCCGGCGGCGTTGCGCACCACCGGATTGATTTCCAAATACTGCGCGTCTTCATTGTCGAAGCAAAGGAACAGCTTTCTCGCAAAATCGGCCACTTTGGCGATCAGGTCACCGGTGAACCCGGCTTCCTTCGCAAGGACCTCAAGAGACGCGTCGGACGGAGCATCGCCCACGACAACGGAGCAGCGTTTCACGCGATCCCAATTGGACTCCACTTCAACTCCGCCACAGTTGGCGACCATCACGTCCGCACCGTCGCGGGTGGACTTCACGGCCACGTAATATTCCTCGCTATGGTCCACGGCTTCGGACACGATCACTTCCCGAACGGTCAACGTTCCGACGGTCCGTCCGAGCATTTCTTTCGCGGCCGCCTTGGCCCCGTTGAGATCCAGGCCCACCTTCACCAGGCCGAGTTTAAAGCGCGAACCCAACGCCTCATGCGCCTTGACCACCAACGGACTGTTTTTCAACCAATCATTGGCCTGCGCCAACTGTTCCAGTTCTTCAGAAGAACCGACCACGGCATAATTCGGGGTTTGCAGACCCCATTTTTTCAACAAGCCCATTCCCGGGCCTTCAAGTACCTTTGCCATAATTCAACCTTTAGTTAGTCTGAATGATAAACAGCGATCACGACATCAAGCGGGTTATTGTAAAGAGAATGCACCATAGCCGCAATCAATCGAAAGGCCCATATTAGGGGTCACGAAAGACCCAGACCAGAGCCTGACCACGCAGTTTCCCCGATGATAACAAATGCCGGGGACAAGGTTAGCGGGGATGACAAAGGGGCTCCATTTTCATCCCTTGGGGTGCAGGCGGCCAGCCCTGAGAGTAGCGAAGGGTAAGAAGGGGTGAGGAGAGGTAGAGGTATTCGTAGGGCCGCATCTTATGCGGCCAACGGAGGGCGCCCCATCTGGGTCTTCTTGTTTGGGGCGAATTATCAATCAGGAGTGAAGAAACGATGTCGGGAACGGTTTGTTGATGAAGTGGCGGGGGTTCGGTAGCTTATGGGGATGGGACGACCGAAACGAGCAGACGCAGGCGGCTTGGTTGACCACGTGCTCAATCGTACGAACGTACGGTTGAGGATGTTTGAGAAAGAGGGGGCCGACGGGAACCAGCAATACGGTTCCTGACACTGTTTCTGGCCTCACGTCGGGTTTGTCGTACTTGGCGAATCAAGGGGGAACCGTGGTCGATTGGGGAAGAGCCGAGTGCAATCAGGTGGAAGCGGTAGTCCGCAAGCTTTGGGGCTACCTGTCGATGGAAGTGTCGGCAATCCATGTCGAGCCTCCGGAGCAAGTGCCCGGCAGCTACCACAAGCTCTTGGTCCACAACGCCGGCATGACGGCCACCCTTGAAGCGCACTGGGGCCAACGGCTGGCCGTAGACCTCATAGCGGATGACCTGATTGTTGACGAACGCTCGCTCTACCGCTTCGTCGGGCTGTACACCGGGGAGGACGGAGAGCACCAGGTGGTGGAACTGGCCGCCATTCGCATCGTGTTGGACGCCTTCCCGGCGCTGTTGCGTCCAGAGTTTATCGAAGGCGTCCGCCCTTTCGGGGGCATCCTGGCTCGCGCGGGCATCACGTTCCGCGCGAGGCCATCAGGATTTTTCCGGCTCGAAGCCGACGAATTCATCGCACGGAAAGCGAGCATAGCTTTCGGCGCAACGCTCTACGGCCGGGTGAACGAACTGCGCGGTGAAGGCGATGTGCTGCTATGCGAAACCGTGGAGATGTTGCCACGCGTCTGAACGCCAGAGAACGCTTGACAAGCCAAGAAAAACAGTCCCTGACACCGTTTTTGTCGTTTCGGTCGTCAAAAAATTTCCTTCCAGGTTCTCACCAGAGTCGGGACGGCCAGCAGCGCGGCTTGCAGGCGGCAACTATCGTACTGGACGCTCAAGGGTCCCGTCTGGTCGATCCGGCCTGCCCAAATCCCCCCGCGAATCACGGTGCCGCTTCCCTGCCCGCGGAGAAACAAAGTGCCGGTCACCAGGATCATGCCATGCCAGTGGACCTCGCCTTCCAAAGTGGCGTTTCCCTCCACCAGGAGAATGCCGGAACCGCTGGTTTGCCGAATCCGTATGCCGTCCGGTTGAACAAATGACGTTCCATTCGCGAGAAACACCATTGGCACATCGGCCTGTCCCAACTGCTGGTTGGTTTGATCCGCAGTCAACACACTCGCTCCCGCGCTAAGATCCGCAAGAGCGCCTCCAAGATCCAACGTAAGCGCATTCGGCTGTGGACTCGCGGGGTTTCCCTGGAATTGAATGGAAGGAGTGCTCGTGACCGTTCCTCCGAAAAGCACCGGCGGCAGACTGTCCGCCCCGCCACAGGCGTCATGGCCATTGATTACGCCGGACGCTCCATTGAGGCTCACGTTTCCGGAGGCATACAGCGCCCCGAGGTGGTTCGGGCCGGGAGGATGAAACACTTCCGTCTCCAAAACCACACTGCCCGTCGTGTTTCCATGCGAGACAATCTTCTGGAGAGGCAACCACGGCGTGGCCTTCGTTGTCGTGAAAGAGACCGGGAGCCTACTGGTCTGTGAGGGATACCCAAAGTACACGACGTTGCCCCGGTTGCCCTTGCTATGGCGAGAGGTGCTGCCGTCTTGGTCAAGATAATGCGGCGTGGCAGGACGATGCCCAGCCCGCTCTGCATCGTATTCGGTTTTATGGCGAATCTTCACCCAGTACGGCAGTTCCGTCTGCAAACTGTTCGGTTGCACCACCGTATTGGATGGATTGCCCGGGACAGGAATCACGTTGGTGTCATGGGGGGAATAATCGGGATCGACGGATGGAGACCAGGCTGCAGACTCCACGACGTAGGCCGTCCACAACGGATCGGGCGACACTGCCGGATCCGCGATGAAGGCCGCTGCAGTTCCCATGGTCTTCCGCAAACGCGAACGCGCTTCCGCCAAGCCGGCCTCGGCGGCGTAGAATTCCTGAACTGCCTGCCTGTGGTTCCCGCTGATCTGGATTTCCGTCGATGTGGTCTGTAAGACCGTGGCCGTCACGATACCCACAACGGCCACCAATAAAAGAACAGCTACAAGCGCAAAACCGCTGTTATGGTTCGCGTTCGGGCTTGCGATCATCGTGTGACTCGAGCACCGAACCATATCTGTCATTCCTGTATGTGTTCAGTAATTCGTTGACAGAATGAAGGGCTGACCACACCAGAATTGTCATGCTGCGCCGGAGGCGAAGAATCTCGTCGTTTCCACAACAACGCCTATAAAAGCAGATCCTTCCCGTTGCTCAGGATGACCATTTGGTATTGTGTGCCATACAAAAAGAGACTTTCAAACCGAAACATGTTCCCCTTATCCGTCAACACTGGACTCGATCGCTCCGCCGGACTATAATATTCTGTTAGGCTTCCTGCCATGGCTGTCTGAGCGTCACGGCCCTGCCCGTTGGCAGCCGCGTGGGGGAAAACGTTCCTCCAACACGTCTAGGGACATAATCTCGGATGAGACTGACCGAAGAAATCATACTTCTCTTGCTCAACGAAGACAGCGGCTATCTCGAACCGGTCGCAGGTTGGAATCTGTCGTGCGTGCTGGCCGGCGCCGTGCTGGCAGACCTTGACCTCGAATCCCGTATCGACACCGCTTTCGACTCGCTTGTGGTGGAGGATACAACACCAGTGGGAGACGATCTCCTCGACCCTGTACTCGCAACCATTGTCGGTGATCCCGAACCACGTACCGTCAATTACTGGGTCGAGAAGATCGCCAACACGTCGGACGAGATCCTGGATCAGTCTCTCGACCGGTTGGTAAAATATGGAATTCTCGACTATGCGAATGGCGGCTTCTGGTCTCTTTCGCGAAACGCGGCCAATGTCGGCTACAGTATGTCGTCCGACAACGAGTCCAGGGCGATCATACGCCGGCGAATCGTCGAGACGATCCTCGGGGACGGCATACCCGACCCCCGTGATGCCATCCTCATCGGTCTTGCCAATGCCTGCGACGCATTCAGGTTTCTTCTGCAACCGGAAGATTATGAGGCTACACGGAACCGTATCGAGCTGCTAAGCAGGCTGGACCGCACGAGTCGATCCGTCGCCACCGCCGTCGTAGCGACCTCGGTCCATCGCTCCATTCCGATAGCGACAAAACCCATTCCCAACATCAGCTTCTTGAAAGTGCTCCGCAACGATGCACTTTGGGAAGGCAATATGGCCAGACTGCTGGCCGACCTTTACCGCGAGTATGGCCCGGTCTTTGCGGTCAAGTTCCCTCTTTACAGGAAAAGAGTTTTCGTCCTCGCCGGGAACAAGGCGAACATCTGGTTCAACCGGCATGCTCGGACGAACCTGCGATCGAAGGACACCATGATGGGGATGGAGTCGGTGCTCGGCGCATCGAGAAGCCTGTCGGGCATGGATGGGGCCGAACACTACCGCATGCGCAAGGCGCAACACATGGCCTTCACCCGAACCCGCATGAACGAACATCTCGGAGATATGTTTCAAGCGATCCGGCTGGAAATGGATTCGTGGAACGAAGGCGACGTGCTCGTCGCGCGTAACGCCTGTCGCCGAATTATGTCCGGCCAGGTGTCTGAGCTCATGGTCAGCCTGAACCTGGCGGACTATATGGACGACATCCTCGCATTCAAGAACCGCATGTTGGTCACCCACGTGCAGAAGGCCTTGCCGAAGTTCTTCCTGCGAACGCCGCGAATGGCCGCCGCCGCACGGCGCATAGACCATGTCTATTCCATGATCCGGAACTCGCACACGCCGGCTCAGCGCGAAAACAAGCCCCGCGACCTGGCCGACGACCTGCTCAGCCTGCACGCCGGCGACCCCCAGTACTTTCCGGAGACCGATATCAAGTTTTCGACGATCATCCCGTTCGTGGCGGCCATGTATGCGGGTACGGCCATGGCGTTCGCGGTTTTTGCGATGTTCTCCAATCTGGACATCTATCAGCGCGTGCGCCGGGAAGCCGAGGCGCTGTTCGCGAACGGAGATCCCGACCCGGAAGCCTTCAGGGAGGAAACGATCGACAACGCCCACCGGCTGGTTCTCGAAACCCTTCGACTCTACCCCAGCGTGCCATTGCAACTGAGAACCGTCATGAACAATTGCATCGTGGAGGGCTTTGAACTACCCGTCGGGTCACGAGTCGTGCTCGCCTCCACCGCGGTTCATTACCTGGAAGAGAATTATCCGGATCCACAGACGTTCGATATTGACCGATATCTGCCCGGGCGCGAGGAGAACAAGAAACACGGAGCGTATGGGGCCTTCGGTTTCGGCACGCATGCATGCCTTGGCCCAAGAGTGGCGGAATATCAAATGGCGATCAGCCTTTTGATGATTGCCTACTACTTCGAACTTGAAATACTCCCGTCAAGCTATCCGCTCAAAATCAATCCGTTTCCGACTTGTACCCCTCGCAAAAGCCTCAAATTCCGAGTCAAGTCGAAGCGCCCGATCACTTCAGGTCAACAGGCGGTTGCCAGCAACGCCTAACCGACCAACGCTGCCGTCGCCCTGAGGCACATCAAAACCGGAAGAAAGCGAGGGGTGCGAAGCCCAGAAAGGTGATCACGGAGGTGAGCGGGATGCAACGGCTCGAGATTACCGAAATAATGCAATATATGTTATAGTTTGCTTCAATCGTTTATCGAACTTGTGCCGGTTATGTCTATTCGTCCATTTCGAAAAACATATGCGTTGCCAAGCGAGTCAGCATTTCCGGCCAATTGAACTGATCCTGAAATCAACGGAGCAGCAGTCCTGTGGTTGCCCAAATCAATTTCCCATTGATTGCAGGCCTGGTCGGCGTCTATTTCTTCTCCGTGATATTCACCGTCCTACAGACACGAGCGGCAAAATCCGAACGATACAAGCAGTATCGGCTCTACACGCCGGTTAATGATCCGCTTGCCAACACCAGCAAGGTCCCGCGAACCTTCTTTATCATCCTTTTTATCGCGTGTATTTGGACCGCTTACCTCACGCAAGGGTACGATTGGGTCATTCATGACGAACCGTCCGCCTTCGCCGTGCTGCCGGTGCAGATTTTAGCCGTCCTTCTGATCTATGATTTCATGTTCTATTGGGTGCACCGCGTATTTCATCTCCCGTTGCTCATGAGGTACGTCCACTATGTTCATCACAAGGTCCGCTTCCCGACTGCCATAGACGATTACTATCTGCATCCTATTGACACGCTATGGGTCACCACCCTGTTTTTCCTGAGCGTCACCATCGTCGGCCCCTTCAACACGACGACCTTTATCGCGACGCTATTCGTTTGGGTGTTTATGAACAATTCCATACACGGCGGCCTGAACTTGCCCAATCCTGTCTTCAGGCTGACGAACTACTTGGCACGAATGCACAATGTTCACCACGGGAAAAACATGAGTTCAAACTTCGGTTCGTTTTTCCCATTTTGGGACATGCTGTTCGGGACCCATCATAGGAGTAAGAAAGAGCACTACGGTCAGATCAACTGATCCGGTTTCCTGGATAAAGAAATCCGTTCCCGCATTACCTGCGGCGGAATCAGGAGGGTGCCTTGCCCGTAAACTATTCTCTTTGGCGAGAAGAACGCCGGGGGACCTAAAGGGGTTTGCGAGCCAGGAAACAGTACAACGGCGTGAAGATCCCCGACTTACCGCCCGCGACGTAGGCGTCTGCGGTTCGATCCAGGAGACGGACGACTTCCGCGGAGCCCTTCGGAAACAGCCGCAGCACCTCAGCCAGCTTCGATCCTGCGATAAACACTCTGCGGCCCCATGGAATCCTGCACACGAGGTTACCCAGCGTCCCGTGCCGCGTCTCCATGGGTTGATACCAGGGTGTGGACGGCCCCTCCTTGACGTCACGGTCCATCCCCTCGATGACCTGGAATCCCGCCGCTTCGAGCGCACGATTTACTTCCCCGAACGTCGCGATGTCCTTCAGCGCAATGCCACGCATGAGTTCCCGCTTGATGGCCCGGTGCCGGCTGTCGTTCGGATCGTACTTATCCGTCAGACACATATCCTGACCCCAGAACAGAGCTCCGGGTTTCAGCACACGGAATATCTCCGTGAACGCGCGTTGCTTGTCCGGCGCATGGCACGTTGACTCGATGGCATAACCCCGGTCGAACGTCTCGTCTTTGATGGCGCTCATATCCATGAAGCTGCACGTCTCGTAATCGACCATGTGGTCGAGCCCCGCCTCGGCATTCAACCTTTTCGCATTTGCCAACTGGATTTGATTGATGTTGATCCCGACAACCCGGACACCGGCCTCCCGGACGACCCGGCGCATCGGACCGCCGATCCCACAGCCGACATCGACGACCGTCATACCCGGATGCAACTCCAGCTTGGCGATCATCAACCGCTGATGACGGAGTTTGGAGTCCTCCAGACTCTCCTGAGGCGTGAGGGGAGCAAAGTGCAGGGATTCACCCCAACCGTACACCATAAACTCGCTGCAAAGATCGTAGTAGTCTTTCACCGTTTGGGTGTGGTCGTACCCGTTCACACCGGCAGCCTCCGGCGTCGCCCGGTCGATCCAGCCGTCGAAGTGCTCCACGCGACGGGTGACGTCCCCCTCCCGGTACGCCTCTTTCAGCGCGTTCGGTAGTTTGCCTAGTTGCATGGCGAGGTTTCTCTTTTCACTTCTGTGTCCACTGCGAAAACCGTGTCAGCGATGGAGAGGACGGCGCATCCGGCGGCCTCGTCCATCTCCACTCACTCCGGACGATCCGGATAGAATTGCCGGCAATACCGTCGATACGCTCCAATCTCCCCGTCCGAGCGACATAAAATGGGGTGGGGCCGATACTGTTTTCGGCCCCATATGACGATATCCCGCAAAACGTCCCGTTTCTGGGCAACCATGATGATTTTGTTCATAAGCCTGCTGCACAGGCGTGACTGCAGGAAGCGCATGCCGACGTACCATCCAGAATCCGTAGCGCGCGCATCGGGTGCGAACACCGGCAGAAGAAACAGGGCAAGGACGGCCGCCACAACGAAAATTTAAGCATGCCTGTTCGGCATGAAACACGTCTCATGGCATCTTCTCGCTTTCAGTTCGACTCCTGTCTTCCCAGATCATGCCCGCGGCGTGGGGTAGTAGCGTTTTGCCCCACGCGGCTGCTGTAGGGCCAAGCCAATCGGGCTGCCTGACGGGCGACACTATAGCTCATCGGAGCGATGGAATCCAGTTCTATGTATTGCACTCTTTGGATAATGCGCCCGCCATTCTGCTCGGCGAGGATGGCACCAACGAGGCGGGGGCTTGCGGCCTCGTTGGGACGTAAGATGGAGGAACTTGCCTGTCAGTAAGTGCAATGCATGATACTGGAATTCATTGTTTCACTGAGCTATAATTCCCCCCATCAGGCGTCCTGCCGCGGCAGCCTGAGCGTCCCGGCCCTCCCCTACTGCAGCCACCTGGCGATGATAGAGATGCACTTCCAGCACACAACCGCCAATGGAACCGACTGGTTCGCCGCGGCGGCACGCCGCCGGACCGCAAAGCCATGAGTTCCGAATATCTGGACCGCTACACCGCGTTCATGTTGCGCCACCGATGGCTGGTCATCGCGTCGGCCGTGGCGGTCATGGTGGTTCTGACGGCCGGCCTCCAATTCATCACCGCCTCCAACGACTGGCGCGACAACCTGGACGAGAACAATCCTCAACTCCTTGCATACGACGCCTTGGAGGATACCTATTCAGCGACCAATGCGGCGATGATCGCAGTCGCGCCCAAGGGGGGGGCGGTCTTCACCCGCGAGGCGCTCGGCGCCGTCGAGGAGTTGACCGAGGCCGCGTGGCGCGTGCCCTGGTCCACCCGGGTCGACTCCCTGACCAACTATTACCACAGCGAGGCGGTCGAGGACGACTTGACCGTCGATCGGCTCGTGGACGATGCCGGATCGCTGAGCGATGACGACCTCGCGCGGATTGAGCGGATTGCGTTAAGCGAGATCAGTCTCGCGGGCCGTCTCGTCTCCTACGACGGGCGCGTGGCCGGAGTGGTGATCAGTTTCGCGTTACCCGACGAAAACTCGAACGCCGCGGTGGCCGAGATTACCGACCATGTCCGCAACCTCCTGGACGAGATCCGGGCGGTCCACCCGGATATCGGCTACCACATGACCGGCGACGTCTTCGTGAACCACGTCATGACGGAGGCGGTCGACGACGACATGCGGATCCTCGCGCCGGCCGCATTCCTGGTCATCGTGTCCGTCGCCGCCATCCTTCTGCGCTCCCTGCTCGCCACGCTGTCCCTCGTCCTGGTGCTCATCTTCGTTATCGGCTCGACCATGGGCGTCGTCGGCTGGGCCGGCTTGGTGCTCAACGCCGCCAACTCCGGCGTTCCGATTATCATCATGACGATGGCCATCGCAGACTCGGTCCACATCATCGATTCGATCTTCTCCGGTATGAGACAAGGGCTGGACAGGGACAGGGCGATCGCCGAATCGCTGCGCGACAATGCCTGGCCGGTGTTCCTGACGACGGCCACGACGATGATCGGATTCCTCAGCCTGAACGCCTCGGACTCTCCGCCTTTTCGGGTCCTCGGCAATCTCGTGGCGTTCGGCATGTTCTCCGCCTTCGTGTATTCCATGACGTTTCTGCCGGCGCTCCTGTCGGTCCTGCCGTTGCGCGCGCGTCCCGGACGCGCCGGGCAGTCCGCTTTCTTCGATCGCTTCGGGGCCTTCGTCGTCGCGCGCCGCACGCTCCTGCTCTGGTCCATGGCCGCCGTGGCGGTCGCCCTCATCGCCGGCATCCCCCGCATCGAGCTGACGGACAACTGGTTACAGTATTTGGATGAGCGTTACGAGTTTCGGCGCGACACGGACTTCGTGGTCGAGAATCTGACCGGCATGGAAAACCTGGAATACTCCCTGAACGCCGGGCGGGAAGGCGGCATCACCGATCCCGACTATCTGCGCAAGGTCGAGGCGTTCGCCGAATGGTTCCGCGCCCAGCCCGAAGTGGCGCACGTCCAGGCGTTTCCGGACATCATGAAGCGCCTCAACAAAAACATGCACGGCGACGACCCGGCCTTCTACCGGCTGCCCGAAGACTCCGAGCTTGCCGCGCAGTATCTGCTGCTCTATGAGCTTTCGGTTCCCTTCGGCAGCGACCTCAACAACCGCATCAACATCTCCAAGTCCGCCACGCGCATGACCGTGACGATGCTCAGACTGAAGGCCGAGGAGCAGCGCGAACTCTCCGTGCGCGGGCAGGATTGGCTCCGCGCCAACGCGTCCGACCTCGCGACCGAGGCAACGGGGATCAGCCTGGTCTTCGCCCACCTGAACATACAGAACACCAAGAGCATGTTGGGGGGCACGGTCACGGCCATGGCCCTCATTTCGCTGCTCCTGATCGGGATTTTCAGAAGCGTGCGCCTCGGCCTCGTCAGCCTCGTGCCCAACTTCATCCCCGCGACCATGGCCTTCGGCGTCTGGGGCTATCTGTACGGCGAGGTGGGGAACGCCGGATCTCTCGTGACCGCAATCGCCTTCGGCGCCGTCGTCGACGACACGATTCACTTCATGAGCAAGTATCTGAAGGCGCGTCGCGAGGGCCGGTCCGCGTCCGAGGGGGTGCAGTACGCTTTTCGGTCGGTCGGTCGACCGCTGTTTACCACGACCATGGTCCTGGTGCTGGGCTTCCTGGTGTTCGCTTCGTCGGGATTCGTGATCAGTTGGATGCTCGGCCTCCTGGTTGCGCTCACGATCGGCTTCGCGCTGCTCTGCGATTTCCTGCTTCTCCCGCCCTTATTGATAGCCATCGACCGTAAGACCTAGTGAGGCCTGCCCGTCTCGCCCGAACGAGGCACGGGGTGGGTGGAGAATGTCAACGTCTTCCAAACGTGAGCCCGCATTGGGAGAGAGCAAGAAGACATGACTACCGACGGGAACAGGACAACGCCGCGGCGCATAGCCATCGTCGGCGGAGGCATATCAGGGCTTGGGGCTGCATGGGCGTTGCATCATCACCCGGACCGATTTGACTTCCGGCTGTTCGAGGCACAGGACCGGATTGGCGGAAACGCGGTCACCGCCGATATGCCGCAGGACGACGGCAGCACGATTCCGTTCGACATTTCCGTCACCGCCTGTATTCCGTCGGTCTACCACCACATCCTGTTGTTGCTGAAGGAGTTTGGCATCGAGTTGCTCGATACCCGGTTCAACTACAGCGTGAAGTACCGTGGCCGGATTTATGCCCATGATTTCGAATCCGACATCAGAGAGCAACTACAACCCGAGATTGCGAAGTTTCAACGAATCCTGAGGCGTCTGCACCGGTTTGGTTGGCTGACCCGTGCCCAATCCAAGTTTCTGAACGCCCTCAACCCGTTCAACTACATCAGCATGGGGACGGTTCTGAATCTGTACGGTTTCTCCGGGGACTTCAGGTACGAGATACTGAAGCCCATGTTCGTCAACTTCATCCTGGCGACGAACGTGTTCGATATGCCCGCGGCTCTCTTTACGAGATATCTCGAATTCTTCGATATCGAAACCGCCACGCCCATGCAGACGTGGGACCAGGGAACACGACGCATCTACGAGAACCTGTCCGCCAATTTCCGAGACAAGATCTGCCTCAACCGGCCCGTCCGGAAGGTACGCCGCCGGTCGTCCGGCGTCGTGGTCGAGGACGAGGACGGCGTGAAGGAGACGTTCGACGAAGTGATCTTTGCATGCAATGCGAACCAGACACTGATGATCCTCGACCAACCCACGATGCTGGAGCGCTACATTCTCTCGTCGATACGTTACGAGAGCGAACTCCACAACCATACGATCGTCCACTTTGACTCCTCAGTCCTTCCGGATAACGAAGCAAAGCCGCTGACAACGCGGAGCAATCACATAGAACAATACGGTTCCAGACCGGACAATTATGAAATCACGTACATCATGCACAACCAGCAGCCGTGGGCTCATCGCTCCGACAAGCCCTGTCTGGTGACCTACAACCCGATCAGTCCAATCGATGGACAAAAGATTATCGGAAGGTGGTGGTTTCAGCATATCATCCATGACGTGCGCCACGTTGCATGGCTCGTTCCCTTGTTCCGCTTCATCCAGGGCAAGAAACGCACTTGGCACTGTGGCGCCCATACGCTGATCAACAGCCAGGAGACCTGCCTGGTTACCGGGCTCGCCGCCGCAAGACAACTTGGTGCGGATTACCCCTTCGACGAACCCGAGGCAAGGCGGTGGTTCAATTATTACGGGAGTATCCTGTATGGTCGGAGGTTCAGGAAAGCGAAGGGCTGAAGACGACCAGCCATCCGCGACAAAGGGCAATCGACGGCAGGTCGCGTGCACGAGCGGCAGATCGCTGCGCGCGGTCCTGCGGCATGCTAGCCGTTAACGGAACTCAACTCGATTTCATCCCGGCCTGTCTGCGGATGGTGCTCCGGATAGAATTGCCGGCAATACCGTCGATACGCTCCAATTTCCCCGTCCGAGCGACAGAGCAGCGGGCGGGGCCGATAGTGTTTTCGGCCCCAGATCACGACGTCCTGCAACACGTCCCGCTTCTGGGCAGCCATAATGATTTTGTTCATGAGCCTGGTGCGCAGGCGCAACGGCAGGAAACGCATGCCCACGATCGGCCGCTTCGGTTTCAGTATGTGCCGTACCTGGCTGACCAGCACCAGTTCGACGAGTCTGCCGTCGATGGGCGTTGCGAGCACCCACAAACGCGTATGCATGTCGATCGCATGCTCGTGAACCTCGACGAACGAATAGCCCAACCCGTGCACGTGGGTGACGGCGGAAACATCGTACGTGAAGACCTTGATCCCGGCGATGGTCTGGGTTCGTTTGAAGTCGAAGCAACTCTTGAGGTAAGCGCCGTCTATTGAGACCGGTCCGATCCCGTGCACGCTGTTGTAGCCATGCACGTAGCGCAGATGTCCGAGGTCCACGGAATTCTCGGTCGTTTCCTGGGGATGCCCCGGGAACCGGAAACTTCGGAATTCCAAATCGGTCCAGTCGGTACCGGTGGGTGGCGCGTCTGGAAGCTCCCATTGCGGCGGCCGGCCGCCGTTGCCCCACCAGGCAAAAACCAGACCCAGAATTTCGCGCGTCGGGAAGACCTTCAGTCTGGCAGTTCCGGGCGGCGGCGCATAGGGCGTGGCCACGCATTGGCCGGTGACATCGTACTCGAAGCCGTGGAACGGACAGACGAGGCAGCCGTTGCGCACGCGGCCTCCGGCTTCCGGCCCCAGTTCGGAGCCCAGATGCGGGCAGATCGCCTCGGCCACACAGATGTCCCCGTCCTCGTTGCACCATGCGACAATTTCCTCGCCCAGCCAGGTTTTTTGAAACAACTTCTCCCGCTCGATCGTTTTGCGGCTGGCGATGAAATACCAGCCTTCCGGAAAGGGAGAAAGCAAGGGGGGGGCGTTACGCTCGTCTCGACTGGTTGTCATGGGTATCCGCCATCCCCCGGTCCGGAGGCTGCGGCTTCGCTGACCGGCAACCGCTTAAGGATCACGCCATTGCATTCTGTGTCCCGTCCGGACGTTCAGAGTCTGCATGGACGCCTAGAATCGATAGCGTACGCCGATCTCGAAGAGATGAACTTGCATATCAGTCGTCGCCGTGGCCGTTGCACCCATGGCACTTCTGCCGGTGAACTCCAACTGGTTGGATTTTAACAGGCGGTAGCCCAATTGGACGGTAATGGCATCGGTCACCTCATAGCCCAGCCCTGCGCCGACCTGATAGGCGAACACCGTATCGGTGCTGGAAAGTTCGGGTACAGTCCCCGGGTCCAGTTTGGCCTGGGCTATGGCCCCTTGTCGGATTCCTTCTTGGACTGCAGGAGGCAGTGAGGCGAAGCCAGGTGTTGCTTGTTGCGCTTGTAGGACCGCAAGCTCGTTCGCAGCCCCTTGCGCGACCTCGTTACGGTCATATTCCACGTCGCCCCAATCGACCTGGACGACACCGAGGCCGCCGCCGATGTAGGGTTTCCAACGGGAACCGGTATCAAAGTCGTACCAGACATTCACCATGCCGCCCAGTTGGTTTGCCGAGCCGGACACGTCGATGGGATGATCCCCCTCAATATCAATTGTCCCTAGTCCCGGCACGGTAGTGGTCCGTCCCTTGTAGGTCAGATCGCCGATTGCGGCTCTGGCGAAGAACACTTCGCCATCGACACGGAACCCTGTGCCGAATTCATAGCCCAGTGTACCGCTGACCCTGAACCCCGTCTTGTACGAGTTGACGGCGTCCGCCTTGTACGGGATTCCTCCCGCTTGCCCACGCTCGACGCTCTCCGAGTCGTCAATGAACATGACCGGTACGTTCAAGCCGACGTACCATCTCGAATCCGCAGCGCGCGCATCGGGTGTGAACAACGGCAGAAGAAATATAGCAAGGACGGCCGCCGTAACGAAAATTCGTCTAAGCAGATTTGCACGATGGAAAGTCAGTCTCATGGCATCTCCTCGCTTTCAGCTCGACTGCTGTTTTCCTGATCGTGTCCCGAGGCGTGGGGTAGTAGCGTTTTGCTCCATGCAGCTTCCGGCGTGCTGGACAGGAACACTCAGGCTGTCTTATGGGCGGCACTATAGCCTATTGGAGCTATAGAATCCAGTGTCATGTATTGCACTCTTTGCAGTTACACTTAAAACTTTTTGGATGGTCCACTCGTCGTTCTGCTGGGCGAGGATGGCGCCGACGAGGCGGGGGCTTGCGGCCTCGTTGGGACGGGAGGCGCAGGAGCGGGTCTTCCAGTGAGTCCGATGCATGATACTGGAATCTGCTATTTCGCTGAGCTATAATATCCCCCTCAGACTTCCTGCCGTGGCACCCTGAGTGTTCCTTCCATCCCCTACGGAAGCTTAGTGGCGATGATCGAAATGCACCTCCAGCACACAACCGCCAATGGAACCGGCTGGTTCGCCGCGGCGGCACGCCGCCGGACCGCGAAGCCATGACCTCCGTCACTCTGGACCGCTACACCGCGTTCATGTTGCGCCACCAATGGCTGGTCCTCGCGTCGGCCGTGGCGGTCATGCTGGTTCTGACGGCCGGTTTCCAATTCATCACCATCTCCAACGACTGGCGCGACATGTTGGACGAGGACAATCCTCAACTCGTTGCTTTCGACACCTTGGAGGACACCTACACGGCAACCAATGCGGCGATGATCGCAGTCGCGCCCAAGGGGGGGTCCGTCTTCACCCGCGAGGCGCTCGGCGCCATCGAGGAGTTGACCGAGGCCGCGTGGCGCGTGCCCTCGTCCACCCGGGTCGACTCCCTGACCAACTATACCCACACCGAGTCGGTCGAGGACGACTTGACCGTCGAACAACTCGTGGATGACGCGGGATCGCTCAGCGATGACGACCTCGCGACCGAGGCAACGGGGATCAGCCTGGTCTTCGCCCACCTGAACATACAGAACACCAAGAGCATGTTGGGGGTCACGGCCATGGCCCTCATTTCGCTGCTCCTGATCGGGATTTTCAGAAGCGTGCGCCTCGGCCTCGTCAGCCTCGTGCCCAACTTCATCCCCGCGACCATGGCCTTCGGCGTCTGGGGCTATCTGTACGGCGAGGTGGGGCCCGCCGGATCTCTCGTGACCGCGATCGCCTTCGGCGCCGTCGTCGACGACACGATTCACTTCATGAGCAATGAAGGCGCGTCGCGAGGGCCATTCCGCGTCCGAGGCGGTGCGCTACGCCTTCCGGTCGGTCAGGCGCTGTTCACAACGACCATGATGCTGGTACTGGGCTTCCTGGTGTTCGCTTCGTCGGGATTCGCGATCAGTTGGATGCTCGGCCTCCTGGTTGCGCTCACGATCGGCTTCGCGCTGCTCTGCGATTTCCTGCTCCTCCCGCCCTTATTGATAGCCCTCGACCGAAAGACACAATGATGCCTGCCCATCTCGCCCGATCGGTGAACGGGGTTTTCGCGCTTTGCCTAGCCATTCCGGTTTTGCTAGGCATGTCGCAATCGCCGCGCGGGATGACGCCACCCCCGAGGAAATCGGGTTGGAGCCATCTCGCCAACTATCTGAAATAAGCATTTCATGAACACGTCCCTATTCCGCACCTTCCTGACAATTCTCTACATGTTCATGCCGGCGGGGACCGCGGGCGCGCAGTCGATCGAAGAGGCACGCATCGTCTATGCCGAGGGCCGCTTCATGAAGGCCGCCGATCTTGCCCAGGTTCTCGACACCTCCGAAGGCTATGCATTGGCGGCCAATTCACTGGCGATTTACGGCTATTACATTGCGCCGGATAGCGAAAAGGAAGGCTTGTTCAAGCGAGCCGAAAAACTCGCGCGAAAGGCGAGCCGGCTCGACGCGGCCAACCCGGAAGCCCATCTCCAATTAGCCCATGCCATGGGACGTCACGCGCAGGTGATGGGAACATTGAAGGCATTGAACGAGGGCTACGCCAGCCAAGTGCGCGATGCCATTCAAGAGGCGCTTCGGCTGGACCCGGACATGGCAGCCGCCCATTTGAGCTTCGCCGCCTGGCATGCGGGAGCCGTCAGCAAAGGCGGACTCTTAGCCCGTCTGCTCTATGGGGCGAACGAAGAGGACGCTCGCGCACATTTCGAGCGGGCCCTCGAATTGGCGCCTCAAGAGAAGATCGTGCTTTTCGAGTACGCATTTGGCCTTCTGAGCCTGGATGCCGATCACAACCGCGAGAAAGCGCGCGACCTGCTCAAACGCGGGATACAATTACCTTCGAAAGACGCCCACGATCGCATCATTCACCGGAAGGCGGTCGAGCGGCTGACGGCTCTCGACGGCGGATAACTCGGCTGGGAGCGCCAACACCCTCGGCGGGTGGCCCATGGCGCATCCAAAGAACGCCGCCGGCAATAACCGGTGTTATGGCCCCCCTCCCCCAGGACCGTTTTACACGAAACAAAATCCTGGATTCCTGCTTTCGCAGGAATCCTCCATGCAAGCTCGCCACCTGCACACTAAGGGATGAAAATGGGACCACTCGCACTAGTCTGTCATCCTTGTCAATGTTCAGTCATTCGTTGACAGTCTTTGCCTGCATGAGGGAGAAGCCACCATCCTGCGCAATCCGCCTCATCTGTCATCCTGAGCTTGGCCTGAGCGGAGCGAAGCAACTGTGTTGAATGCACACCAGATCGCTTCTCGGTTTTCACGATTCCACCCCCTGGGGCTGCCAGGCGGCGCGGTCGCGCAGCATCGCGTTGAGGATCGTCAACAGCTTGCGCATACACGCCACCAACGCCACCTTCTTCGGCTTCCCCGCATCGACCAAGCGCTGGTAGAACACGCGGAGCACCGGATTATGCGTCTTCGCACTCAGCGCGGCCCTGTACAACACTGGCCGCACCCGCGCTCGCCGCGATAGGCGCCACTGTCGCGATTCAATGGCGCGACACCGACCAGGGTGGCGATCTGCCGCCGGGTCAAGGTGCCCAGTTCCCCCAATTCGCTCAGCAGGGTCATACACGCCACCGGCCCGAGCCCCGGCACGTCCTTGAGCAACTGTTCCTGCTCGCGCCACAGCGGGCTGGCTTGCAGGCAGTCGCCAATCGTGTGGTCTAGGTCTTCGACCTCTTGGGTCAGAAAGGCGATGTGACGCTCCAGCCGGCGCCGGACCGGGAGCAGCGTGCGCTTGAGGCGGTTCGTCTCGGCGGCGCGCATTTCCAGGAGTTGCTGGCGGCGTGTCACCAAGGCTGTCAACTCCTGCGCCTGGGCGTCGGGCAACGGCCGCGGGGTCGGGCGCACGGTCGCCGTGAACGGCGCAATGACGGCGGCATCCAGGGCATCGGTCTTAGCCAAGCGGCCCAGTGCCCGGGCAAAGTCCCGGATCTGGCGCGGGTTCACCATCGCCGTCGGCACCTGGGCCAAGCCACACGCGGCGGCCAGGGGCCCTTCCAGCCCCCCAGTCGCTTCCCTCACTACCAACGTCGCCTGCTGGGCTGGGGCCAAGGCCCCCACGGCCGCCATGCCGGCCGTGTCATGGGCAAAGCGGTGCGCCTGCTTGGCGGGCAACACGTGCAGGTCCAACCATTTGTCACTAATATCGATGCCGATGACGATCTGAACGCTCATAGTCTCCCTCCCTTGCCGGTTCGGGCTTCACTGGCCCAGGCAACTGTACGGGCTTGTATGAGCAAAGGTGCGGCGGGAGCTGCTTCGCTACGGTCTTGCAAGACCCAGGATCTCTCGGCCTGCCGCACCCCGCTACACCACGATCGTAGCACTTTTTGGACACACAAGGATCTCGGCGTTGAGGCGTTCGGTGGTTGGGCAAGAGATTCTTCGCCTCCGGCTCAGAATGACCATTCTGGTGTCGGCGTCCCTTCATTCGGTCAACGAATCACTGAACACAGACAAGGATGACAGACGCAGGCTATTGCTGGCTATTTTCATACCAGGATGATAGTGTGGCGAGATGATGGCACGTCACGTTTCACCCTCGATTTCGCTTTTGATCTTCTTCCTTTGGTTGCCTGAACTGCTCCTCGCTGCGAATACGACGTCCACGCCGCAACCGGGCTTTCAGGGGATTCCCTGGGGAAGTGCGTTGGCTGAACTGTCTCAACTCGTCCTTGTCGAGCCTGACGGTCGGGTCGATATTTTTGAATATCAGGAAGGCCCGCCGCAGTTTGCGAACGAACCGGTCGAATCCATCAAGTTCTACGCCATCGATGCCAAATTTGCTCGGGTGATGATCCGGTACCGAACCGAAGAAACGCACAACCGGATCAAGGAAGCTCTGGAGTCGGAATTCGGGAAAATTCAACACAGCCCCGGCTCGATGATCCGGGGGCTGAACCAGGAATACTCCTGGCGTCTCGAGGAAACCGAAATCGGTTTGAGTTACCGGGGACTGGGAGAACGCGGGTTGCTGATGATTCAGAGCCGTATCCTAGCGCCGCGGTTTCTCGATCTGTTGAGCGACCATACGCATTAGCCCACGACGCCAGCGGCTTAGCCCTCGATCTGATTCCTGGCTTCCAACACCTTCCGAACGACCACTTCGATTTGTTCCTCATCGGCAAAGGGGGAAAGGATAAAGGATTTCAACGCCACGATCGGCTCCCCGTATTCCGAAGTACGATAGCAATCCGTTAAGGACAACATCGCCCCCCGTCCTTCCATCGCCTCTTGATGGACGTACTGGAACACCTGCCGGTTATACTCATTGTGCGATCTCAACATCTCTCGATTGGCAACGTCTTTGCTTTCCGCCTCTTTGATCCGAAACGTATCGATCCCATGAGGATACACCCGAAACAGGGTCACCGGGCCGAAATTTTCCCGATTCAAGACCGTGGTACAATCGTGCCCCTCCAAATGTTCACGGAGCAACTGGGCCATCTCCACAATGTGGCCGATAATGACTTGCAAGCCTTGCTTCCCGAACAATTTCATATTTGCCAGTGCCGCGAGAATCCCGCCTCCCGCGCGAGAGGTCTCGACGGTATACAGCCCCGGCCGGTGGGTTCCGAATTGATAGAGATACGGCATCTGCTCTTGAGGCCGATGAATGAAGTCCAGGTCGTCACGATGTTTGAACAACACCAGGCTCGAGATATACGGGGCAAACCCCGATTTGTGAAAATCGATCCCCACGCTGTCGGCCAGAGCCAAACGGTGGATGGGAACACGCGCCCCGGCCAACGCGCGAAGGGTGCGCGGTCGGAATCCTAAGGCATTGCGCTCGAAATCATAGTCGTTAAATACCGACCAGGCCCAGCCGATCACGGCATCGGCGTGAACGTGGGGTCGGTACGGAAGCTGAAATTCGTTCACCAATTCATCGCGCACCGCCACGATCCCGGCAAGATCGTCAAGCCCAAAGGCATCGGTGGTCCCCATGGTGGCGATCACGGCGGCGATTTTCCCGCCCCGTCTGAGGATCGTCCTGGCTTGCTCTCGAAAGGCCTCGACTCTCATGGCGTTTCGCGAGTCCGTGGGAACCGTGACGACACTCTGCGATCCGAGGCCCAACCACCCCGCAATGTTGTATCGACAATAATGACTGGCCTCGCTGGCAAAGATGACCGCGTCCTCCCGCACTCCTGACGTCATGGCGCCGGGGATCGCTTTTTCCAATCCGATTTTGGCGCCGTAAAGCGTCGTGCCGGTCCCGCCGAAGGTGAACACCCCTCCGGCGCGATCAGGCTCGTATCCCACGAGACGCGCGGTCATCGCCACCATCTCCACTTCCGCCAGGGCCAAGCGGTGACTATATTCGTCCCATCCGAGATTGGGGTTATACAAGGACGCTAAAAGAACCCCGATCAGAGAGGAGATGGTCGGCGGAGGGACCACGTTCTGTTGCGTGTGGGGATGTCCGGGAATGGTCAACCCCGAACAATACGACACCAGCTCAGCGGTGACGTCCTCGACACTCAGGCCGCTATCGGGAAGACTCGCTTCCCGAGCCTTGGCATAGTCCAGGGGCATTCGTTGCCCCAGAATGGGCCGCTCACTTTTCAGCTCGTCCATCGCATCCATCGCGCGCATGACGCTATGGACAAAGTAGCTGTCATGAACGCGATCGGAAATCGGCTGAGGAAAGCAGACGCGGATCCTGGCCAACAGGTCGCGGTACGGTGCGGTCATACCTTGTTCCCTCCTTGTACTCTTCGGGGATCTCGAACGAGTCACACGTCAAATGGCATTGTATACTATTGTACCAGGGAGAGAGTCTCTAGACCGACGTCGTTGCTGTATGGAAGACCATCCCATTGACGCACGAGGATCCGATGGCGCACCATGGCGGAAATCCGTCACGTGGACAAGGAATCGCTCGTGCCACCCTCTCCTGAAACCTTCGCGATCAATCCCGACTGCCAAGTTTCCATCGAACAGATCGGCCTGGGCCGTCACAAGGTGGTCATGGTCGACGGGTTCTACCGGTATCCCGACCAGGTTCTGCAACTGGCCTTGGATCTTCCGTATACCGATCGATTCGAGATCGTCGGCAACTTTCCCGGCGTTCGGGCGTCGGTCAACGTCGAGACCGGGTCGATCGTGGATGCGATCAGTGACTTCTGGGGCATGAAACTGCACCCGTTTTTCGCCCCCCAGCCGGTCGTGTTTCAAGGCATCACCAACCAGCAGTACCGCCTCAACGTAGGGCAGCGTCAGCCCCATATCGACCAGGACGTGACCGCCATGGTCTACCTGAACCCCGCCGACTCCTGCATGGGCGGAACCGGCCTGTACCGTCACGTGCCCACGGGTTTGGAACGAGTGCCCATCGTGCCGGACCGGGAGATTCGCGAACTGGCCGACAGGTTGGAACTCAGCGACGAATTTCTCAACAGTGCGGAGGGCTATGAAAATTTTCAGAACAGCATGATCTTTAACCCCTTGTTTGCCAACCGGGAGAATGCCTATATCAATGACGGGAACGCCTATTGGGAACTCCTCTTCCTCATCCCCATGAAGCCCAATCGTCTGATCATTTTCGATGGGCGCTGCTTTCATTCACAGCACATCACGGCCGACCAGTACACCCAGGCCTTCCGGGTCAACCAGGTCCTGTATCTCAGCCAGAAGCCAAAATCCTGATCGTCCCGTCAGGCGTGTCTGTGTTCAGTCATGCGACATGTTTTACGACATGTCGACTTTGACGGTGATGGCGTGAATCTCCATCACTTCGGTAGAGGAAGGTCGGGTGGTGAGCGTCTGCACCGCGTTGTGTGCATTGGTAGCTCGGACCATGAGCGTGTATTCCCCTGATTTCGGAATGCTCCATTCATACTTCCAGGGCGTCCATGTATACGGAGATAGTTTGGGGAGGAGCGTACCCGGCTTCCACGTCTTTCCTGCGTCCGTACTCACTTCGATGCGTTGAATGGCGGTCCTTCCGTTAAAGGCGATGCCGTTGATTGTGTAACGCGGCGTCGTGATGAGTTCCCTGTCGCCTGGCACGTCAATGCGTGAGGACAGTTTCACCAACGCGGTATCCGACCAGCTTTGTTGTTGCCAATACCCTTTATAGTCGTGAGGCACAAGTTCCAGGCCGGTCAGCCATTTGACGTTCTTCATGCCGTAGATGCCCGGCACGATCACCCGGGCGGGATACCCGTGATCGGGCGGCAGGGGCACGCCGTTCATCTTCACGGCGAGCAGGACGTCCTCTTCAAGGGCCCGGGAGAGGGGGAAGCTGTCGGAATAGTCGTCCGCTCCACGAAGCACCAGGTCAAACGCCGTGGGGTCGAATCCGGCTTCGTCGAGCAGGTGATTCAGTTTCACGCCCTCCCACTCCGCCGTGCCGATTGAATAACCGCCGACCGTATTGCCGATACATTCCAGCGTGGCAATCATTGTCGTTTGCGGGCGTTTCAACAGATCCGCGAAAGACCAGGAGGCCGGCTGTTTGACCATTCCGCCGACCTGTAACGACCATTGCTCCAGGTCGATCTCCGGCGTCAGGTCATAAGAGGTCACGTAAAAGTCTTCATTGGAGGTGATGGCCGGCGTTTCGCGGCCCTTGCCGCGAAACAAGCCGAACAACTGGGCGTGAACGAGAGAAGAGGGATGAAAGACAGCCAGCCCCAACGAGGCCAACAGACTTTTCCCGAACGTTCTTCTGGATATGAGGGACACGCGCAACCCGCTTTCTGCTTACAGTATAGTTCTTTTTCCGGTGGAATTGAATCGCCTGTGGATAGTGCGCCAAGAATGGTGGTTTCATTGATTGCCGGATCGAATAGGGTATTGGCCTGTCAACGTGAATAGGCTATAAGTACACAGCGAACCATCGATTGGGAAGCACGTAAAGAAATCGACTGCCCCCGCCGGTCGGCAAAGAACAGACCCCCCTTCAAGGTATGCCACTGAGAAACTGACGTGCCCGGCCAATTATTCACCCACTACTTCCTCGCCGACGGCATAAAGGCCACAGCCGAGTGGAAAACCTCTCTCGACAAGCCTGAAGCGTTTACCACGTTCAAAGACGGCGTGCGTCAGAAGTACGAGGCCCTCAGCCTTTCCGCAGACCCCAACGAAGCCGCCACCGAGCAGGACTTGATTCGTCCCGTCTTGGATCTGCTTGGATGGTCCGATTACCTCCCACAGCAAGGCTCGACCCGTAACGAAGACATTCCCGATCACCTGCTTTTTGCCGACGCTGGCGACAAGCGGCGTGCTGCCGCAAAAAAGAAGCCCAGCGGTCGCTACCGGGACGCGTTGGTGGTGCAGGAAAGCAAGCGCTTCGGCCTCGCTTTGGATGCCCATGATAAGGACGACAAGGTCATAGTCGGCACGCCACATGGGCAGATCCTCAGGTATCTCTCGACCGCCGAGACCGCTTCGGATGGCAGCATTCGCTGGGGCATCCTGACTAACGGCGGCGTGTGGCGTCTCTACGATTACCATGCTCGGCCCCGCGCTAGTGGTTACTTTGAAGCCGATCTGGCGGAACTGCTCGAACCAGGCAACGAAGACGGCCTCCGGGTCTTCCACCTGCTGTTCCAGCGTGAGTCCTTTATTCTTCAGAAGGGCGCCACGACCACGTTTCTGGAAGCCGCTCTCGTAGAGGGTCGTCGGTATGAGGAGCGTGTCGCGCAGGATCTTTCGGGTGTGGTGTTCGAGCGTGTCTTCCCCAACCTGGTGCAGGCAGTTGCGGACGCCACAAGCGAGAGTCTCGTAAAAATCCGGGAGGCCGCCCTCATTTTCCTCTACCGGCTGCTTTTCGTGCTGTACGCCGAAGATAGAGGACTCCTGCCGGTCAACGACTCACGGTACGACGACTACGGCCTGCGAAAGCGAGTGCGGGACGACATCGCACGCAGGATGGCCGACAAAGACACCTTCTCGGCCCATGCCACCAGCTACTACGACCACCTGATGTCGCTCTTCAGGCTCATCGACAAGGGCGACCCGTCTATCGGCCTGCCGCCCTACAACGGGGGGCTGTTCGCAGCCGCGACGTTGCTGGAAGAAGCCCGCCTGTCTGACGAAACGATCGCTCCCATCATCTACGATCTGAGCCACACCACGGCTGGCGAGCGACGCTTCGTCAACTACCGCGACATGTCGGTGCAGCAACTCGGCTCGATCTACGAACGCCTCCTTGAACACGAGCCGGTCCGCGATAACGACGGTACAATCGTCATTCGTCCCAATCCTTACGCCCGCAAGGACAGCGGCAGCTTCTTCACGCCCCAGGAACTCGTCGATCTGATCGTCGAGCGGACGTTGAAACCACTGGCCGAAGAGCGTCTCAAGGCGTTTGAAGACAAAGCCGCCGAACTCAAGAGCCAACGCCGGCCAAAGACCCAACGGAAAGCCGAATTGCTCAAGCTGGACCCGGCCGAGGCGGTCTTGAATCTGAAGGTCCTGGACCCGGCCATGGGAAGCGGCCATTTCCTGGTCACCGCCGTGGATTTCCTATCCGATTACGTCGCCGAACTGATCGAGTATGTTCCGGCCGTACCGCAGTGGCGCGACGCCGACTATGCTTCGCCACTCGTGAAGCGTGTGGCCACGATTCGCAAAGAGATCCTTCAACGAGCCCAAGAAGCTAAATGGGTCATGGACGAGTCCCAGCTTACCGATCAGGCCATCATCCGACGCATGGTGCTCAAGCGTTGCATCTACGGAGTCGACAAGAATCCTCTGACCGTCGAACTGGCCAAGGTGTCCCTGTGGCTGCACAGCTTTACCGTAGGCGCGCCGTTGTCCTTTCTCGACCACCACCTCCGCCACGGCGACTCGCTGGTCGGATTGCGGGTGGGAGACGCCACCGATGAGTTGCACCGGCTCGGTGGGATGTTTGCCAGCAGCGCCATAGCGGGAGCGGAAGCCGCTACGGCAGGTATGCAGAGCATCGAGGAAATGTCGGATGCCGACGTGGCCGAAGTGCGCAAGTCGGCAGCACTGTTTCACGGAGTGGAGAAGAAGACAGCGGAACTCCGCGGGTTATTGAATGCCCTCTGCGGCCTGCGCTGGTTTACTGCAGGCATGAAGCAGAAAGATCGCGCTGAATTTGAGAGGCCGCTGGTCCGGATGCTCGCCCTGCAACCTGCGGACGCCTACAAGCTACTGGCTCGAGGGCCGGAGCCCAAAGGCGACGTTCCGCCCAATTGCGATGCCATTGCTTGGTCGGAGTTTGTCGAATTGTGGCGGAAAACCGTATCCATTGCCGGCTGGGAAGGTTTCCTGCACTGGGAAGTGGCTTTTCCGGGGATATGGCGCGATTGGCAAAGCACCAGCCCGCAAGGCGGGTTTGATGCCGTGATCGGCAACCCGCCGTGGGACCGCATCAAGCTGCAAGAGGTGGAATGGTTCGCCACCCGCAACCCCGAGCTTGCCCTTGCTCCGACAGCAGCCACGCGACAAAAAGGCATTCAACGGCTACGCAAACAGGGATCGCCCCTCGCAGCCGAGTTTGATGACGCCAAGAGTCGCGCGGAGCGACTTGGGGAAGTCATTCGTGCATCCAGCCACTACCCTTTGCTCAGCGGCGGCGACATCAACCTCTACTCGCTGTTCGTCGAACGGGCGATGAGCTTGATCAAGTCCAACGGGTTCGTAGGTCTGCTGATCCCGTCGGGCATTTATGCGGACAAGACCGCTGCCCGCTTCTTCAAGTCCGTTTCCACAAGCGGACGGGTGGGCGGCCTGTTCGATTTCGAGAATAAGAAGATATTCTTCAAGGACGTTCATGCATCCTTCAAATTCTGCGCCCTCATTTTCGGTGGTGCGGAGCGCCGGTTCGATGAAACCAAGTGCGCCTTCTTTCTGCACGACACGAAATCGATTCATGACGAGGAACGCTGCTTTCCATTGACGCCTGAGGATTTCACCCGTGTGAATCCTAACACCGGCACCGCGCCTATTTTCCGCACCCGCCGTGATGCCGAGATTACCCGCCGCATCTACGAACGGCACCCGGTGCTGGTGGACCGTGTAAGAGGTGAGGAGCGCAAGGCGTGGCCGGTGAAGTACACGACGATGTTTCACATGGCCAACGACTCCCACCTTTTCCGCACCGTCGAGCAACTCAAAGCGGAAGGCTTCTATCCCGTCGAAGGCAACCGCTGGAAGAAGGGGAAGGATCTATACTTGCCACTGTACGAAGGCAAGATGGTGCAGGCCTTCGACCATCGCGCCGCCAGCATCACCAATCGTGAGGGCAACCTGTTTCGCCCAGGGCAGCCCGACAGAACCCTTGACGAAGAATACCGTGATCAAGCTTTCTCGCCTCGTCCTCGTTATTGGGTCAGCCAGCAGGACAGTGCCGTTATCAAGAAATTCGATTGGTTTTTGGCCTTCAAAGACATTACGGCGTCAACCAACGTCCGTACCATGATTGCCGCTGCCATTCCTCGGGTTGGGTGTGGACACACGCTGCCGGTCCTTCTTCCATCCGAAGACCGATTCAATGTTGTAAGCGCAGCCTGTCTTCTTGCCAATCTCAATAGCTTCGGGTTCGATTACGTTGCTCGTCAGAAAGTTCAAGCCACCCACCTCACGTGGTTCGTTGTTGAGCAACTCCCCGTCATTACGCTGGCCGAATACGACCGCCCATTTGGCGGGACGACTGCCCGAGACCTCGTCCGCGACCATGTGCTTCGTCTCACCTATACCGCCCACGATATGGCCCCCTTCGCCCGTGACCTCGGCTACGACGGCCCGCCCTTTGCTTGGAACGAAGAAGAACGCCGCCACCTGCGCGCCCGCCTCGACGCGCTCTACTTCCACCTCTACGGTCTCACGAAGGAAGACGCGGAATACGTGCTAGACACCTTCCCCATCGTCCGCAAGGAAGACGAAGCCGCCTTCGGCCACTACCGCACCCGCGCCCTCATCCTCGCCTACATGAACGCCCTCTCCGCCGGCGACACGGAGACAGTGGTGGCCGTTTAGGAAGGGTAATGAAAGTTGTTTCTGGCCCCATATTCGACAAGCCCATTGGTTCGCATGCAACTCTAGGGCCGTAACATGCACGCAACTCCGTAAGTGTATGCTTTTGGTGTTTTTGAATGAAGGTAGTGTCCGTGGCGAATGTGCTTGAAATGCTGCTATCAAGCAGAATTGTTTGTCCATCGATGCTAAGATCGAAAGGATGGAGACGTTTCCCATGATTGAGAATGTCCAACCCGTTGACATCACGCCGGAACAATTTGAGCACCAAGTCTGCGACTGGCTCAAGGCATCTGTAGACGGGCTAAAAAATTTCACAATCACACACTCGTCGACGCTTGAGGGCGACAGCGGTGAATATGAAATCGACATGATAGCCGAGTTTGAGATTTTCGATGGGGCATTAATCAAGGTGCTGGTCGAATGCAAACGGTACAAGAACCCGGTTAAACGTGATGTAATTTTGATTCTCGAATCAAAGATTCGGGATAGCGATACCCATAAAGGAATGGTGTTTTCCACTTCGGGATTTCAAAAGGGGGCAATTGAGTATGCACAACAGCGCGGAATTGCGACGGTTACTGTACAGCATGGACACACAAACTATTTCACTAGGGCAGCGGGCACGAGGCCCGCTGCACCGCCACCGTGGGTGAAATTGTCCAAATATATTGGTTGGTTCATAACGCTAACGGATGAAGGCAATGAGTCACGTACCTTAATTGACGACGATCGCAAAGATCCTTTAATTGAATGGTTCAACTCGGAAATGCCTACATAACATTCATCTGCGCGCTGGCCTCGACGCGCTCTACTTCCACCTCTACGGCCTGACCAAGGAAGACGCGGAGTACGTGCTGGACACCTTTCCCATCGTCCGCAAGGAAGACCAAGCCGTCTTCGGCCGCTACCGCACCCGCGACCTCATCCTCGCCTATATGAACGCCCTCTCCGCCGGAGACACGGAGACAAAAGTGGTAATTTAGGTAATTATTAGGCTGCCATTGCGTTTCAGGTGAAAAGAGGGCACTTGATGAACATTAAAATTAATGAGATTCTATCTGATATATGAAACTGATTAGGTTCCGAATCCAACACTATAAGTCAATCACAGATTCCGGCTGGTGCTGGCTTGCCTCTGATGTTACGACCCTTGCGGGAAAAAACGAATCAGGGAAAAGCGCAATTCTTGAAGCGTTGCGGGATTTCCAGAATGAGGTTCAGTCCATACCTGATGGCGCAATACCCATTGATGATAGTGGCGAGCCAATGCTTGAGATGTGCTTTGAAGTCGAAAAGTCAATTCTGGATGAGATCGCCGAAGAAACAGGCATTACGCTTGCCGATGAAACACGAAAATACATGTCGAAAAATGGCGTAACCATTATCAAACATCACGAGGGCAGATACGATTTGGATGAACAAATTGGTAGCCTTCTCAATGAGGCAAGAAATGAAGCAAACGCAACGAGAAAAAATCAAATTCAACACATCATTGGCTATCTATCAAACTTTGACCATTTTTCAACATTTGAAACCCCCGAGTTAGAAGGTGATATAGCAACCATTCGAGACAACGTTCGTCTTTACCTCCAAGGTGCACACGCCCATGCTGCTTCAATAACCGATGAAGGAGTAAGGCAAAATGCGCAGACTGCATTAAATACATTGGAAACAGAAAATGATGCTTTGGACAATGAAGATGCTGCCAGCAAATTTGCGGCTGCTCTGATAGACCGGACACCTTATTTTATTTTCTTCAGTGATTTTTCAGATATTCTGCCGTTCGAAATCCCATTCTCGGAAGCAAAAAACCACAAAACCGTCCAAGATTTTGCGAAGCTCGCGGGTCTTGATTTGGACGAGGTTATTAGCGCAACTGATTCCCAGCGGCGCAGAAATATATTGAGTAGATATTCTGCAAATATTAGTGGTGATTTTAAGGGCCATTGGAAACAAGACGAGCTTGACCTTGTTGCTGAAGCAGACGGAGAAAATCTGCGTCTGGGCGTTAGAAAATCCGGTGGCACTTTGTTGTTTAAGGCAGAACAACGCAGTAAAGGATTTCAGTGGTTCCTTTCCTTTTATCTGCGACTCAATGCCGAGCAAGCCGAAACAAATGTGATTTTGATCGATGAACCTGGACTGTACCTGCACTCAAAGGCACAGAAAGATGTATTGAAAGTGTTCGAAACCCTTTCAGAGGAATCTCAAGTTGTCATTAGCACGCATTCGCCATATTTGATCGATGCTCAACGATTGGACAGGGTTCGTTTGATTTTGAAGGATGATCAGAAGGGAACGAGGATCGAAAACAAAATTCATAAAGACGCGGATGCAGAAACGCTCACTCCAATTATTACAGCCATTGGCCTTGATCTAGCACACGACTTCTCGATTGCAGGGAAGAAAAATGTTTTGTTAGAAGGTATTTCCGATTATTACTTCATGCAGGCGTTGCGAGAGCACACGAAAGGAAACAAAGCCAATTTTATTCCCTGCGTGGGAGCACAGAAAATCCCTCAACTTGTCTCTTTACTCATTGGGTGGGATTTAGAGTTTTTGGCGGTTTTAGATAATGATTCTGAAGGGAAGAGGATAGCCAAGGAACTTAGTGAAAAGTTATCGATTGAACAAGATCGTATTATCTTTATTTCAGAAAAAAATGGTTTTGCTGTTGAAGACTTGTTCACACATGAGGATTTTAACAATTATGTGCTTGAGGAACCCATACATGAGGATGCTGCCACGTCAAATTCAAAATTCCTGAAAGAAAATAGATTGGACAAGGTCTTACTGGCGAAGACATTTTTCGAGAAGATGAAGGGTGACAAATCAAATATCAAGTTGTCGGAAGAGACAAGTGAGGCCTTTAAAAAGGTATTCGATAAGATTAACACAGGGTTTAGGAGCGCCTGATTTTTGAAAACCAGCTCTATCATCTTATTGGTTTTACACGCACTAGGGGTTTCCCAAAGTCGCGAAGGTGTTGTCATGAAGCATCAGCATGAAGAACCGCAAGGAGGTCCTCATGAAGTACAAGATTGCCCTTCACCACTCTGACGAAGGTTACAGTGTATCGGTGCCTGGCTTGCCCGGATGTTGGTCCCAGGGCAAAACCGAAGCAGAGGCCCTCGCGAATATCGAAGCCGCCATCCGGGAATATTTCAGCGTCGTCGAAGACCTGTTAGGGGACGCCGAAGTCCGAGAAATCGAACTGGCCGTCTAACCTTCTTCCCGCTCGCCTAAGACCGTCGAACGCACGGCCCCTTGCGGGTCTGCCGGACGCGGCAGGTTCCAGAAATCCGCCGGCAGGGACTGCTCTCCGCGTTTGAGCAAACCCTTTCTTTCCATTTCTTGCAAGTGTTCGGACATAGATACGTCATTTCTAATGGGCAGCAAGCGTGCAATGGGCCGGCCATGCTCGGTTATCAGGACTTCTTCACCTGTTTTGACTTGTCGCAGGTAAGAACTTAACGACATCTTGAGTTGTGAGATGGTTGCGGTCTTCTTCATGGAATGACCTGTCCGGCTAATATTGTCAGGCCACTGTAGTCATTGTCAGCCTTTCAAGCAAATGAGCATGAATTTGGTTGTTGGTCGGGCTAGCAAAGCCTGACTCCAAACTCTCTTTGGATTCGTGCCAATCACTTCCCTACAAAAAGTCGTGAATTAACGTCTTTTTGTCCAGCTTATTCACTTCTACTTTGTGTATTTTGGTGAATTTGTTACAATAAATCCATGGCAACCTCGAAACCGATGAAAAAGCGAATCCAGGTATTAAAGGAAGAATACGATGCATTGCGTCCGGGAAAGGAGTCGCTGTTGTCGATGATCGACGAGGTGGAAATACCTGAAAACGTCTACAATTCCAACGCTATCGAAAACTCGACACTCACTCTTGAGGAAACCGAGAAAATTCTGTTGGAGCAGAAGCTGTCACGGAACGTGTCGTTGCGGGAGGTGTTCGAAGCGAAAAATCTGGCACGGGTTATCGACTATAAACGCAAGAAAGTGAAGGAAAGTGAACTGGGCAAGGACCTGATCGTCCTATTTCACCAGATGCTTATCGGAGGCATAGATGATGCAATCGCTGGTCGCTTTCGTAGAAAGGGAGAGTATGTGCGGGTAGGTGCGTATATCGCACCTGCGCCTGAGCTCGTGGAGCGCATGATCGAGACCGCCCTGCTTGAATATTCCAGTGATCTCGGTACGTATTTTTTGGACAAGATTGCCAGGTTTCATCTGGATTTCGAGACCATCCATCCCTTTTGCGACGGCAATGGCCGCATAGGGCGTGTCATCATCAATTTTCAATTGCTCCAACTTGGCCTGCCGCGCATTATCATTCGCAACAAGGAAAAGGACGTCTACTATCGAGCGTTCAGCGATTATCGGGCAAAGAAAACGACAAAGACGATGGAAGGCATCTTGTCGCTGGCTCTCGTCGAGTCGCTGCACAAGCGGCTGAGCTATCTGAGAGGTGAGGAGATCATCAGGCTGTCGGATTATATCAAGCAGAACGGGCTTTCGGCGCCGGCTGTGACCAACGCTGCCCGCCGCCAGACCATTCCTGCCTTCCGCGAAAAGGGAGTGTGGAAGATCGGACTGTGAGTGACTTGTAAAAGTTTAAAATTTTTAATAGGTAATTAGGGCGAAACGTAACCAAAATAGATCTTGAGAAACTGTTTGAAGACATTCTCCTGTCGGTGATTAAAGCGATACTCCACTTCTTTCAAATACATCGGGAAATGATACTTGGAGACCCCGCGATACTGATACAAGATATGTTTGGCATAACTCCAAAAGCCTTCAATGCCATTAATGTGATTCTTCGTCCGCCGGCTCACCAAGGTTTTCGCATGATTCACCGTATGATGGTGGCCATAGCGTTTTAGCGATTGATACCCCCGAAAGGCATCGGTGAAATAGACCGAGCCTTTCCGGGTGTGCGCCTGAATATGGTGCAACAATTCTTCCGCACTAACGGACTCGACGACTTTCGTGTATACGCGCCCTTCCCGCTCCAGGAGCCCGAACACGACACTTTTGCCGGCGGTGGCCCGGCCGCGTTGGCCTTTGCGCCGGCCGCCGAAATAGGCCTCATCCAGTTCGATCTCGCCTTTCAGTTTCCCCGCTTCCAACTCGGTGACATGATACAACGCTTCCCGTATGCGGTGATAGACGCGAGTGACGACTTTCACGTCCAGGCCCAGATCCTGGCTCAACCGATAGGCGGGTTGCAATTGATAGAAGCCTTGCAGGATCCGGATCTCGCGGCGCAGCCGCCGGAGGCTCTTGTTTTTGCCACAGCGCCCACATTTCACGTAGCCGCGGCGGGTGTGCAGGACCTGAAAGGAGCCGCAGAAAATGCACTTGCGACCGCGCAAAAAGTTGGCCGCACAACTAAAAACCGTATGTCGTCCTGTAACCATGCTGGTTTTCTACCATACATTGGTTACGAAACGCCCTAATTACCTTTTAATAAATGTTAAATAATTTATAATATTTATAGAAATAATTATTTATCAAATGTTTTAAAGTTTTAAAAAAATGTTGCAATATTAAAAAAAGGGAAAACATGGTCAAAAAAGTCGGCACGATCCAGTTGAGGAAAGACCTGACGGCGCTTCTGGCCGAGGTGGTCGAGAACGGCCGGCGCTTTATCATCGAGAAGCGGGGCAAGCCCCTGGCGGCGCTGGTCAGCGTCGAGGCTCTGGAACTGATCGAGCAGCAGCAGACGACTTCGGCTAACCCTCAGGGCGCTCTGGCCCTGGCCGGTGCCTGGGGCGAATTGAAGGAGCGGGAGTTGGAATCGCTGTTGGCCGACGTCCGGGCCGAGCGGGGTGGCGACGCTTGTCGCACGGAGGGTAAAGCCTGATGTATCTGTTGGATACGGATATCCTGGCTAACCTGATGGGCCGTTGTCCCTCGACCGCGTTGATTGCGAAACTGGCCTCGGTGCCGCCTGAGCAGCAATGCACTTCCAGTATCACCCTTGAGGAGTTGCTCGTCGGCGCGAACCGGTTTGGCCGGAGGTCGGCTGCCTTGCTGAGCCAGATCGACTCGCGGCTCATCCCAAACCTGCAGGTCCTGCCTTTCGATGCCGCGGCGGCGAGGCGTTGCGGAGAATTGCACGCTTTGTTGGCGCGGAAGGGATCGGCGGTGAGTGAGACGGCCTTGCGTGTTGCTGCGCTCGCGCTGGTTCGGGATCTCACGCTGGTTTCCGCGCATCCCCAGTACTTCAAGCGGGTTCCCGGCCTCTCCGTTGAGAATTGGCTGTAAGCTGTCGGGGCAACGCGTTCGACGCTTATCGCCCTTACGTTGACCCTCTCCCGTCAAGGCAGAGGAGACGTTTTCACCCTTGGCTCGGTTCTATCATGTCAGTCGGATCAGCCTTCCGGCTGAAAGGCCTTTTCCAGGAGAGGCTTCAGTTCCCCTTTTGACTGCATGGGCCCGAGCACGTCGGTGTCGCCGTAGAATTGCCCGTTGATGAACACCTTGGGCAGGGTGGGCCACTTGGTCATTTGCGTGAGGACTTCGCGTTTTTCCGGGTCTTCCAACACGTTGATGATTTCGTAGGGATAGCCGAATTGATCGAAAAACTCCATGGTTTCGACGGTAAAGCCGCATTGGGGCGCGGTTTTGGTCCCTTTCCCATAAATGAGGATTTTGTGTTGTTTCAATTCCTGTTGAATTTTTTCTTCGATGGGATGTGCCATGCTGTGTTTCCCTCCTATGAGCCATCCGTTGTTTCAGTCGTCAGTTCCAGTGCATGGATTCGTCCGTCTTTCAGCGGCTCGTCCAAGGCTTGATAAATGAGCCGGTGGCGGTCCAAGACATTTTTCCCTTTGAACAGATCCGAAACCACGCGGACGTTCAAGTGATCCATGGTTCCCGTCCGGTCCGTGACGGTGACCTGGGCATCGGCTAATGATTGCCGGACGTATTCCGTGATGGTTTGCGGAGTAATCATGATGCGCCCTACCTCCTGTCGAAGCCCGAATCAGCTTGGGCACATAATACTGAAAGCCCGCGCCTTTGTGCAACGACACTCGTCCGCCCCTCGTCGCGCAGGGGCGAAAACCTGCATTTTTCCCTGCCTTTCTTTTTCTGTCATCCTTGCGGACGCGAGGATCCAGAGTCGTTATTTTTTGCATTCGTAGCCACGCCATCTCCCGGCGCCTGCGGGCGTGGCTGCGCCCCGGTCCCGAATCCTAGTTGGGGGCGAGGACTGTCTGAGCGAAGCGAACGGGCAGTTGTAGGGGCTGCGGTGTCGGGTTACGCCTTCGGCTAACCCGACCTACGTTTTCTGTGAACCGCACGCGTGATTCAGAAACAGGCCGAGTTGGTCCAGGACTTGCGGAGGAATTTCGTGCCCCCCTCGGAATTCATGCCAGGTCACAGGGAGCCCGTGTTGGATCAGGGAGTCCTTGAGTTGGATAGCTGTTTCGTGAGGGAGTATGGGGTCGTCCGTTCCATGACTCTGAAACACGGGGAGCCCTTTGCGGGTTGGCCATCGTGCTTCCCATTCGGGTTTCGCAATAATGCTGCCCGACATGATGATGAGCCCGGCGAACGGACGAGTACTTCGAAGGACCGTATCGCAGGCCAACATGGCGCCTTGAGAGAACCCGCCGAGGACGACCTGATCCGGGGGAAGGCCTTCATGCCGGTCGAGGTCGTCCAACATGGCGAGCACGCGCTCGCGGGCGCCCGCCAGCCCGTCGGGCACCTCGTCGATATCACGTCCACGCCCCTCAGCCATCTGACGCGTGATCCGGTCCACGTCGAGCATCCACCAGGCCCGTCCCTCGGGCAGGCCGTCGTCCAGCTTCAGGGGCGCGACGGGGAACACGAACCGCACCTCGTCCGGGACCCGGACCATCCTCCACAAGGCGACCAGGTCGTCACCGGGCGCTCCGAACCCGTGCAGGAGAATGATCACGGGTCCGTTCCCGCCGCCCTCGCGGTCCGGGCCTCCCGCCATGTGGACGTCGAGCCCCCCGTACGTGTGCAGGCGCATCGCAATCGACTCCCCGGCACTGCGAGCGTTAATGGCCCATCTTGGGCGCGCCGGCATTGGCGCCTTCGGTCACGAGCGGGATGCGCAGCACTTGTTGGCAGTGCGTGCAGGTGACCCGCAGGGTATCCTTGTTTGAACGGTCGATATCCTGTTCTTTGATCCAGAACAGTTTTTCACATTTCGGACATTTTCTGACGAGCATGGGCATGATGGCTTTCCCGGCTGGTAGGGTTGTTGAACAAACTCGAAAACTGACGGACGTTGTGCCTCCTGTTGGCAATTGCGGGCGATTTAGTGTAATACAAACGGGCTGCCGTTCTCTACATGATCATCTATGCCGACCATAAGGATTTTGACCCCGCCGCGTTGTTGCCTCTGTTCGAGCACGCGCCCTGGGCTCGCGGCCGGACCGTGGCCGAGACGACCCACATGGTCCGGCAAACCGATCTGTTCATCACGGCCTGGGACGACCACCGGGTCGTCGGGTGTGGACGGGTTCTGACCGATTACGTGTATCGCGCCTCCATCTGGGACGTCATTGTCGATCCGGCGTATCAGGGACAGGACGTGGGGACGGAAATCATTCACCGGATCCTGAACCATCCGGCCCTTCAACGCGTCGAGCTGTTCTGGCTTTGTACCCGCGACAAACACACATTCTACGAAACGCTCGGCTTCAGTGCCAAGGAACAGACCGGCATGGTGTGGGATCGACGGAAACGCTCCTCCCCCCCTCCGCCGCGATGAATACAGGTATGGCCCGGTCGAAGGCCGCTCCTACACCACGTTTTATTCTACTTTCAAATTCTTGCGCACCCAGTGACGCGAAAACCAAGGGTACAGCGATGGAATCACCAGCAGGGTCAGCAGAGTACTGGACACCAATCCACCGACGACCACCGTAGCCATGGGGCGCTGAATTTCTGAACCGACACCGGTTGCGAGTAACAAGGGGATCAACCCCAACGCGGTGGTTAAGGCGGTCATGAGTACGGGTCTCAGGCGAGAGAGGGCCCCTTCTTCAATGGCTTGCCTGAGCATCCTGTTCTCAGTGAAACGCCGGTTGATGGACGTCACCATCACGACCCCGTTCAGCACCGCCACACCAAACAGCGCGATGAAACCTATTGAACTGGGCACCGATAAATATTGCCCGGACAGCCAAAGCGTGATAATGCCGCCGATTAAAGCCAGGGGGATGTTGATCATGATCAGAGCGGCCTGGCCTAACGAACCGAAGGCGAAGTACAGCAACAGGAAGATCAGCGCGAGGGACGTGGGCACCACGATCATGAGTCGCGCCTGAGCCCGTTGCTGGCTTTTGTATTGACCGTCGAAGACCACGCTGTAGCCGTCGGGCAGGTCGATGTCACGGCTGATCCGTTCCTTCAGTTCGTTCACCAGGCCGCCCATGTCGCGGCCATCCACGTTGGATAGGACCACGACGCGGCGTTGCACGTTGTCGCGGCGAATTTGCGGAGGCCCGGTTTCGATTTCGATGCTTGCCACTTCGCCCAAACGCACCCACGCGCCGTTCGGCGATTCGATCAGCAGATCACGAATGGCGTCGGCGCTCCGGCGGACGGATTTTTCCAGTCGCACGTAGATGTCGTAACGCTCGTTGCCCTTGATGACCTGCCCGGCGGACACGCCGCCGATCCCGTCCGACACCAGCGAGACGATTTCCTCCACGGCCATCCCGTAGCGCGCCAGCGCCTCGCGGTCGGGGCGCACCACGAGCTGGGCTTCGCCGGCGATTTTCTCCAGGGAGACGCCGCGTGTGCCTTGGACCTGCTTGACCAACGTCTCGATTTCCTTGCCTTTTCTCGCCAGCACGTCCAGGTCGGGGCCGAATAATTTGACGGCGAGTTGGGCGTCCACGCCGGACAGCAATTCATCCACCCGGGTGGCGATGGGTTGGGAAAAGGAGAACAACAACCCCGGGTGCACGGACAGTTTCTCTTCCATCAGGGCTTGCAGTTCATGGCGGTTGCCGGCGGACGTCCATTCCGCCGGCGGGTTCAACCCGACGTAGGTTTCGATATTGGACACCGGTTCGGGGTCTCCGCCAAGATCGGGGCGGCCGATGTGACTCAGGACGGTGGTGACTTCCGGAAACTCCATCAGGATTGCTTCCAGCTTGGGTGCGAGCGCCACGGACGTCTGCAGGCTCGATGACGGTGCCAGGGTCGTGCGGATGTTTAACGTCCCTTCTTCCAGTTCCGGCACGAACTCGGTGCCCAGTTGCGTCATGATCGCCATGGACAGGACGAACAAGGTCGCCGCGGAACCGACGACAAGCGTGCGTTGCTTCAGTGCCCTGTGCAGCACGTAACGATACACCCGTGCGATGGGCGGCAGGACCGGGCTTTCCCTGTGTCGCGGCGCTTGTTGGAAGACAAAGCTTGCCAAAGCGGGGATCATCACCAGCGCGACCAGCAACGAGGCCAGCATCGCCACGATGATGGAAATGGCCATCGGCATGAATAATTTGCTCTCGACCCCTTCCAGGGAAAACAGGGGGGAAAAGACCACGGCAATAATCATGACGGCAAAAAATACCGGGCTGGTTACTTCGTGGGTGGCCGCTTGAATGAGCAAGTTCATGCGTCGCTTCCTGCTTTGCACAACGCCCAGATAAGCCTCGGCAGGGACAGCATCGGGCTTGGTCAGACGAGAAAAGATGTTTTCCATGACCACCACCGTGCCGTCCACCATCATCCCGATGGCGATCGCCAGGCCGCCCAACGACATCAGGTTGGCCGAAATACCCCAATAGGCCATGACGGTGAGAGCCAGTCCGATCGACAGCGGTATGGACAGCAACACCAGCAACGTGGCGCGCAGGTTCATCAGGAAGATCGCCAGCACGATGATGATCAGGACGAATGCCAGCAACAGCGCGTTGGTCACCATGGCGACGGCCTTGTTGACCAGGTCGGCCTGGTCATAGTAGGGATACAATGTCACACCGTCGGGCAGGGCCTGCGCGATCAGCGGCATCCGGTCGTAGATGCCTTCGATGGTGGCATTGGTATTGGCTCCTATGCGTTTGAACACGATACCCGCCATGACCTCGCCGCGCGATTGCGGCCGGCCTTGGGCGTCGCGGTCGGTCATGGTGACGGCGCCCTGGCGGATTTCACCACCCAATTCCAGTCGTGCGAGGTCTTTCACCTTGACCACGACGCCGTCGACTTCCTTGACCGGAGTGTTGCCGATGTCCGTGAGCCCGTCGGTGCCGCTGCGTATCCAGCCGACCGCGCGCAGGACCAATTGCTCGTCGCCGCGGTTGACGTACCACCCGCCCGCGTTGCGGTTGTTGGCTTCGATTGCTTCAATGACCTGGCTGATGGACAGGTGGTAACTGAGCATGCGGGCCGGGTCCAATTGCACCTGATACTGCAACACGTCGCCGCCGAACGAGAGGACGTCGGTCACGCCGTCGATCGGCAGCAACAGCAACTTGACCACCCAATCGTTCAGGCTGCGTAATTGCATGGCGTCGACGTTGCTGTCTTCGTCGGCCAACAGCACGTACTGGAACACCATGCCCAACCCCGAGGTGTTGATCCCCATCTCGGGCGTGCCGACGCCGTCGGGAATGTTCTCACGCGCGGCTTGCAGTCGCTCGAACACCAGTTGCCGGGCGAAGTAGATATCGGTGCCGTCCTTGAAGACGACCGTCACCACGGACAAGCCCGTTTTGGAAATCGAGCGGACTTCCGCAACGTCGGGCAGTGAGTACATCACGGCCTCGATGGGATAGGTGATCAGTTGTTCGACTTCCTCGGCCGCCAGACCCGGTGCTTCGGTCTGCACGTCCACGTCAATGTTCGTGACTTCCGGAAAGGCATCGACGTTCAGTTTCTGTAACGAGAAGACCGAACCGATCAGGGCGGCGATCAAACCCAGCACCACGAGCAGGCGGTTACGGACCGCCCAATCCACCATTGCATTCAACATGGCTCTTCGATGGTTTAGTGGCTGTGAATCTCGAAGCCGCTTTTGGCGAGTTCAGCCCCCAGGTAAAACGCTCCCTCCGTCACGACCGGCATGCCTTCCGCAATCCCTGAAATGGGGATTTTTTTACCGCGTGTCGTGCCCCGGTGAATGCGGGTCTGTTTGAAATGACCGGGTTTGAACTCGACGAACACCGTCCAGTTGCCTTCGTCGTCCTGCACCAGGGCCGACTCGGGCACCGCCAACGTGGGTTTTGCGTCGTCGACACGTGCGGTGATGGTGACCTGAACGAACTCGCCGGCGTGATGGTGCTCGCCGCGCGGTGTGACTGCGATACGCACCCGGATGGTTCGCGTCTGCTCGTCGAGTAAGTGATGCTTCTGGATGACGTTCCCCTCATGCCAATGTCCGCCGATATTGATCCGTGCCGGTGCGCCGATCTCGATATGGTCGGCTTGAAGGGGGGGCAGGTTGGCTTCCACCCACACCCGACGTTCATCGGCGATCAGGAACAGGCTGTGGCCCGCTTTGATGCGTTGGCCGACGCGAAAATCGTCACGCAGCACCGTCCCGGACATCGGGGCATTCAGTTGAAACTGTCCCAGCGCGACTTTCGTCCTGCGAGTGACGACGGCGTTGATCTGTTTGTTGTCCAGGCCGTAGGCGCTCAATTTCAGCCGGCCTTGCTCATAGGCCACTCGGGCCTGGACAAAGTGTTTGGCGCTCACGACTCCTTTGCCCAGCCTGCGCACGCGCTGCCATTCGTTTGCCAAGATCCTGAGTTCACCTTGGGCTGCGGCCACCTCGATACTGGCCAGTGTGATCAGGGGTTGGCCGGCTTTGACCTCGTCGCCGAGCCTGGCATGTCGCTTGACGACCACGGCGTCGATTAAGGGTGTCACCTCGGCACTGCGGTATTGGTCGAGTTGGATTTCACCCGGTGCGGAAATGAATTCAGGCAGTAATTCCGCCTTGAGAATTGTGACGTGGATATTTGCGGCTCGGATGGATTCGGCGGACAGTTCGACGACCCTTCCCTCGGCTTCTTCCCCGTGGCCTGCTTGACCGGATACGGTTTCATCGTGGCCTGCCTGCTCGCCGTGTCTGGCTTCACGGCTGTCCCCGTGATCGGTCGCGTCGTGGGTGTGTTGCCCGGTCGCGTCCGACGACGTGAGTGCGGCTGTCACGAGAACGGCGGCGCCCAACCCAATCATCGACAACGGGACTGTGCGAAGACGCTTCATTGGTCGTCTCCCCGAATCAGTCAGGGGTGCCGTCCGTTTTCGCATAGGTGTCGACGTTGAGCCATTCATCGACTTTTCCGGATGCGACCAGCCATTCAAACCAGGCGAGCCACAGCGCCTGACGTAGTTGAAGGGCGCTGTCCTGGCTGTCGATAGTCCGGCTGGTTTGCACCAGGAATTCCGTGGCGTTGAGTTCGCCGGATAGCCACAGGCGACGGAGATGGTCTGCCTGTTGCTGAGCGCTGGACGGTCCGATGCGCTGCCAATCCCGCCAGGCGTTGTGGGCGATCCTGTAGCGCTCGAATGCGTTGACGAGGCGGGCGCGGGCGCGCCGTAAGATGTCGTTGACCGTCTGTTGCGCCTGTTGATATTGCTGGTAGGCCGCCGTGACTTCATATCTGAAGGGATTGCGAAGGGGGAGGGGGAGGGTCAGGTTCACCCCAATCAGCGGCTGACCGGCTTCGTCGCCATGGGTGACGCCGACGGTCGGATCGAGGACTTTTTGGCGCTTCCGTAACGAGATCACTGCCTTGGCTGAATCGACTCGACGTTGCGCCGCTTGCACTTCCGGTAACGCCGTCAACAAGGATTCCAGGTCATCCTGGGCCGGCAACGCGGGCAGCCCTGCCTCCAACGTGGGCCAGGGCGTGGTGATATTCGGAGGGATGAGGTTGGTCACCTGTTGCCGGGCATCGATCAGCGCGGTTCTCACGGTGGCTTGTCTCATCCGGGCGTCGGCAAAGACCAGAATCGCCAGGTTGAATTCGACCCGAGCCATATCCCCGGCCTCAAAGCGTTTCTTTGTCAGCGCGGCGAAGTCCTGCATCAAACGAACGCGCTTTGTCGCGAGGGCGTCGCGCTCGACGCCCGTCTGGTAGCCGGCCAGACCCGATAACAGGTCCGCGGTGACGGCCCGGCGCGTGAAGATGTAGTCGGCGTGAACGGCGAGGCGGTCCGCCGCCGCGACCGCGGTACGGGCCGAGCGTTTGTCGACCAGGTCGATCCTCTGCCGTAAGCCCAGGTAGTGCCTGTTTTCATGGGCATGTTGCGTCTCGACTGAAAATCTCGGGTTGTAGAGGGGTCTTGATGCGGCCGCTTGAAATGCCCCCCTCGCGTTCAAAGCCGAGCGCGCCGCTTGGACGCGCGGGTTGGACGGCACGACGTTCCGCACGAATTCAATCAGCGCGGGGCTGGAGGCCGGAAAGGCCGACACCGCATGCTTCCCGTGGGGCGGTTCAGTCGCCTGGCCGGCGGTGGCCAGGCTTCCGAGAAGCAAGACGGTGAGAACAGTTCTTGAAGGTTTCAATCGACACATGATGAGGAGCAACCCGTAGAAGTCTTGTCCTCTATAATGAATCTCCCTTACGTTTCTTTCAAGTGCCCCACTACCGGAAACGAAGCAGGGAGAACGGTTCCCGCGAGAGGATCACGCCAAACCGCGAACCGCCGAATCAATGAAGGCCGGCGGGTTCGAGGTAGTGAAGCATATAGGCGAGGCCGATCCCCGCGAAGAACGCCAGCGTAAGTTTGGTACGGTCATGGCTGTGAAAATGCACTTCCGGGAGCAGGTCGCTCAGGGCGATACACAGTAACGCCCCGGCCGCGAACGCCAACGCTGCCCCGACCACGTATTCCTCCCACGGGCCGAGCATTCCCACGCCCCAGAACGTCAACAACGCGGCCACCGGGCAGACCAGGGAAAAGAGGACATTGGCCAACACACGCTGGTGCCTTCCGAAACCCGCGGCCCGCATCGTGCTGATAATGGAGAGGCCATCGAGGGGTTTATGGAGCACGATCGCCAGAAACACACTGAGACTGAGGCCGATCGCACCGTCGGACTCACCGGCCCTGATGCTGGTGCCCAACGTCACCCCTTCCGTCATCGTGTGCAACCCGAGGCCCATGGTGATCCCGACCCAACTCATCGGATTCACCGAGACGTGACCATGGTCGTGGTGCTCGTGGGTATGGTCATGGGCATGATCGTGCGAATCGCTCTCTTCATGACTGAAGTCATGCTGGTGAAATGAGAAGACGCGCAACAGCACCACCATGAGGACGGTGCCCACCAGCATCCACCACACGGCTGTTTCGGCGGAGTGCTCGCCGGGAAGTTCTATCATGGCGTGAGGCAGGAGATAATACAGGGCGACGCAGAGAATCACGCCCGCCACAAAACTCGTCACGATCTGGGTGAGGGTGTGAGTCATCCGAAAGATGGACGGCAACCATCCCCCGAACAGGGAAACGGCCATGATGACGACGGAGTACCCCGTCAGCAGCAGCAGAGAGTTAGAAGGATCCATGGTGGCTGACGATACTCCTCATACCCGCTTGCCGTTTCGCCCCGACCGTCCCGGAAAGGGTGTTTCGCTTTGAAAAAACGGAGAGCCGCTGAAACGGAACAGCGGCTCTCCCGGTTATCGGGCCTCGGCCCATGGTCTGTCACTCAGGTCTAGACCTTGCCGTGGTCGTCGCAGTGCTCCCCGTGTGGATGATGCAGGTGACCGCCGACGAGATAGTCCGTGTGATCCCCGTGCGGAACGGCTTCGTGGCCGCAATCGGCGCCATGTTGGTGCCCCGCGTCATGGTCGCTGCATGAATGATCGGGCGTACAGGAGTCGGGGTTCTGGCTCGTGACGCCCACTGCATGTTCGTCATGATGATCTTCATGCTGGTGGTGCAAGTGACCGTCGTGCAAATAGTCGGTGTGCCCTTCGTGCTGAATCGCGGTATGGCCGCAATCGGGACCATGAGCATGGTCACCGTGGTCACCGTGGTCGTGAGTTTTGTGATCGTCAGTCATGGGTTGTTTCTCCTTTTCAGTGAGTTAACGATAAATGAGGCCAATGAGATGTTAGCCTGCGCGTGAACAAATTTTGCACTCATGCGTGTGCCTTGGTGTCGTCACTCGCCCCGGCGTCACCCGTCGACCAACACGAACCTTAAGCCCGTGGGTGCTCGCGACAACGGGCCGGTCAATCCGGTTCAGTAAGGCGACGGACGTGCATGGGCGAACAGATGGTCAACGTGGTGGTCTTCGGTGCATCCTTTCTTTGATTTTTCCAACTGGAGCGTAATGTGGCCGATACCGAAGTCACGGGAAGCAATGTCCCGCAGACGTTCGCGCAAGGCGTCGAGGTCGCCCTGGTAATCGGGATCGATGAGGATATGCGCGGTGAGCGCCTCGTAACTCGGAGCGATGGTCCAGACGTGGACGTCGTGGATCAGGGTCACGCCTTCCACTTCTTCGATCTTGCTGCATAGGCGATATACGTCAATATGTTCGGGGGTACCCTCAAGCAGCACGTGGACGACCTTGACGAGCAGACTCCAGGTGCTTCTGAGGATAAGGATGCAGATCACCACGCTGACGATGGGATCGGCAAGCGTCCACCCGAAGGCCCAAATGAGGCTGCCTGAAATGACCACGCCGACGGACCCCAACAGGTCGGCCATGACGTGCTGAAAGGCTCCCTCGACGTTGATACTGTCCTCGGCGGAGCTGTGGAGGATCCAGGCCGCCCCGATGTTGACGAAAAGACCGATCACCCCGACGGTCAGCATCAGCCCACCTTCCACCTCGGGTACGTCCTGGAAGCGGTGGTAGGCTTCGAAGGCCACCCAGCCGGCGACCAGCCAGAGCGTAAGAGCATTGATCAAGGCCGCCAGGATCTCGAGACGGTGAAAGCCGAACGTGCGTTCCGTGGTCGCACGTCGAGTGGCGAACTGCATGGCGACCAACGCAAGGGCGATGGATGCCGCGTCGGTCAGCATGTGTCCCGCGTCGGCAAGCAGCGCCAGACTGCCGGACAGGATGCCGCCGATGACCTCGGCGAACATGTAACCGAGAATCAGGACGAATGCGGAAAGTAAGGCTGTCTTGCTCGCATTCCGCAACTCGTGGGAATGGTCATGCCCGCCAAAACCATGATGATGGTGATGGCCGTGATCATGTCCGTGGTCGTGATCATGTCCGTGGTCGTGATCATGCCCGTGGTCGTGATCATGCCCGTGCGTGTGGGTATGGCCAGCATGCTTGTCGGATGGAGAATTCATATGGGCTAAATTGTATTATCGATTGTATTATTGAAAACGCCAGATTCTATTCCTGCAGTAATTACAGGTCAAGAACTTTAGCTGCGTTCAACACTATTCTATATGACTATTCAGTCAATTCATTGGACGATTCGGGCAATTCGTGCGAGTTGCCGCTGATAGGATACGACGCCGCGTCCTGGCCCAACCCGTGGCTGCCGGACGGAGCACGTGTGAACGGCCGTCTGCCTTCAACGTGGCGCATGACTTCAACGGCTTCAGACGATTCATGCTTCTCTCTTGGCGGTATCATTCACCGCCCGAGTACAGTATGATCTGATGCGCGTATCTGAAGCTTCACCATACGCTTCCCGGTCTTTGGAAGGAGCGAGCCGGGAGGTCAGAGAACCGTTATGAAATGCCTTGGGTTGATGTCGGGGACCTCGATGGATGGTGTCGATTGTGCCATCGTCGACGTCAGGCCCGGCCGCTTCACCTTACGGATCACGCTGCTCGCCCACCGGACCCGCCCGTACCCGCCGGCGCTTCGCGAGCAGATCCTGTCGCTTCTCCACACCGGCACGGTGGAAGCGGTCTGCCGCCTGCACGTGGCCGTGGGGGAGGTGTTCGCCCGTGTGGCCAACCACACCATCCGGCAGGCGAAGCTGTCCGCCGGAGACATCGCCGTGATCGGCTCTCATGGACAAACCGTGTGGCACAGCCCTCAGCGGGTGTCGATGCCCGGGGCCGGGTCGGTCCGGTCCTCGCTGCAGATTGGCGACCCGTCGGTCATTGCCGAGCGTACGGGGATCACAACCGTCGCCGATTTTCGTGCCAGAGATCTGGCCGCGGGCGGAGAAGGGGCGCCGTTGACGCCGTATGTACATTATCACGTGTTTCAGTCCCGGAAGAAGTCGCGGCTGATCGTCAATCTCGGCGGGATTGCGAACGTGACCTGGTTGCCGCGTGGCGGCGGGCTGCAGGACGTGGTCGCGTTTGACGTGGGTCCCTGCAACCTGCTGTTGGACGGGTTGCTGGCGCAAGCCACGCACGGGCAACGGGCGATCGATCGGAACGGGGCCCTGGCCGCTCGCGGGCGCGAGCAGGCCGTGCTCGTCAACGAACTCCTGCGCCATCCGTTCCTGGCGCGGCGACCCCCGAAATCCACGGGGCGTGAAGAATTCGGTGAACGCTATCTCCGACGCGTCCGGCAAGTCGCCGCGCGATACGACCTGTCGTTGAAAGATGCGCTGGCGTCGGCTTGTGCCGGGATTGCGCGAACGATTCGCGAGTCCGGGCCATGGGCTGTTGATGAGGTGATTGCCGGGGGCGGCGGCGTGCGGAATCGAGGACTCCTGGGAGCCCTGAAACGGGAATTCGGGCCGGATCGAGTCATGTCCATGGACCAGGCCGGTGTCAATGGCAAGGCGTTGGAAGCCATGGCCTTTGCGGTGTTGGCCCATGAGACCATCAGGGGCGTGCCGGCTAACCTGCCTTGGGTCACCGGCGCGAAGTCGCCGGTCGTGCTGGGTACGGTGACCCCCGGACGGGATCCATTCGTTTTCACACGATAGCGCGTCGGGAGCCATCATGGATTTTTTCGTGGGACTTCTTGAGAGACTGCTTGAATGGATACCGCGTGATTGGCTCGACCTTGCCTCTCATCCCCCGTCCTCCCAGACGCTCGTGGCGGGGCTGATTATTGTGGCGGGGTTTGTTGTGGTTGTCGTATTGGTACGGCTCCGGCGACGCAAGGGTGTGTTGACTGACGGCGCGCGGATCGAGGATATCGCAGAGCAGGTTTCGGCGATGGCCCGGCCCCTCATGGACAGCCCGGACGTCTCGATGTTCAACCTTCTGCTCCTGGCCGTTCGCGATCATTTTTTGTTGCTGTCGAAAATTCCTTTGAGGAGTCTTGTGCACCTGCGCGTCGAGGATGATGCGTTCAAACGGGTGGTGGCTCAGACCCTCCGGAACGTGACGGTGGATTTTGTCGCGGTCCATCCGGGAAGCGGGCTGCCCGTCAAAGCCATTTTCGTCAGAAAACCGGGAGACGATGCCATGGCTTCGAGCTCGCAGGAACGATTGGTGGAAGCCGTGTTTCATAAAGCCGGGATCGAAGTGATCCTGCTCGATCAGGAAGCCCGGTATGGCGTGGAACGATTGACCAATCTGTTGGGGCTTGACGAAGACATGTGAAACAGGGAAGGCCGTTCAAAGGCCATCTTCTACTCGGTGATGACCGGCAGCACGGCGCGTAGTGCCTGGTGGGCCAGACGATGTGCCTCACCGCTTTGCACCGCGGGGTCGCTGAACGGAACGAAGCGGGCCAGCTTGAAGAACGGTCGGTGGGCTAACACGGCCGCGACTTCGGAGGACCGCCCCCCGGTGAGATCCAGCGTGTAGCCGGAACCCTGTTTCCACTCCCATAGGGAATGGCTCAGACAGAGGTGGATATCGCGGTCTGCGACTGACGGGAAGCGGTTGATGAGGTTTTCCTTGTAGCGCCGGAGATGCCCGCCTTCCAGGATCAGTGCAAAGACCATGTGATGGCCCCACCAGACAAGGGAACGGAAAGAAAATTTGACGGCTTTGGTAAAGAACCTTGGGTAATCCAGGTATTGATACGGGAAGTCTTCCAGGTGTTCCCCCTTGACGAACTGGCTGGCCTCCGGGTCGAAACCCTCCGGGACCAGCAGGTGCCGGGCCTTGAGTTCGTGCTGAAAGGATTCATGGATCCGTTCCAACAGGTTCCGGATTTTGGGAGAAATGGTGGCCTTGACTGAAAAGAACTCGGTATCGGAAAGCAGGGCGATTTCTTTGGAGGTAAGATTCATGGGTCACGACGGGGTGACGAGGAAACGCGGGCATACTGGCATGGTCCGGGAAACGGCTGCAAGCAAGGGATCTGTCTCATGAAAGTGGCGACGTTCAACGTGAATTCGATCCGGAAGCGGTTGTCCGTGGTGAAACGGTGGTTGAAACATCACGCGCCGGACGTGCTGTGTCTTCAGGAAACGAAGGTGCAGGATTCGGAGTTCCCGGCACACGCATTTGCCGCCACCGGGTATCACGTGCGGTTTTGCGGGATGAAAGGGTACAACGGAGTGGCCCTCTTCACCCGGCGCGAACCTGAACGGGTTTCCTATGGGTTGAAGAAGGGCCCGGATGGGGACGGGCCGCGGTTGCTACACGCCGTGGTGGACGGTCTTTCCATCGTCAATACGTATATCCCGCAGGGCTTCAGCATCGATCATCCCAAGTACCAATACAAACTGGAGTGGTTCGCGCGGCTGCGCCGGTATTTCACCCGTCACCTGTCTCCCGATGAGCCCGTGATCTGGTGCGGGGACATGAACGTGGCCCCGGAACCGATTGACGTGCATCACCCGGAAAAACACTTCACCCACGTCTGTTTTCATTACGAGGCCCGGCAAGCCTACCGGCGCGTGGTTGATTGGGGATTCGAGGATTTGTTCCGGCGGCTCCATCCGGACCGGCAACAGTTTACGTTCTTTGATTACCGGCAGCCAGACGCCCTCAAGGCCAATCGGGGCTGGCGCGTGGATCACATCCTGGCGACCGGGTCATTGGCCCGGCATTGCACGGCCGTTGAAGTCGATATCAAGCCCAGGCAGGGGAAAACTCCGTCCGACCATACCGTACTCTGGGCGGAATTTTCGCTGTAACGCTTTGCTATACTTTGCTATGTTTGGTGATGTTTAGCGATTTATCGCTATACTTGCGATGTTTTTTGCTATGACCTGCTATGGTTTGCTATGAAATGCTATGCGTTGCGATGGCATGCTATGCGTTGCGATGGCATGCTATGTTTTGCGATGACGTGCCATGTCAGACTATTTGCGGGGTTGCCGTTTTTTCTGGGTGGGGAGGGTGTCGGGAATGTTCTCAAGCGGGATGAACACCGCAAGGGCCACCACGGTGCTCCACACCCCGGGCTTGCCGATCGCCGACTGGGTGATGTTCTGCGTCCGGACGATCTTTCCCCCCATTTTGAAGACCTGTTTCCGTTCATTCCATGCCACGTCCGGATCGAAATCGATTCCCAACGTCGTGGCCAGCATTTGAGCGGCCAGGTCTTCCGTGTACTCGCCGGCTTCTTCGTCGGTTTCCCCATACGCGTGATGTTCGGAGAGATACCCGTAGGTCTTGTGCCGGCCCTGGGGGATCGCCACGCCGATGGATGCCGAGATCAACCGGTTACGTTCGTTGGTTTCACTCCTGGCCATGACGCAGTAGGTGATCTCCCCGGGATTCAAGAGTTTTTCCCCATGCTTCCGTGGGATGATCTTGCAATTGGGCGGCAGGATGGATGACACGCTGACCAGGTTGCAGTAGGCCACCCCGGCGCTTCGCAAGGCTTCTTCAAACGAGGCCAGCTTTTCCCGATGGACGCCGACCCCGCGGGTCAGAAAAATATGCGTGGGAACCATGTCTCCTCCCGGTCCTCAAGACAGGACGTGCCTGTGTATGGACAAAACGAGCGCTATAGTGACAAATCTTTGCAGGAAACCGCAAGACGGGTTTGTCAATTTCAGGTTGGTTCTGGGCCCGCAGGGGACGGCCCGCGCGCCGTCCCGCATTGACGGCGCTACAAAGAAAGGACACGGGTTATCGGGACAGGTGCAGGACCAACAGCTTTTGGTCCGAGAGTTCCTGGATCGTGTATTTGACGCCTTCACGTCCCAACCCGGAATCTTTCATCCCGCCGTACGGCATATGGTCGGCCCGGAACGTCGGGATTTCATTGGCCAGCACCGTGCCCACGTCGAGCGCCCGATAGGCGCGGAAGATCGAATCGACGTTGCGGGTAAAAATGCCGGCCTGGAGACCATAGGGGGAGTCATTCACCATGTCGAAGGCCTGGTCGAGCTGTTGATACCGGGAAAGAGTCATCACCGGACCGAAGACTTCTTCGCAGGAGATTTTCATGCGTGGGTCTACGTCGGTCAGGACCGTGGGGTGCATCAACGACCCGTCACGAGTCCCGCCCGTTCTGAGCCGTGCGCCTTGCCGGACGGCTTCCTGGATCCAGGTTTCCACCCGGATGGCCGCGCGTTCGTCGATCAGCGGACCGACGACCGTGGCTTCGTCGGCAGGGTCCCCGGCCGGCAGGGTTTCGACGAGAGGCAGCAACTGCTCGAGGAAGGCGTCATACACGTCGTCGTGGAGGTACATGCGCTGGACGGAAATGCAGGTCTGTCCGGAATACGCAAATCCGCCCGTGACGCACCGTTGGGCGGCCTGGTGCAGGTCGGCATCGGGTTCGATGATGACCGCGGCATTGCCGCCCAGCTCAAGCAGGACCCGTTTCTTCCCTGCTTTGCCTTTCAGGCTCCAGCCGACCGCGGCGCTGCCGGTAAAACTCAAGGCTTGAATTCTCGGATCGCGGACCATGGATTCCGCCAGGGTGTTTTCGCACGGCAGGACGCTCAGGGTTCCTTCCGGTAGATCGAGTTCCTGAAAGAGCCGCCCCAATCGTAACGCGGTGAGGGGGGTTTGCGGAGCCGGTTTCAGCAGAATGGGGTTGCCGACGGCGAGGCACGGGGCCACTTTATGCGCGACCAGGTTCAGGGGGAAATTAAACGGGGTAATGCACAGGACCGGCCCGATCGGCACGCGTTGCCCGAGACCCAGGTGGCGTTCCATGCCCGGGCTGATGTCCATCGGGATGACTTCTCCCGGTATCCGTTTGGCTTCCTCGCACGCGATCGAAAAGGTTTGAACGGCCCGGTCCACTTCGCGCCGGGCATCGGTGATGGGTTTGCCCGCTTCCAGGCAGATGGTACGGGCAAAGTCTTCCTTTTGCTCTTTCAGTCTCGCGGCGAGGTGCTGGAGCGCCGTGGCGCGGGCATGGGAAGAGGACCGGGCGAGACTGGAAAAGGCTTTCAAGCTGAGGGTCACGGCCTCCTCGACGTCGGCCGGTTGGGCGAGGCAGACCTCTGCGATCGGGGTGTCGGTAAACGGGTTGATTACCGGCTGACGCGCGGGGGTTTCACGCCATTCAGAACCGACGAGAATGGGAGCGATGGTTTCCATGGAGACGGGATGAAATCAGGCGGAGTGTTAAACGTTCGGCCGTACTCGCATGATGACAGGGGCCCGCGCCTCTTACAGGGACTCGGAAGAAGCTTTGGGGGAGGATACCGTTTGGAGCAGCTTGTCGATCTCTTCCTTGAACACCTCGTAGGGAAAGGCGCCGGGGATTGCGATGGCTTCTTGAGGATCATTCGTGGCGTATAAAATGAAATGCGGGGTGCCCCTGATCCCCAGTGCGCCTCCCTCCATTCGGTCTTTAAAAATGTCCTGGGTATAGCGGGATGCCTCGAGGCATGTGGTAAATTGCTTTGCATCGAGCCGGAGGTCTTCAGCCTGTTGCCGGAGTTGCGCCGTCGAAAATTTGTCGCCGCTTGAAAACAGCCGGTCGTGCATCGCCCAATACTGTCCCTGTTCTCCCGCGCATCGCGCGGCCAGGGCGGTCTCCACGCTCGGACCGCTGGGAGCCCGCGGGAAATCACGGTACACCAGGCGGACCTTGCCGGTGTCGATATACTCGGAAAACAGGATCGGCCAGGTTTCCTGGAAAAATTTTTCGCAGAATCCGCACGTAAAATCCGAATATTCCAAGAGCGTGAGCGGGGCCTGAGGATTGCCGCGGACCCGGTCATCTTCCTCGGTAAACCCGTCGGTCGCCTGGGCACTGAAGGCAAGCCCGAGGCTCAAAACCGTCATCGCCAACCCGATTTTCAAACGACCGGACCGCATGGGGGAAGATGGATACGCCGATGGTGCAAAGGTTTTCATCGTCTCTCCTTTTTCATGAAATTTCTTACTTACAGTGTGAGTTGCCAGAACGCTTCTGTCAAGCCACGTGACACGGGGGCCATCCTCATATGGGTTCCGTCATTCGTTGACAATTTCTTGCCATCAGGTAACGCCATGACTCAATCTTGGAGGTTAGACAAACGTCGCGTCATCCAACAATTTGGAAAGACTTTGATTTTCAGAAGACGACTACAATCCGTGTTGAACAGTTTTATGTCAAATCTTCCGTTTGTACTGTGGAAGGCATGATTGTGGTGTCGCGTTACGAAAACGAAACGTTTTATGAGCCATCCATTCAAAACGATGATTCCTAGAATAATATAACCTATTGTTTTTATTGATATAAAATTGAATATTTTGAAAATCTCCAGGGAATGGCGTTGTTGCGTCTGCTCTTTGTTTTCATATGGGTGATTTCATGCTACCAATTGGAAACGTGAGAGAAGATCCTGTATCGGGAAGAGAATATTTTTTTATTTATTTTCAACATGTTATAAATATATTTTAAAAACGTTCAGGATGGCGCGAAAATTGCTAGAAAAGAGGGCAGATGAAAGGAAATCAGCCGGTATTCATGGCGGATGATCAACAGGATGATGAAGCAAGCGTCAGGAAAGGAGGTGGTCAGTCAAAGGGTTTCCCCTATAGGGGGTTTTTTCATTAATCCATTCCACGTTAGGCCAATCGGCCTTTACACGAGGAGGTTTCGCAATGTTTCTTTCTAGACGTCAATTTTTAAAGGTGACCACCGGGACGGTGGCGGCAGTGGCGTTGGCGGACAAAGCCTTGGCCCTGACCGCGCTGCAACCGGTTGTCGAAGTGGGCAATCCCCTGGGCGAGTATCCGGATCGCGCCTGGGAGCGGGTGTACCACGATCAGTATCGCTATGATTCGTCGTTTACGTGGGTCTGCTCCCCGAACGACACCCACGCCTGCCGCGTGCGTTCCTTCGTGCGTAACGGTGTGGTCATGCGGGTCGAGCAAAACTACGACCACCAAACCTATGAAGACCTCTACGGCAATCGCGGGACGTTTGCACACAATCCGCGGATGTGCTTGAAGGGGTACACGATGCATCGTCGGGTGTATGGGCCCTATCGGTTGAAAGGCCCCTTGATGCGCCGTGGTTGGAAAGCCTGGATGGATGCCGGTAGCCCGGAATTCACTCCGGACGTCATGAATAAGTTCAAATTCACTTCGCGGTACCTGGATGACATGTTGCGGGTAAGCTGGGATACGGCGTTTACGTACCTGGCCAAAGCCATGGTCATTATCGCGGAGCGGTACAGCGGCGAAGCCGGTGCCCGTCGGTTGCGGGAGCAGGGCTATCCGCCGGAAATGATCGAGATGACCAAGGGTTCCGGCGTGCGGACCATGAAGTTCCGCGCGGGGATGCCCATCCTGGGCGTGATCGGCAAGATGTCCGTCACCCGGATGAACGGTGGCTGCGGCGCGTTGCTCGACCACTACATCCGGAAAGTGAAGCCCAACCAGGCCCAAGGCGGCCGGTATTGGTCGAACTACACCTGGCACGGTGACCAAAACCCAGCGCATCCGTTCTGGTCCGGGGTGCAAACCTCTGACATCGACATGAGCGACATGCGGTTCTCGAAGTTGAACACAAGCTGGGGCAAGAACTTCGTCGAAAACAAGATGCCGGAAGCGCACTGGAAGCTCGAAAGTATCGAGCGTGGCGCGCGGGTGGTCGTGATCACGCCGGAGTACAATCCGACGGCGTATCGTGCCGACTACTGGATTCCGGTTCGGCCGGAGACGGACGCGGCATTGTTCTTGGGTGCCTGTAAGATCATGTTCGACGAGAACATGCATGACCATGATTTCTGCGCGGCCTATACGGACATGCCGATTCTGGTCCGTACGGACACGCTGCAATACCTTGATCCGCGCGACGTGATCAAGGGCTATTCCTTGCCGGACTTCTCCAAGACCTATTCGGGGAAAGTGCAAACCCTGAATCCGGCGAAGATTGCGCGTCTCGGCGGTTTCATGGTGTGGGATATGAACAAGAACCAAGCCGTGCCGATTCACCGTGAATTGGTGGGCTGGCATTACCGGAACAGTGGCATCGAGTCAGCCTTGACCGGGACCTACCGGGTGAAGTTGCTGAACGGCCGGGAAGTCGACGTGGCACCGATCTACCAGTTGTATCAAGTCCACTTGCAGGACTACGACTTGGATACGGTCCACCAGATCAACCGGTCCCCGAAGGACTTGATCGTCCGCTGGGCCAGAGATTCAGGTACCATCAAACCGGCGACGATTCACAACGGGGAAGGCACGAACCACTACTTCCATCAAACCATCATTGCGCGTGGCGCGGCGATGGTGTTGATTATCGCCGGGAACGTCGGGAAGTTCGGGACCGGGCAACATACCTGGGCCGGGAACTACAAAGCGGGGATCTGGAACGCCACCCCGTGGTCCGGCGGTGGTTTGGGCACGCACACTGCGGAGAATCCGTTCAAGATCACGACGGATCCGAATGCACATGGTAAGGAAGTGCACGTGCGTGGCTACTACTATGGTGAAGAGGTGGCTTACTGGAACCATGGGGATACGGCGTTGATCGTGAACACGCCGAAGTATGGGCGCCGGGTGTTTACCGGAAAAACGCACATGCCGACCCCGACCAAGTTCCGGTGGGTGGCGAACGTGAACGTGTTGAACAACGCCAAACACCACTATGACATGGTGAAGAACGTGGACCCACACATTGAATGTATCGTCACCCAGGATATCGAGATGACCTCGGACGTGAACCACGCGGACGTGGCCATGGGTGTGAATACGTGGATGGAGTTCACGTATCCCGAACATACGGCGACGGTGTCGAATCCGTGGTTCCAGGTGTGGAAAGGGGGCATCCGGCCCTTGTATGACACCAGAAACGACCTGGATACGACAGCCGGCGTGGCTGCCCATTTGACCAACATGACGGGCGATGGGCGGTTCCGGGATTACTTCAAGTTCGTCTTCGACAACCGGGTGGACGTGTACGTGCAACGGTTGTTGGATGCCAGTTGTACGGGGTACGGGTACAGTGTTGACACCATGCTCAAGTCCGAGAAGGGCTGGATGGTGCTGTGCCGGACGTATCCACGGCAACCGTTCTGGGAAGAGACGAACGAATCGAAGCCGCAATGGACGCGGACTGGCCGGTATGAAAACTACCGGACGGAGCCGGAAGCCATTGAGTACGGTGAAAACTTCATTTCGCACCGGGAAGGTACGGAGGCCACTCCATACCTGCCGAACGCGATTATGACGACGAACCCGTACGTACGGCCGGATGACTACGGTATTCCTATCACGGCGCAGCACCATGACGACAAGACGGTGCGGAACATTGCGCTGCCGTGGCAGGAAATCAAACGGTACTCCAACCCGCTGTGGGAGAAGGGGTATCAATTCTACTGCGTGACGCCGAAGACGCGGCATCGTGTACACAGCCAATGGTCAGTGAACGACTGGGTGCAGATGTATGAGTCGAACTTCGGTGACGCGTATCGGATGGATAAACGGACACCGGGCGTGGGTGAGCATCAATTACACATGAACCCACAAGCGGCGAAAGACCGGGGCATCAACGACGGTGACTATGTGTACGTTGACGGCAATCCGGTTGATCGGCCGTACCGAGGATGGAGACCGAGTGACCCGTACTACAAAGTGGCTCGGTTGATGATTCGGTCGAAGTACAACCCGGCGTTCCCGTACCACGTGACGATGGCGAAACACGCTCCGTACGTGGCAACCGCGAAATCCGTGAAGGGTCACGAAACCCGACCGGATGGACGGGCCATCGCGATGGATACGGGTTATCAATCCAACTTCCGGTATGGGGCGCAACAGTCCTTTACCCGGGACTGGTTGATGCCGATGCACCAAACCGACTCACTGCCAGGGAAACACGCAGTGGGCTGGAAGTTTAAATTCGGGTATCAAGTGGACAACCATGCGGTCAACACCACTCCGAAAGAATGTCTGATGCGGATTACAAAAGCAGAGGACGGTGGTATCGGCGGCAGGGGTCCATGGGAGCCAGTCCGGACCGGGTTTACGCCTGGACAGGAAAATGAGTTCATGATCAAGTGGCTCAAAGGCGACCACATTAAGATCAAGGTGTAAGCAGATAACCATGATCAAATGTGGACTATTAGCAATTGGACTAACTTTGGTTCAAAGAAACGGAGGAACTTATGCCAGAAGTATATAATTGGCAATTAGGACGGAAGATGCTGTATCCCTATGAGGAACGGCATCCAAAGTGGCAATTCGCCTTTGTGTTCAACATCAATCGCTGCTTGGCCTGCCAGACCTGTTCCATGGCGGATAAATCCACATGGCTGTTCTCGAAAGGCCAGGAATACATGTGGTGGAACAACGTGGAGACGAAACCGTATGGTGGATATCCACAGTTCTACGACGTGAAAATCACGCAGTTGATCGAACAAGTCAACCCAGGCGGACAGGTGTGGAACGTGCGGGTCGGCCGCAAACACCATGCGCCGTATGGGGTGTTCGAAGGTATGACGATTTTTGATGCCGGGGCGAAAGTCGGCCAGGCAGCGATCGGGTACATACCGACGGACCAAGAATGGCGTTTTGTCAACATTTATGAAGACACGGCCACGTCAATGCGCGCCATTGTGGAAGGCATTGATAAGACCGGGTTTACCAAGGAAGAACCATGGCGCATGACCGGCAGCAGCTTGCCGGAACATGAAACCTACTTCTTCTATCTTCAACGCATTTGTAACCATTGCACGTATCCGGGTTGTTTGGCCGCCTGTCCGCGGAAAGCCATCTATAAGAGGCCTGAGGATGGGATCGTGCTGATCGACCAGAACCGGTGCCGTGGGTACAAGAAGTGCGTGGAGCAATGTCCATACAAAAAGCCAATGTATCGGGGCACGACTCGGGTGACCGAGAAGTGCATCGCCTGCTATCCGCGGGTCGAGGGGAAAGATCCTCTCACCGGTGGAGAGCCGATGGAAACCCGGTGTATGGCGGCCTGCGTGGGTAAGATTCGCTTACAGAACCTCGTCAAGGTCGGCGAGGATGGACTGTGGGCGGAAGATCGGTGGAACCCCCTGTATTACACCATCCGGGTGGAACAGGTGGCGTTACCGCTGTACCCGCAATGGGGCACGGAGCCGAACGGGTTTTACATTCCCCCGCGGCAAGCGCCTCGTGGCTACATCCGGCAGATGTTCGGGCCGGGCGTGGACAATGCGATCGAGAAGTACTTGGTGCCGAGCCGGGAACTGTTAGCCGTCCTCCAGCTCTGGAGAGCGAGCCAACAAATCGTGTTCCGGTACGACATCATTCCTGGACCGAAAGTGTTTGAGACCCAAATTCACGGTCGGAAGTTCGAGATGTACAACGACACCGTGTTAGGGTTCAACAAGTCCGGGAAGGAAGCCGTGCGGCAGCAAGTGGAAGAGCCGATTTACATTCGGCCAGCCGAACGCGCTACCTGGCTGTAAGAAGCCTGGTAGGGTTTGTAAAAAAAGCCGGAGGTTTTCGGACCTCCGGCTTTTTTTTGTTGAAAAACCGTGTAGCGAGAAGAGACCCACAAAAAATTTGCTTAGATTCCTTCTCTAAATGGTGTATCCTAAAGAAATGTTTTTGCTCTCATCCAGACACCGTGACGAAAGACGCGATCCCGAGATATGGGAGAAACCGGAATAGAGCGCACAAGCACAATAGGGGACGGCCCATCTGCCGTCTCTATCTCTCCTCCTGATCCCGTTCCTTTTTCAGCCCGGGCGATTCCCTTTTGGGAACTCCTGGAAACCGGGAAGGTACCCGATGAGTATCTCAGGACGGAGTACGTGACTCAACAATTTGTCGAACGGTTGGTTCATTATGTGTTGAGCATCCCCTCGAAATCGATTTCCATCACCCAGCTTTCGGCCATTCTCGAGCAAATTGATGCCCGTCAGCAGATTTTCTTTTTTAAACGCTTAAAGGAAACCAGTCCCCACAGCTTGAAGGAGTTTGCTCCCCTGTATTACGGCTTTATGGCAGAATTTCATCCGTTATTGTTTACGTGACCCGCTGTCCGGAGCCCGGTCTCTTACGAGGAATTTAGGAGGTACAATGAACTCAACTTTACATCGAGCGATGTCGAGTTTTTACAACCTGATCTATGAAGCACAGGCGTTTTCCACGATCATGGCTCGAATCGATTCGGCTGACCACGATCGGTATTTGGGGCGAGTGGAAGGGCTCAATTGGGTGCTTGATCGGTGCCAGGAGTTTGAAGACGTGGACCAGAATCTCACCACAGCCTCCCTTCACAAATTGTTAGGCGACGTCAAATCGGATCTGGATCATGAATTATCCGTGCAACGACGTGAAAAGGGCAGGAGGGCTGACGGACGGGAAGAAGCGCTGATCTTCGTGACCGATTACCTCACGAGTCTGATTACGGCCACGGAAATCGAATCGGCCAAAAGCCCGGTCTAACGTTGATCATTGTACCGGTGTTTCGGGGACGCATGTCCCCACGCAGGCGACGGCTCCGTGCGCCGTTCTGACAGAGAATGTTTGCCGCTGACAGATTCAAGTCCCGCTGGATACGAGAGTGGATTATTTTTGCCGTCTGCCTTGGCCTGGGCGGGCATATCGCCCTGGCCCTCTTGCTGCACGCCCCGGACCAATGGCCTGCCAGGACCCTATGGCTGTATGGCTTATTACTCGCGCTCTCTGTCTACGTATGCGTCCAGTTGCTTCGCTCGGTGTGGTGGTTGTGGAGGGGTGAGCGTGCCTCCGATTCTCATGAATAAAACCTAACGCCGCTTTCTGCACGCTCGCCGGTCCGGTTTACAGGATGCCGTCTGTGGGGATCCCTTCTTCAATGAGCATGATCGGAATCATCTCCCTGATCGGATAGGTCACCTTTTTATCGCTTCGGATCAACGCGCCATCGAGGGGCTCTTTCACCGGGTTTCCAGCCTTATTTTGCAATTCCCCATTCGCAATTTTTCGGTTCAGGATGTCGAGGGAGGCGGCATCCAGAAGTGTCATCGCCTGCTTGGTCTCCGGGCAACATAAAATTTCCAGAAGCGTGGGGTCGAGAGGCCTCCCCGTGGCTGAACCGCTGTCAGGACTCATGCATCCTTTTCCCGTTTGTGTAGTTGTTTTCCACTGCCATCTTTCATACACTAGTCAATACGTCGATGGATTGCAAGACGACTCACGGGAGTCACGTGAACGGTCGCGGGTGGACGGGACGAATGGATACGCGCAGTCGACTTCAGCAACTCAAACGGTATTTTATCGCGGGACTATTTGTCGTCGTCCCGGCTTGGGGAACCTTCCTGATTCTCTCCACCTTGTTTGTGACGTTGGATGGCCTGTGGGTGGACCTGCTGGGTCCCGTGATGACGTTTGAAATTCCTGGAGCGGGCATTGCGCTGTTACTCCTGGTCATTTTGGTGGGAGGGATGCTGGGGACTCACCTCATTGGGCAACGATTCGTCAAAAGAGTAGAGGATCTGTTTGAGCGAATACCATTGGTCAGAAGTATCTATTACACACTCAAGGGGATGACCGACGTCTTTCAATTCCGGGAACGATTCGGCCAAAGTACGGTGGTCGTGTTTCCGTTTCCCCGCACCGGCCTGTGGGCGATCGGATTTTTGATGGGCACCGCGCCTGGGATGCTCCAAATTTCCAAAGACGATTCACTCATCATGGTGTTTGTGCCGACGGCCATTCACCCCTTTACGGGGTATTTGGCGTTCGTAGGGGAATCGAAGATCCACCGCGTCAGCCTGCGTCCCGAAGAGGCCATGAAATTGGAATTCTCCGCGGGGCTGTATCAACCGCCTCAAGGGTGGCTGGCTGTCGAACCGCACGTCCGACCGCTTCCCTAGACTTGTCCTCGCTCCCCGATTAACAACGTCGGGGACAGGGCTTGTCCCCGCAGGTGTCAGCGGAGATCTGTGGGGGAATTTCCGCGACCATGAACCATTCAGACTTCCATATCCGGTTAGCCGAATCCCATGATCTTGAGTCGTTAGTCACGTTTAACCTGGCGCTCGCGTGGGAAACGGAGGGCAGGCAATTGAACCGGCCCCTGCTCCAGGCCGGTGTGGAATCGATATTGGTCGACTCCGCCAAAGGGTTCTACGTAGTCATGGAACACCTGCCCACCGGAAAGACGATCGGGCAGTTGTTGATCACCTTTGAATGGAGCGATTGGCGGAATGCGGCCTTTTGGTGGTTGCAAAGCGTGTACGTCCATAAGGAATGGAGACGACGCGGTGTGTTCAAACAGTTGTACGACTACGTATTACGGGAAGGAGAACGCCGGGGCAACGTGGCGGGCATTCGTTTATACGTGGAACAGGACAACGCCGTCGCCCAGGGAGTGTATGCGTACGTCGGCCTGGCGGCGGCACCCTACAAAGTATTTGAAAACGATTTCGTCCTGCCCACCAGATCGAGTGAATAACGCCGAACCGACTTGAGCATCCACCAAGCGAGTTTCCCACATCGCAGCGATCATTGGAAAAGAGGCACGCAAAGGTAACTGCAATCGCACAAGGAAACTACGATCGTTGTTCTCTACTTCCGGTGGACAATCGCGCGACTCCATTGTTAGACTCCAGTGTAGGCACTTTATGCAATTCCACGTTGCCATAGCGCGTGAGTCGGGCGCAGACCAGGCGGCGCAGGCGTTGATCACATCCGTCCGGGAGGCGTTCGGCCGGACGTCCCCTGATTTGATCTGCCTGTTTTTTTCGCCGCATTATGCGAGCGCCTTAGGCGAATTGGTCGAGACGCTCCAACGGGAATTAGCCCCTCGCGTGATGGTCGGTTGTATGGGCGAAGGCGTGATCGGGCCGTTTGAGGAATACGAAAACGCGTCGGTGGTGACCCTGTGGGCGGCACAATTGCCAGGGGTACGGATCGTCCCTTTTCATTTGACGTTCCATGAAAAGGAAACGCAATCCGCTGTTCCCGGGTCACGGCCCGGGACAGGCCTTGAGGGATGGCCCGAGGAATTGGAATCGCTGTCGGACAGGCCGACGTTCCTGGTCTTTGCCGATCCTTTTTCCACACCCATTGAAGACGTGTTTGAGATAATGGAGGAACGCTGCCCTGGTGCCCCTGCGATCGGGGGCGTTGCGAGCGGGGGGACGGATCTGGGCGAAAATCGGTTGGTCTTCAACGGCACTATCGTGAAAGAAGGCCTCGTCGGGGTGGCTTTGTGGGGACCGGTGTGGATTCGAACCCTGGTGTCTCAGGGCTGCCAACCCATCGGAGAGCGTTACGTGGTGACCAAGGCCGAACGAAATATCATGTATGAGTTAGGCGGCGTGCCGACCCTGGAACGGCTCCAGGAGACGCTTCAGCACTTGGGAGCGGAACGGGGAAAACAGGTCGCCATGGCGGTGCAGGTCGGCGTGGCGTTTGATGAGCAGCGCGAGCGGTTTGACCGGGGAGATTTTCTCATTCGCGGGTTGTTGGGGGCGGACCAACGATCCGGGGGCGTCGCGATTTCCGATATCGTGAAGGAAGGACAGACGGTTCAATTTCACGTGCGGGACCCGATGGCCGCCAGTGAAGACTTCAATTTGTTGCTGGCCCAGGATCGCCGGAACTACCCGCATTCTCCCCTCAAAGGTGCCCTGCTGTTCAGTTGCAACGGCCGGGGGCGACGATTCTTCGCCGAACCGAACCATGATATTACGGCCCTCCAACGACAAGCCGAAGGGATTCCGGTCGCGGGGTTTTTTGCCGCCGGAGAGATCGGGCCGGTGGGCGGGAAGAATTTTATCCACGGGTATACCGCGAGTGTGGCGTTATTTGCTGAGCCGTTCCCCGATAGCTAGAGCGCGGATGTCGGATTACGCTACGCTAATCCGACCTACGAGGCCCGTGGAGACAAGCGCCGGGGACGGACTTCACGGAGTGAGTCCATCAGCGAAACGAAAGGAACGAAAACACATGCCGTTCAAAAGCATCAGGATATGGGTAGGGATCGTTGTGGTGAGTGGATTGTTCTGTCTGCAAGGGCCGGAAACGATTCTCGGCGCCGAACCGGAACCCGTCAAGACGTCGTCCGGTCTCCAATACGTGGACCTGGTGACGGGCGATGGCCGGGAGGCTCACGTGGGAGAAACCGCGTTCGTCCATTATACGGGATGGCTGGAAGATGGGACGAAATTCGATAGTTCGGTGGATCGCGGGGAGCCGTTTTCTTTCCGGTTGGGTGCCGGTCGCGTCATCAAAGGCTGGGATGAAGGGGTCGTGGGCATGCGAATCGGCACGAAACGCAAGTTGATCATTCCGTCCCATCTCGGATACGGCAGTCGCGGCGCGGGTCGCATCATTCCTCCGAACGCCACGCTGATTTTTGAGGTGGAACTGCTGGATCTCCGGTAAGGAGTCGTTCTTGTTTACGGGGTGGCGCTCCGGTCTGCCCGACTCCCGATTGCTCTCGTTGATGAAACAGACTGCCCTGCATGAGGCCCACGTGGCCCGAAAGGCCAAAATTGTGGATTTTACCGGCTGGGCCATGCCCCTCCAGTATTCTGGCGTCCTCGATGAGTATCATACGGTCCGCACCACGGCTGGATTGTTCGACGTGAGTCACATGGGGCGCCTGCACGTCGAGGGCCCCGGGGCGTTGCCGTTCCTTCAGCGGGTAACCACGAATGACGTGCAACGGGTCGAGCCGATGGGGTCCCAGTACTCGATGATGTGCAACCCTGAAGGGGGCGTCAAAGACGATATTTTCCTGTACCGGTTGGGTGCGGAGGAATTTCTGCTGTGTGTGAATGCGTCGAATCTCGACAAGATCAGAAGTTGGCTGTTCCAACAGCAGAGTGAAGAACAGGGGAGTCTTCGCATCGAGGATCGATCGGAAGATCTGGCCCAACTGGCTCTGCAAGGGCCTGCTTCGAAGTCGGTGTTGCAGGTGCACGTGGAATCATCACTCGATGGGCTGAAGCCGCGACAATGTCTGAGAGAGACGATTGGTGGCGTCGCGTGTCTGATTACGCGAACCGGCTATACCGGAGAACTCGGGTATGAATTGTACGTGCCGGCGACGCAGGTTCCCCACGTGTGGGAGCGACTGATGCAGTCCGGTGAGGAGTTCGGCCTGAAGCCTGCCGGGTTGGGCGCGCGGGATTTGTTGCGGCTCGACATGGGGTATTTGTTGTACGGCAACGACCTGACCGAAGCGATCACGCCGATCGAGGCCAACGCCAAATGGGTCGTGAGCTTTGCCAAGGGCGCCTTCATCGGCGAGCCCGTCCTCAAACAACAACTGCAAGAGGGACCGTCACGACGCCTGGTGGCATTCGAATTATTGGAAAAAGCCGTGCCCCGTCACGATATGAAATTGTTTGCTCAGGACGAACCGATCGGGACGGTGACCAGCGGAAACCTGTCACCCATTCTGCAAAAAGGCATTGGCTTGGGGTACGTGGATCCTGACTATACCCAGACCGGCACGGCTTTCGACGTCGAGATTCGAGGCAGGCGAGTCCCCGCCCGGGTGGTCGCCCTTCCGTTTTATAAAAAGCCCAAGCCGTCGGCATGAGACGGCGTGAGAAGCCCGTTCATTCCATGAGAGCAGGGCATGGTTCACGATGAAGAAACCGATTTATAAAGGAAAGATCATCGATCTGTCCGTGGAGACGGTGACCCTGCCGAACGGGGCCACGGCCGACCTCGAGGTCATCACTCATCCCGGGGCCGCGGCCGTCGTGCCGATGAAAGACGACCGGACGGTGGTCATGGTCCGGCAATATCGTCATGCCGTCAGAAGCTTCATCTATGAGATACCCGCAGGCAAGCTCCATCCAGGCGAAGATCCCGGGGATTGCGCGGCTCGGGAAGTGGAAGAAGAGACCGGGTACAAGGTGGGGCGGTTGGAGCCGATCCTGAGCTTCTTGACCACGCCGGGCTTTACCAACGAAATCATTCATATTTTTGCGGGCTACGACCTCTCTCCGGGCACGCAAAGCCTTGGTGCGGATGAAGTCCTGGAGATCGTCGAAATGCCGCTTGCCCAAGCCATGGATCGTATTGAGGATGGCACCATCCAAGATGCCAAGACCATCATCGGTCTGCAGGCCACCCATCTCAAGCTGTTGGAAAAACACGGAGAGGTGAGGGGCTACTAATCAGCCTCCTAGCCCAACAGAAACCCGTCCTTTAACGGGTCGTCCGGATCGATCACGAATTCGTGACGCCCCGTGAGCCAGGCGTGACCTTCGACTTCCGGAATAATCGCCGGGTGAGAGCCCAGTTGCGTCTCCTCCACGATTTTTCCTCCGAACTGTCCGCCCAAAATGCTTTCAAATCGCAGAGATTGTCCCACTCCCAGGTCTCCCTTGGCGTGGAGGAGCGCCAAGTGGGCGCTGACTCCGGTTCCTGTCGGCGATCGATCCAATGCGCCATCGGCAAAGATACATGTATGCCGCACATTCACTTCGGCCGTAAGGGGAGGACCGACAAAGATCGTGCCGTAGAGGTAGCTAAGTTCCGGCTCAGTGGGGTGGGATATGCTGCGTTCGGCCATGATGGCTTGTTTGATGGCGAGGCCCCGGGTTTGGAGTTGCGGCGCGTGTTTGGGTTCGAGGGTGAGACCCAGCGCCTCCGCACGGCAAAAGGCATAGAATGCCCCGCCAAAGGCCAGATCATAGACAACCGGGCCGATTCCCGGCACTTGGATTGTCTGCTCCATGGCAAGAACAAAGGACGGTACGTTGAGAAACGTGACGCTTCGAACCTTGCCTTCATCGATGGTAGCCCGTGCGGTCACCAAACCGCTGGGGGTGTCGAACCGGATTGTGGTGGTCGGGCCGGCAGCCGGAAACAATCCCTGTTCCAGCATGACCGTCGTGAGTCCGATGATTCCGTGCCCGCACATCGTGCTGTAACCTTCATTATGGAAAAACAGCACTCCGGTATCGGCTTGTGAGTGTCCGGGAGCGACCAACAGGCACCCATACATGTCGTGGTGGCCTCGGGGTTCCCACATGAGCGCGGTGCGAAGATGATCCAGGTGTGTTCGGCAATGCCGGCGTTTTTCCAGGACGGTGGAACCGGAAGGCTCGGGAAATCCCGCCGTCACCACGCGAAGCGCTTCGCCGGCAACGTGACAGTCAATGGTGGTGATGGCGTGCATGGGTGGAGCTGGGAGAAACGTGACTGCCGTGATGATGAGCAGCCCGGAACAAAAAGCGGCCCTCTTCAGATGTGGTGTTCCGTCATGAACCAACCGGCGATCGAAAGCCGTTTGTGCTCGCCCGCCAACGCATCCACCCGGCACACGCGATGGAACCGGGGCACGGCAAAGAGGGCGAGCGATCCCGGTTCCGGGGCGATGCATTGCGCCACTTCCAGGATGCGGTTCCCGCGTGAATCCTTCCTGGCATGATAGAGAATGAGTTCCCCGCCCCAATCCGTGTTCCATTCGGAATGGACGTAGGTCGCCAGGGCCAGCCGCCGGAGTGGTGGTGGGCGGTCACGGTTCGCGGCGTAGGCTTCATCCGTATCGTCATGCGTCGGCAGGCAGTCTCCGGCGCCATAGGAATAGTAATTGAAATTCACGTGGCGTTGCCGAACGTTGGGAAAAGATTCCATGTAATTCGCAATGCACGGCAGTGACAATTTCTCGAGAAAGAGTTGTCGCTCGCGAGGACCGATGTCGGCTTTCAGCCAATTGCCCGACTGGGGGAAGGCTCGGGACACGGCCGGCATGTCCCGCAGGCCTGTCCAGGCCGAATGCGTCATCGCCTCTCGAAAGGTTTCCATTTCCTGTTCGGTCCAAAAATTTTCCAGCACCAGCACCGGGTCTTTCCGAAAAGAGAATTTTTTGGGATTGAATTGATGAAACGGCGCTTTCATGAACGGACCTCACGTGTCGTTACGACCTCTCCCCCTCCTGTCCCCTTCCCGCAGTCGGAATCGGGAATCCAGTAGTGTTCGTCAAAGGGTAAGGGAACGGGAGGGGGAGGGTCAAGAACGCTCGGGGCTTGGCTGAGACAGGCGTTTGGCTAATCGACGCGCCACACGGGTCATGGCGGTGGAGCGGTCCTTGGGGTCGAGGATCACGTTGAGGACGTGCAGGTGTTCGGAATCCGCCATGGCCGAATCCAAGGCTTGCACAAAGGTCCCGAACGTCTCGACCCGGTGCCCGATGCCTCCGCCGAGCAACGTGCAGATTGCGTCATAGCGCCATTCATGAACGTCATTGAACGGTCCTTCCAAAATTTCCCGTTCGGTGGAATAGCCGCGGTTGTTGAGAATGATGACAATAGGCGTTTGCCCGTGCCGGAGACAGGTCGCGAGTTCGGTCCCGGTCATCTGAAACGCACCGTCGCCGACCAGAACCAGCGGCCTCAGTGACGGATCGGCGAAGCCTGCTCCAAGCGCCGCGGGGACGCTGAATCCCATGGACGTATAATAAGCCGGAGAAAGAAACTCGGCGCTTTTCCGCACGCGCAGGTCCGCGGAGGCGAAGAGCGATTCGCCTACGTCGGCAATTACCACGGTGTGTTCGTTCAATAGCCCGTCCAGGTAGCCGACCATATTCTGAAGGGTGACGGGCGCGTGCGGCGCCGGCGCTTCAAACGCGCCAAGATCCCGAGTGGGCAGCGGTCGCGGCAGAAACGAGGGCAACGGGGCCGTCGAAAGCGCCCGGATGAAATCCTCGAATCGAACGCCTTCATAGCGGTGGTGCTTGATGGCAATCGAATCGGCCGTGGCATGGATCGTCCGTCCGGCGGCCAAGAGCGTGGAATGGACTTTGACGTCTTCAACGTCGGTCAAGAGCGTGCCCAACGTCAACAGGCAATCGGCTTGATCCACGAATTCCAGGATTTCGTCACGACCCACGAGCCCGCCATAGACGCCAATGAACAAGGGATGATCCTCCCGAATGACCGATTTGCCGAGCAACGTCGTTGCCACGGGGACGCCCATGCGTTCGACCAGCGCCGTGAGTTCGTTCTGGAGTCCGAATCGGTAAATTTCCGCGCCGGCCAGAATCACCGGTCGTTCCGAGCCCGAAAGGATGCTGCGCACTTCGTCAACGGCTTCCTTTAATGCGAGGGGATCGCTTTCGCCGGTTGTCGTGGGAGGCGTGGGGGAAGAAACCCGGACGGGGGCGAAGACCATGTCCCTGGGAATTTCCAAATAGATCGGCCGTTTGTATTGCAGTAAGGCGGTCAGGGCGTGATCGATCTCCCGTTCGGCCGTGAGGGGATCATCCAGGATCACGGAAGCTACGGTGATCTTTTCAAACACGTCGCGTTGGGTAAAGAAATCCCGGACCATGTGATGAAGAAAGGGTGTGGTCAGTCGTTCCGCCAGTCCCGGTGAACCCGACAGCAGCACGACCGGCGACCGCTCCGCATACGCGCAGGCAATGGCATTGACGATGTTCAGCCCGCCGACGCAATAGGTGACACAGGCTCCGCCGATGCCGTGCAGCCGCGCGTAGGCATCCGCCGCGAACCCGGCGCAATCTTCACGGGTGGTCCCGACGTGCTCGATGGGCGATTCCTCGATCAGTTGAAAGAGCGAGAGGACGTAGTCGCCCGGAATGCCGAAAATATGCTTCAGCCCGAGTCGGTGCAGGCGATCCAGAACCAGGGATCCGATGGTGTGGGAAGTGCTCATAGTTATTCTGTATTGATTATAACATGCCGAATAAGTATGTTGAGTAGAACTTCGGCTCGCGTCACTGGTGAAGCATGTTTTATATAGTTATTTCAGCAAGGAGGAAAAGCGATGCGCACGGATCCTGCATTTGTTGTCGATTCCCATGAACCGGCCTTGCAGCCCGGCATGGGGTGTTTCTCCAATGGAATGAAAGGCGTGCTGGCAGCACTCACGGTGATACTCGTGTCCTTCGGCGCGAGTGCCTATGCCGGCGACGGGCCTTACGTCGGGATCGGAGGTGGCCTCAGTATTCTCAACGATTCCAGCGTCACGGCTCCCGCCCGTGACCCGTTTAAAGCGCTCAACGCCAAGACGGCCACCGACACAGGGTTTGCCATCAGAGGTATGGCCGGGTACGCCTTCCCCAGTGGCTTGCGCGTGGAGGGAGAAATCGACTACCGCAGACATGGCATAGACGAAATGGACGTCAAAAGCCCGGGCGCTTTGGTGAAACTTGCCGTGGACGGGGCTATAGCACGGGATCGTCTACCTGCAGGGACTGAATATGCTGACCTCCTCTCCGCACAACAAGATGCCTTCGATGAGGGGGTGAAGGGAACACAAGACATCGACGGTAATTTTTCAATGCTCGCCTTCATGGCCAACGTGGACTATGATTTTGACACCGGGTCCAGGTGGGTACCCTATGTCGGCGGCGGCCTCGGGGTGGCTACGATTTCGGTTGATACGGAGACGGACACTGGCACGTCACTCGTCGACGACAGCGATACCGTCTTTGCGTATCAGGTGGGTGCGGGCATCGGCTA